>NZ_CP059467.1:2501049-2813680 GCF_017894365.1 Aromatoleum bremense
GGCCGTGCGCGCCGAGCTGGATCGTCTGCTCGACGTCGGCGGTGCGCGACGGGCCGGAGATGAGGTTCGTCGCGCGCGGCATGCCTTGCGGGCGGGCGCGCAGCAGGTCCCACGCGTCCTCGAAGTGGTCGACGATGCGAGCGGTTTCGAGCACGACGACGTGGTCGTCGGGGACGAAGTTGTGCGTCGTCGGGCTGTCCGGGCCCGACGCGAGCATCAGGCTGCCGGTCTCGGCGATGCCGCACAATGCGGGCGACACCGCGAGCGCCTCGGTGATGCCGGCTGCTTCATGATGGATCAGCCAGCCCTCGGGCCACGCGAGATCCTTCAGCGCGGCGCCCACTGCGGCGCGCTGCGGCAGGCGGTGCGCGAGCCGGTAGGCTTCGACCGCGGCGGGAACCGCGTCGCGGGAGGCGACGTGCTCGACCGTGCCGGCGCGGCTTTCGAACTTGCGCATGAAGCGGGCGACGAGGTCTTCGTCGTGCGCCGGACGGGTGTGCCGCGGCACGCGTGCGTCGAGCGCGGCAACCTGCGTGGCGTCGAGCGGACCGCGCCGCAGCGCGTCGCGGACGGACTGGAGGATGGCCGCTCTTGCGTTCTCTCTTGCGTTCATTTCTGGCCTCGCTTTCCTTGCCACAGTTCGAGAAAAGTGCGTCCGGGCGGCGCCGGCAGGTCGCGCGAGTCGGTCCAGCCGCCCGCGAGCGGCAGGCGGCGGATGCGGCCGCGGCGACTGAGGGCCGACAGCGCGCGCGCGGCGACCTGCTCGATCGCGTGGTACAGCTTCGGCCGCGTCGCGACCCAGCGCCAGACATTGAGCGCGCGCTTCTGCATCACCGGCGTGATGTTCTGTTGGTGCTGCAGGTGGCGCAGCTCGCGCAGCAGTTCCGGCAGCGGGATCTTGACCGGGCACACCGACTGGCAGCGGCCGTTCAGCGTGCAGGCGTTCGGCAGGTCGTACGCGGCGTCGAGGCCCTTGATCAGCGGCGTCAGCACCGAGCCCATCGGCCCCGGGTAGACCCAGCCATAGGCGTGACCGCCGACCGCGCCATACACCGGGCAGTGGTTCATGCACGCGCCGCAGCGGATGCAGCGCAGCATGTCGCGGAAGCGCCCGGCGAGCATCTTCGAGCGGCCGTTGTCGACCAGCACGACGTGGTATTCCTCGGGCCCGTCGAGGTCGTCGGCGCGGCGTGGGCCGGTCGAGATCGTCGTATAGGTCTCGGTCTCCTGGCCGGTCGCGCTCCTCGCCAGAAGGCGCAGGAACAGCGTCGCGTCGTCGAGCGTCGGCACGACGCGCTCGATGCCGGACGTGACGATATGCACTTTCGCCAGCGTCTGCGTGAGGTCGCCGTTGCCTTCGTTGGTGACGATGATCGACGAGCCGGTCTCGGCGACGAGGAAGTTGCCGCCGGTGATGCCGACGTCGGCGCGGAAATACTTGTCGCGCAGCACGCGGCGCGCCTCGTCGACGAGGTCCGGCACTTCGGTCTTGCGCGGGCCGCCGTGCGCCGCTTCGAAGAGGTCCGACACCTGGTCCTTCGTCTTGTGCACCGCCGGCGCGATGATGTGCGACGGCGGCTCGTGCGCGAGCTGGATGATGTATTCGCCCAGATCGGTCTCGACGACTTCCATGCCGTTGTCGATCAGCGCCTCGTTGAGGTCGATTTCCTCGGACACCATCGACTTGCCTTTCGTGACCGTCTTCGCGTCGACGCGCTTGCAGATGCCGAGGATGATCTTCCGCGCTTCCTCGGCATCGCGCGCCCAATGCACCTGGCCGCCCGCCTTCGTCACCGCCGCCTCGTAGCGTTCGAGGTAGTGGTCGAGGTTGTCGAGGACGTGGTTCTTGAGGTTCTTCGCTTCCTCGCGCAACTGCTCGAATTCCGGCAGCTCGGCGACCTGCAGCGCGCGCTTGCCGACGAAGCCGTAGCGCGCGCGCCCGAGCGCGGTCTGCAGGTTCGCGTCGTGGATCGCGAAGACCGAGCGTTCCTTGAATTCATCCGAGCGGATCTGCATCAGCGCGACTCCTTCGGGGCGTCGGCGAGACCCGCCCCGTCGGCGAAGCCGGCGAGCACTTCGGCGGTGTGGAACACCTTGACCGGGGCGTGAATGCGCTTCAGCCGGCCGGCGATGTTCATCAGGCAGCCCAGATCGCCACCGAGCAGCGTGTCGGCGCCGGTGGCGAGGATGTTGCGCACTTTGTCATCGACCATTTTCTCGGAAATTTCCGGGTATTTGACGCAGAACGTGCCGCCGAAGCCGCAGCACACTTCGGCGTCTTCCATCTCCTTGACCTTGAGTCCGTCGACTTCGCCGAGCAGCGCGCGCGGCTGGCCTTTGATGCCGAGCCCGCGCAGTCCGGAGCACGAGTCGTGGTAAGTCGCGGTGCCGGCGTAGCGCGCATCGACCGTGACTGCCGCGCCGCGCACGTCGGCGAGGAACGACAGCAGCTCGAAGCTCTTCCTCGACAGCGCTTCGGCGCGCGGTAGCCACTGCGGGTCGTCAGCGAAGAGCGCGGGGTAGTCGTGGCGGATCGTCGCCATGCACGAGCCGGACGGCCCGACGACATAGTCGAAATGCTCGAACGCCTCGATGACCTGCCGCGCCAGCGCGCGCGCCGCGTCATAGTCGCCGCTGTTGTAGCCGGGCTGGCCGCAGCACGTCTGGCTCGCCGGCACCTCGACGCTGCATCCCGCGTCTTCGAGCAGCTTGACCGCGGAAAAACCGACGTTCGGGCGGAACAGGTTCATCAGACACGTGGCGAACAGTCCGACGCGGGGCCCGGCGGTGGGCGATGAGGTCATGAAGCGGTCTCCGGTTCTTGTTCTGGGCAGGTGAGCGATGAGGGCAGAGCGATGTTAGCAAGCGCTGCCGCGATGCAGGGCGAGGGATTTTCAGGCCGGCGATGAGCGCGTTTCATGCCAGCGGCAGCATAGCAGAGGCCCGCGGCGGCGACGGGCCACCGGCGGTGCCGCGGCCGGGCGCGTTTCTGCCGGGCGTGGCACACTGCGCCGGTCGCGCCGGCCGGATCGTGCCCACTGGACGATTACCGGCCGGGCGATGACAATCCCGTTGCGCGCCCGCACGTCCGGCGTCCGCCGTGATCGCTGCGCGCGTTGACTGAACGAGAAGAAGATCCCGCATGAAGCGTCTCCTGTGCCTTGCCTTGATATTCTCGGCGTTATTGCCCCGCTTTGCGACGGCTGCCGAATGGTCGGCCCGCCCGTTGTCCGAAGTCGCGGTGTATCCCGAATTCCGCGCCTCGGCGCACGTGGTGGCGGTTGACGAGGCGCGCATCGCCGCCGAAGTCTCCGGCCGCATCGAGAGCCTGCCGAGGCGCGTCGGGCAGGCGGTCGCGAAAGGCGCGGAGCTCGCGCGCATCGACGCCGCCGCGTACCGCATCGAGGTGGAGCGTGCCGCAGCGCAGAGCCGGCTGATCGGCAATCGCGTCAAGCTCGCCGAGGCGCAGCTCGACCAGGCCCGCGCGCTCGCGAACCAGGGTTTCATCAGCGCGGATGCGCTCAGGATCCGGGAAACCGAACTCGCGGTGCTGAAGAGCGAACTCGGCGCGACGCGCCAGGGAGTTGCCGCGGCGCGCCTGCAGCTTGCGCGCACGACGATCCGCGCGCCGTTCGCCGGTGTCGTGCGCGAGCGCCTCGCGAGCGTCGGCGACCTCGCGGTGCCGGGCACGCCGCTGCTGGTGCTGTCGGCGACCGGCAACACCGAGCTGCGGGCGCGCGTGCCGACCGCGCAGATCGGCAGCCTGCGCGCGGCCGGCAAGTGGGAGCTCGCGGCCGGTGGCGCGACGCACACGCTGCGCCTGCTGCGCGTGTCGCCGGTCGTCGAGCCGGGCGGGCAGGCCCAGGAGGCGGTGTTCTCGTCGAACGCAGCGCTCGCGCCGGGGCTCGCCGGGGAGGTGCGCTGGCGCAGCCAGGTGCCGCATCTGCCGCCGGCCTTCCTGCAGCAACGCACTGATGGGCTCGGCGCCTACGTCGAGCGTGACGGCAAGCCGGTATTCGTCGCGCTGCCCGACGCCCAGGCAGGGCGGCCGGCGGCCGTCGACTGGCCGGCCGATACTGCGGTGATCGACGAGGGGCGCTTTGCGATCGGCCTGAACGCCAACGGCGCGGCAGGAAACGGCAAATGAGCGGCTGGTACCGGCGGCTGATCGACAATCACCCGCTCGCGAACATCGCGTTCGCCCTGGTGCTGCTCGGCGGCATCGTCACTTACCTGACGATGCCGCGCGCGCAGGACCCGGAGATCAATTTCAACTGGGTCAATATCATCACGACCTTGCCGGGAGCCTCCGCCGAGGATATCGAGCGCGAGCTCACCGGCCCGCTCGAAGACGCGATCAAGCAGGTCAAGGACATCAAGTTCGTGTCGTCGTCGAGCCGCGAGGGCGTGTCGTCGCTGCTGGTGCGTTTCGAGGAGATCGGCGAGCAGGAGTTCGACAAGCGTGTGAACGACCTGCGCCGCGAGGTGCAGAACAAGGCCGAGGCCGAACTGCCAGCGGAGGCGACCGAGCCGGCGATCGTCGAGATCACGACGTCGAACGGCTTCCCGACGGCGATGCTGGTGCTCTACGGCGCCGGCGGCGGCGAGACGCTGCGCAGCGCGGCTTTCGGCATCAAGAAGGATCTGGAGCGGCTCGCCGACGTCGATAGGGTCATCGCGGTCGGTTTCGATGAGCCGGAGCTGCACGTCGACTTCGACCCGGATCGCGTCGCTGCGGCGGGCCTGTCGCCGGTGCAGGTGTCGGACAGCGTCGCGGCGTGGTTCCGCAACACGCTCGGCGGGCGCATGCGGGTGCAGGACCGCGAGTGGCTGGTGCGCCTCGAAGGCAAGACGCCGGACCCGGAAGTGCTCGCGCAGGCGGCGGTCGTGACGCCCGATGGGCGGGTCGCGCTCGGCGAAGTCGCGCGGGTCGCGCGCGGCCACGAGCGCACCGGCCAGCTCGTCAGCTACAACGGCCAGCCGGCGGTGATGATGTCGATCACGAAGCAGGCCGGCAGCAACACGCTTGAGCTCGTCGACCGGTTGAAGCGCTTCGTCGCCGAACGCAATCCGCTGCTGCTCGGCGAAGGCGTGCAGCTGGTGATGATCGACGACCAGACGCACATGACGCGCGACGCGATCGGCGTCATGGAGTCGAACGCGCTGTTCGGCCTGGTGCTGGTGCTCGGGCTGTGCTGGCTGTTCCTCGGCCCGCGACTCGCGCTGCTCGTCGGGCTCGGCGTGCCGTTCTCGCTCGCCGGCACGTTCCTGCTCGTCGATCTGATCGGCTCGACGCTGAACCTCACGGTGCTGCTCGGCGTCGTCATTGCGCTCGGCATGCTCGTCGACGACGCGGTGGTGATCGTCGAGGCGATCTATTACCGGCTGCAGCGCGGTGACCCGGCGGAGGTTGCCGTCGTCGAAGGGGTGCGCGAAGTCGCGCTGCCGGTGATCTCGTCGGTGCTGACGACGATCGCCGCGTTCCTGCCGCTGATGCTGCTGCCCGGCATCCTCGGCAAGTTCATGTTCCTCGTACCGTTCGTCGTCACGGCGGGCCTGGCGGTCAGTCTCGTCGAGGCGTTCTGGATGATCCCCGCGCACATCCTCGCGCTGCGCCCGGATTTCACACAGCGCCGCAGTCGCATGCAGGCGAGGCGCGAGTACTTCACGCACTGGTTGCGCGTGAAGTACTCGCGCCTGCTGGTGCGCGTATTTCGCCGGCCGAAGACCGCGCTCGCGGCGCTGGCGCTGGTGATGGCCGGTGCGGTCGGGGCGCTGGCGGGGGGGCTCGTGAAGATCCAGTTTTTCGCCTTCGACCCGGTGCGCCTGTTCTATGTCAGTTTGGACATGCCGGCCGGGGCCACGCTGGAGCGCACGCTGGCCGAGGCCGAGCGGGCGGCGCAGGTCGTGCAGCAGACGCTCGACCCGGCCGAGGTGCGTTCGGTCACCGCGTATGCGGGCATCAAGTTCACCGACACCGAGCCGCTGTACGGCGACCAGTACGGCCAAGTGATCGTGTCGCTGAATCCGCGCCGGGGCGAACTGCGCGACACTGCCGAGGTAATCGCCGCGGTGCGCGAGCCGGTGCTGGCGCTGCAGGGCGAGGGGAAGTTCTCGTTCCTCGAGTTGAAAGGGGGGCCGCCGACGGCGCGGCCGATCAGCGTCAAGGTCAAGGCCGACAACTACGAGGAATTGCGCGCCGCCGCCGACGCGCTGTTCGCCGAAGTCGCGAAGATCCCCGGCGTGAAGGACCTCACCGACGACGACGTGGCGGGCCGCGCCGAACTGCGGCTGGTGTTGAACCGCGAGAAGCTTGCGCGGGCCGGCGTCGCGCCGGGCGAAGTCGCGCGCCTGCTGCGCCTGTATGGCGAAGGCGAGATGGTCGCGACGACGCGCGACGAGGGCGAGAAAGTCGAAGTCGTCGTGCGCGCGCGCCCCGAGACGCTGACCGATGTCAGCGAACTGTTGCAGCGGCCGGTGCCGCTGCCACGCGACGCAGGGGATGTGCGGCGCAGCGTGCAGCTCGGTTCGCTCGTCGACGCGGAAACGCGCATCTCGAAGGGCTACATACGGCACTATCAGCTGACGCGCGCGATCACGATCGAGGCCGGCCTCGACCAGGACGAGATCGATACGCTGACGGCGAACAACCGGTTGAAGGCGGCCTGGGCCGAGCTGCAGCCGCGCTTCCCGAACGTCGAGCTCGATTTCTCGGGCGAACTCGACGACATCCAGGAAAGCCTGGACTCGATGGCAGCGCTGTTCTCGCTGGGCGTCGGCCTGATCTACCTGATCCTCGCGACGCAGTTCCGTAGCTATTGGCAGCCGCTGATGGTCCTCGTCACCGTGCCGCTCGCGTTTACCGGCGTGCTGCTCGGCCTTCTCGTATCGGGCAACCCGCTGTCGCTGTACACGATGTACGGCGTCATCGCGCTCGCCGGCATCGCGGTGAACTCGGCGATCGTGCTGATCGACGCGGCGAACGAGCGGCGCGCGGCCGGCATGACGGTGCAGCACGCAGCGATTTACGCGGCGAGGCGGCGCGTGGTGCCGATCCTGATCACGTCGACGACGACCATCGCCGGCCTGTTCTCGCTCGCCGCGGGCCTCGGCGGCAAGTCGCTGATGTGGGGGCCGGTCGCGGCGAGCATCGTGTGGGGGCTCGGCTTCTCGACCTTGCTGACCTTGTTCGCGATCCCGCTGATCTACCGCCTGGCGATGGGAAGGAGACGGCCGGACCGCGGCGTTTCCGCCGCCCGCCCCGCCCCGATGGCTTAGATGCCGTGAGCGCGGCGAGCGGGGCGGCAGTTGTTGGAGGCGCAGATGCTTGCGAGTTTCGCTGCCGATTTCGTCGTCCTGGTCCATTTCGCGTTCATCCTGTTCGTCGTCGCGGGCGGCGTGCTGGTGCTGCGCTGGTCGCGCCTCGCGTGGCTGCATCTGCCGGTGGTCGCATGGGGTGCGGGTATTGAATTGATCGGCGGCATGTGTCCGCTGACGCCGCTCGAAAACGCGTTGCGCCGCGCAGCGGGCGAGGCAGGCTACGCCGAGGGTTTCATCGAGCATTACCTGCTGCCGCTGATCTATCCCGCGGGGCTGACGCCGGCGATCGGCACGCTGCTGGGCGTCTTCGTGCTGGCCGTCAATGCCGTGTTCTACGCGGTGCTGTGGCGGCGGCGCCGGCAGCGACGGCGCGCGCGAAGCGCCTCGGACGCCCGCCCGGGAGCCGGCGATTGAACCGAAGCGCCGGTCGGTGCGTCCCAGTACAATGCCCGCTATCATGCCTTCCAGCCCCGTTCCCAGCATTTTCGCCCGCGCCCGCGCCCGCCCCGCGACCAGACCCGCCCCGTTCCTGCCGATGTCGCGCGCGGAGATGCGCACGCTCGGCTGGGACGAGTGCGATGTCGTGCTCGTCACCGGCGACGCGTACCTCGACCACCCGAGCTTCGGCATGGCGCTCGTCGGGCGGCTGCTCGAAGCGCAGGGCTTTCGCGTCGGCATCATCAGCCAGCCGGACTGGAAGAGCGCCGAGCCGTTCCGCGCGCTGGGCCGCCCGCGGCTGTTCTTCGGCATCACCGCGGGCAACATGGATTCGCTCGTCAACCGCTATACCGCCGAGCGCAAGATCCGCTCGGAAGACGCCTATACGCCGGGCGCGGAGGCCGGTCGCCGGCCCGACCGCGCGGTGACCGTCTACGCCCAGCGCGCGCGTGAAGCCTTCCCCGGCGCGAATGTCGTCATCGGCAGCATCGAGGCGTCGTTGCGCCGCATCGCGCATTACGACTACTGGTCGGACAAGGTGCGCCGCTCGGTGCTCGCGGACTCGAAAGCCGACCTGCTGCTGTTCGGCAACGCCGAGCGCGCGCTGGTCGCGCTCGCGCACCGCCTCGATAGCGGCGAGCCGATCGAGGCGATCCGCGACCTGCGCGGCACCGCGTTCATGGTCCGGCCGGGCTGGTTGCCGGATGGCGGCTGGTCAGAGCAGGACTCCACCACGCTCGACCGCCCCGGCCGCGTCGAGCCGCATCCCGACCCGTACGCGATGGAGCCCGAAAAGCCGGCTGCGGCCGGCGAAGGCGCCGCGCAGCCGGTGCGCATCGTCCCGGCCGCGGAACGCGCCGCGGCGCGGCGGCAGGTGCGTGGCAGGACCGTCGTGCGCCTGCCGTCGTTTGAAACGGTCGTCGCCGACCCGGTGATGTATGCGCACGCCTCGCGCGTGTTCCACCTCGAATCGAACCCCGGCAACGCTCGCGCGCTGGTCCAGGCGCACGGCGACGGGCCGGGACGGCGCGACGTGTGGCTTAACCCGCCGCCGCTGCCGCTCGCCACGCCCGAGATGGATTTCGTCTTCGGCCTGCCGTACGCGCGCCGGCCGCATCCGTCGTACGGCGACGCGCGCATCCCGGCGTGGGACATGATCAAGTTCTCGATCAACATCATGCGCGGCTGCTTCGGCGGCTGCACCTTCTGCTCGATCACCGAGCACGAGGGGCGCATCATCCAGAGCCGCTCGGAAGAATCGATCCTGCACGAGATCGAGGAGATCCGTGACCGGACGCCGGACTTCAAGGGCCACATCACCGACCTCGGCGGCCCGACCGCGAACATGTACCGCATGGCGTGCCGGGACCCGCAGATCGAGTCCTCGTGCCGGCGGCTGTCATGCGTCTATCCGGGCATCTGCGAGAACCTGAAGACCGACCACGCGCCGCTGATCTCGCTGTACCGCAAGGCGCGCGCGATTCCCGGCGTCAAGCGCGTGACGATCGGCTCGGGGCTGCGTTACGACCTCGCGGTGCGCTCGCCGGAGTACGTCAAGGAACTCGTCACCCACCACGTCAGCGGCCTCCTGAAGATTGCGCCCGAGCATACCGAGGAAGGGCCGCTGTCGAAGATGATGAAGCCGGGCATCGGCAGCTACGAGAAGTTCGCCGGGATGTTCGAGAAATACTCGCGCGAGGCCGGCAAGAAGCAGCACCTCGTGCCGTACTTCATCGCCGCGCACCCGGGCACGACCGACGAGGACATGCTGAACCTCGCGCTGTGGCTGAAGAAGAACGGCTTCCGGCCCGACCAGGTGCAGACCTTCATGCCGACGCCGATGGCGATGGCGACGACGATGTACCACAGCCGCAGGAATCCATTGCGCCGCGTGTCAGCGGATTCCGAAATCGTCGACACCGCGCGCGCCGGCAAGCTGAGGAAGCTGCACAAGGCGCTGCTGCGCTGGCACGACCCGGAGAACTGGCCGCTGATCCGCGAAGCGTTGCTCGGCATGGGCCGCGCGGAGTTGATCGGCAACGGCCCGAACTGCCTCGTGCCGCGCCACCAGCCGGGCGTGCCGCTCGCCGTCGAACGCTCGGGACGTCGCCCCGCCGCGCGCTCCTGCGCCAGCGAGCGCCGCGCGACGCCGGCGCACAAGGGCAGCGGTGGCGCGACTGCCGCCCCGCCGGCGACACCGGGCCGGCGCAAAGCTCGCTCCTGACAGCCGTGGCGGACGCCCCGCTTTCGCGGCGTTTGTCGCCGCTCAAGGCTGATCGCCTGCGGCAGTGGAGACAATGGCACGGCAATGACGAAGTGATCGCGAAGCCTTCACGGCAACGGTCCCGGCGCCGAAAATACCTCACCCCTCTGCAACAGGAGTCGATATGAACACCCGTCCCGCCTTCCTCCGTCTCGTGTCCGCCCTCGGGCTGGTCGCTGCATTCGCGGGCGGCCCCGTCTTCGCCGCCGGCGAGGAAGTCGTCATGTACAAGGACCCGAATTGCGGCTGTTGCAGCAAGTGGGCCGAGCACATGCGCGCGAGCGGATTCGCCGTGAAGGAGGTTCGCAGCACCGCGATGAGCGCCGTCAAGCGCGAAGCTGGCGTGCCGCAGGCGCTCGCTTCGTGCCACACGGCGAAGATCGGCGGCTACGTCGTCGAAGGCCACGTGCCTGCGGCGGACGTGCGGCGCCTGCTCGCCGAAAAGCCGAAAGTGGCCGGCATCGCAGCGCCTGGAATGCCGGCGGGTTCGCCGGGCATGGAAGGGGCGTATCCTTCCGAGCGTTACGACGTCGTCAGCTTCGATGCGGACGGCAAGCACCGGCCGTTCGCGTCGCACTGACGCCGGTGCCAGGAGTTGACCAGGGAGTCAGTCATGAAAAAACTGTTCATCGCGAGCCTGGCAGCGGGCTTTCTTTCGTGGTCGTCGGCGCCGGCGTTCGCCCAGGCCGATGATCCGGTGCTCGGCGACCGGGGGAGCGACATGATCGTCGATCTCGTCCTCGTGCGGCCGCTGACCTTCGTCGGTTCGGTGGTCGGGATCGCAGCCTTCATCGTTTCGCTGCCGTTCACCGCCCCGACCGGCTCGGCTCCCGATGCTGCGCGCGAACTGGTCGGCAAGCCGCTCGAGTACACCTTCAACCGCCCGCTCGGCGATTTCCGCAGCTGCGGCGCGGACCGGCACCCCTGCGGCGGGCGATGATCCTGTCGCTGGCGCAGGAGTCCGGCATTACACGAGCAGGAAGTTCTCGTCGGGGACAGGCGCCGGCGGCGGCTCTTCGCCGAGCATCTCGCGCAGGCTCGCATTGACGCCGGCGACGAGCGCGTCGAGCGCCAGATCGTTCGCCATCGTGCCGAAAGGTTCCTCGATCTCGTCGCTGAGCGCTTCGAGCGCGAAGAACGTGTAGGACACGAAGCTCACGACCAGCGGCGTCATGAGGCCGATCGAATCGACCAGCCCGAAAGGCAGCAGCGCGCAATAAACATAGGCGCTGCGGTGCAGGATCACCGTATAGGTGAAGGGCAACGGTGTATTGGCGATGCGCTCGCAGCCGCCGAGCGACGACGACAGCCCGTTCAGCGACTGCTCCATCTGCTGCGCGAGCATGAAGTCGAGTTGCCCCGCTTCGCGGCGCTCGCGCAGCCATTGGCCGAGCCACAGCAACACCAGCGCCGGCGCCGAGCGGGCGACGCGGGCGCGCTCGATGACGACAGCGGGAAGCAGACCGAGCAGGTCGGCGTCGCGCGGCTGGTGGCGCAGCTGGTTGCGCATCGCCGCGGCAAAGCCGATGAGGCCGAGCACGAACGGGCGGCTCTCGACGTTGCGGGCCGTCAGCGTCAGGGCCTGCCGCGCGAGGTTGCGCGTCTCGACGAGGACGTCGCCCCACAGTTTGCGCGCTTCCCAGTAGCGGTCGTAACTCGCGTTGATGCGAAAGCCGAGGAAGATCGCGAGCGCGACCCCCATCAGCGAGAACGGGTTCGCGTTGAGCGTCACCTTGAAGTGGAAAAGCTGGCCGTGCATCAGCACGACGCCGCACGACAGCGCGAGGATGAACAGCTGCTGCGGCAGGATGCGGGAAACGAGCGACCCGCGGCGAACGAACAGCAAATGCATCCAGTGCGGACGAGGGCGGACGATCACGGCTGGGAGAGGGGGAGGGCGGGCGACGGCGGGGGTGCGATTCTCTCAGGTTTTGGTGCAATGCGGACGGCGATTTGTTGCGCTGCACGAAAAACTCTTCGCCTACTCGCTTGACGGCGAGCGCACGGATTTCGTGCTCGCGGATTCTGCCGTCGAATGTTCAGCGTCAGGAGTGCTGCGCCGCACTCCCGTTGCATGTATCAATCACCGGTCAGCAACGCCTTGCAAGAAAACGTCGGGCCGCCCCAAGTTTTCTTGTCCCCTCGGGGGCGGAAACGGCAAAGCCGTTTCCTGGGGGGCTCAAAGGCCTGCGTCGGCGCGCAGCGCCGCGGCCTTGTCGGTCGCTTCCCACGTGAATTCCGGCTCGTCGCGGCCGAAGTGACCGTAGGCGGCGGTCTTGCCGTAGATCGGGCGCAGCAAGTTGAGCTCCTGGATAATCGCCTTCGGGCGCAGGTCGAAGTGCTTGCCGATCAGCTCGACGATGCGCTCGTCGCTGACCCTGCCGGTGCCGAAGGTCTCGACCATCATCGACACCGGCCTGGCGACGCCGATCGCATAGGCGACCTGCACTTCGCAGCGATCGGCGAGCCCTGCTGCGACGATGTTCTTCGCGACCCAGCGCCCGGCATACGCGGCGGAGCGGTCGACTTTCGACGGGTCCTTGCCGGAGAACGCGCCGCCGCCGTGGTGCGCCGCGCCGCCGTAGGTGTCGACGATGATCTTGCGCCCGGTCAGGCCGCAGTCGCCGTGCGGGCCGCCGATGACGAAGCGTCCGGTCGGGTTGATCAGGTAGCGCACTTCGCCCTGCATCAGCGCCGAAGGCAGCACCGGCTTGATGATCTCCTCGATGACGAGCTCGGTGATCTGCGCGTGTGAGACTTCGGGGCTGTGCTGCGTCGACACGACCACGGTGTCGATCGCGACCGGCTTGCCGTCGACGTATCGGACCGTCAGCTGGCTCTTCGCGTCCGGGCGCAGCCAATTGAGCCGGCCGTCCTTGCGCAGCTCGGACTGGCGCTGCATGATGCGGTGAGCATAGTAGATCGGCAGCGGCATCAGCGACGGCGTCTCGTTGCAGGCGTAGCCGAACATCAGTCCCTGGTCGCCCGCGCCCTGGTCGAGGTCGAGGCCTTCGCCTTCATTGACGCCCTGCGCGATGTCGGACGACTGGCGGTTGATCGCGGTGAGGATGGCGCACGACCTGTAGTCGAAGCCGATCGCCGAATCGTCGTAGCCGATGCGGCGGATCACGTCCTGCGCGATCTCCTTGTAGTTCGGGTGCGCGCTTGTCGTGATCTCGCCGGAGATGACCACCAGGCCCGTCGATACCAGCGTTTCGCATGCGACGCGCGCATGGGGGTCGTCGGTGAGGATTGCGTCGAGGACGCCATCGGAGACCTGGTCGGCAACCTTGTCGGGATGGCCTTCGGACACCGATTCCGAGGTGAAGAGGTATTCCCTGCTCATGCGCTGCTCCTGAAAACGAAAAATCCCCAGAGTTCTCCGGCGTGGCCGGCTCCGGGGATTTCGTCGAGCAGGCGACGCTTTAGCAGTACTTGTGTGCCGTGACCGGTTAGGTGCGTTCGCGGCGCCGCCCTGCAAGTTGTCGTATTAACTCGGCGGCTGGGCGATAATTATATGCTTTGTGATCCGGCGGTCAAATGTGCGGGATCCGGAGCGGGCGATTGAGCCTGTGTCCGGGCCTGTGCCGATTCGACCGGTGCCGATGCCCCCTCGATGTGACCTCTTCGCGTGACCTTCCTCGTCAATCTGTCATTCCGCATTCTCGCCGGCCTGCCGCTGTCGTGGCTGCATCGGCTCGGCGGCTGGGCCGGCTGGGCCATCTGGCGCTTGTCACCGTCATATCGTCGTCGCCTGGAGGACAATCTCGCCCAGGCAACCGGTCGCCGCGACGCCGCGCTGCGCGACGCGGCGATCGCCGAAGCCGGGCGACAGGCGCTCGAACTGCCGTTCGTGTGGCTGCGACCGCAGGACGAGGTGCTGTCCTGCATCGTGCGGGTCGAAGGGCAGGAGCTGATCGCTCGGGCGCAGGCCGAGGGCGCCAGCGTGCTGCTGCTGACGGCGCACCTCGGCTGCTTCGAGATGTGCGCGCAGTATTGTTCGACGCATGGACCGATCACGGTGCTGTTCCGCCCGCCGCGCAAGGCGGCGCTGCGGCCGCTGATGGAAGCCGGGCGCGCGCGCGGCGCGATCCGCATCGCCCCGGCCGACGTGTCCGGCGTGCGCCGCCTCGTGAAGGCGCTGCGCAGCGGCGAGATGGTCGGCATGCTGCCGGACCAGGCGCCGGCCGAAGGCGAAGGCGTGTGGGCGCCGTTCTTCGGCCGGCCGGCGTGGACGATGACGCTCGCGGCGCGCCTGTCCGAAGTGAAAGGCGTCAAGGTGGTGATGGTATGGACCGAGCGGCTGCCACAGGGCGCGGGCTATGTGCTGCGGCTTTCCGAACCCGTGGAGCCGATCGCGGGCTCGCTCGAAGAGCGCTGCGCGGCGATCAACCGCGAAATCGAACGCCTCGTGCTCGCATGCCCGGCGCAGTACCTGTGGGGCTACAACCGCTACAAGCGTCCTTCGGGCGTGCCGCCTCCGCCGGGTGAAGCGCGATGCTGAGCCGCGCCCTGAGCCGCATTGCGAGTCACGCCGCGGTCGCGGTGTTCTGGCTGCTGCACTGGCTGCCGCTGCCGGTGCTGGCGTTCCTCGGGCAGGCGGTCGGCGAGGCGCTGTACTGGCTGGCGCGCTCGCGGCGACATATCGCCGCCGTCAATCTCGCGCTGTGCTTTCCGGAACTCGACGACGCGGCTAGGCGCCGGCTCGCGCGGGCGCATTTTCGCGCGGTCGGCCGCAGCCTGCTCGAGCGCGGCCTGCTGTGGTGGGCGAGCCAGCGGCGGCTGATGAACCTCATCCGCCTCGACGGTGCCGAGCGGGTCAGGGCGCTGCTCGACCAGGGGCGGCCGGTGATCCTGCTCGCGCCGCACTTCGTCGGCCTCGACACCGGCGGTTCGCGCGTCGCGATGGATTTCGATTCGGTCAGCATCTACGCGCAGCAGAACAACCCCGTGTTCGACCGCTGGCTGTTCCATGGCCGCAGCCGCTTCGGCGACCAGCGCCTGCTGTCGCGCCAGGACGGCGTGCGCGGCACGGTCAAGGCGATGAAGGCCGGGCGCCCCTTCTACTATCTGCCCGACATGGATTATGGCCGCAAGGACGCGGTGTTCGTGCCGTTCTTCGGCGTGCCGGCGGCGACGATCACCGGCCTGCCGCGGCTCGCGCGGCTCGCCGGGGCGGCGGTCGTGCCGTGCGTGACGCGGATGCTGCCCGGCGGGCGCGGCTATGTCGTCGAGTTCGGCGAGCCGTGGCAGGATTTCCCGACGACGGACGCCGAAGCGGATACCGCAGCGATGAACCGCTGGATCGAATCCGTGGTGCGGACGATGCCCGAGCAGTATTACTGGGTGCATCGGCGCTTCAAGACGCGTCCGCCGGGCGAGGCGCGGCCGTACTGAAAGTGCATGCGGCGTGCTGTCGCTGGACCTTCCCCGGCGGCTGGGCCAGAATTCGGCGAGCCACCGCTTCCCTTACTCCCACCTGAGCTGCGATTCCCCATGCGTCTGCGCTTCACGAAAATGCACGGCCTCGGCAACGATTTCGTCGTCATCGACGCCATCCGCCAGCCTGTCGACCTGACGCCGGAGCGGGTCCGCCGTCTTGCCGACCGCCATTTCGGCGTCGGCTGCGACCAGCTGCTGGTGGTCGAGGAAGCGACCCGGCCGGACGTGGATTTCCGCTACCGGATCTTCAACGCCGATGGCGGCGAAGTCGAGCAGTGCGGCAACGGCGCGCGCTGCTTCGTGCGTTTCGTGCACGAGCAGGGGCTGACCGCGAAGCGCGAGATCCGCGTCGAGACGCGCTCCGGGATCATCGCGCCGCGGCTCGAAGACGATGGTCTCGTGACGGTCGATATGGGGGTGCCGGTGCTCGAAGCCGCGCGCGTGCCGTTCGTGTCGGATTCGGACGCCGTCGTCCAGCCACTGCAGGTCGGTGACGCGAGTGTCGCGATCACCGCGGTGTCGATGGGCAACCCGCACGCGGTGCAGGTCGTCGCCGATGTCGACGCGGCACCCGTCGAAGTGCAGGGAGCGCTGATCGAACGCCATCCGCGCTTTCCCGCGCGGGTCAATGCCGGCTTCGTGCAGGTCGTCGACGCCCACCGCATCCGCCTGCGCGTGTTTGAGCGCGGCGCGGGAGAAACGCTTGCTTGCGGCACCGGCGCGTGCGCGGCGGTCGTGACCGTGATCCTGCGCGAACTCGCGCAGTCGCCGGTGCGCGTCGAGACGCGTGGCGGAGAACTCGACATCGCGTGGGGAGGGCCGGGGCAGCCGGTGCTGATGACCGGCCCGGCGGTGACTGTTTTTGCGGGCGAAATCGACATCGACTGAGCGACCTCCAGTGAGCGACCTCGAGCGAGCCGTTTCGCCGATTGCAACGAATACGAGGAGGCGCGCACGCGCCTGACGGGGAGCAGCTTTTCCATGAATGCCGCTGATGTCGCACGCTATCTGAAGGAACATCCCGACTTTCTTGCCGAACACGGCGAGCTGTTCACGCAGCTGACTGTTCCGCACCCGCACGGCGGGCAGGCCATCTCGCTTGCCGAGCGACAGCTTCATGCGCTGCGCGACAAGATCCGGCAGCTCGAAAGCAAGCTCGCCGAACTGATTCGCTACGGCGAGGAAAACGACGAGATCGGCGAAAAAGTCCATCGCCTGACGCTCGCGCTGGTCGAAGCCGAAGACTACGATGCGCTGCGTTTTGCGCTGCTCGAAAATGTGCGCGACAACTTTTCGGTGCCGAACGTCGCGCTGCGCGTGTGGGCCGACGCGCAGCTTCGCGAAGGCGAGGATTTTTCGCCGGTGACCGAAGAGCTGCGCTTGTTCGCCACCGACCTGGGCCACCCGTATTGCGGTGCGCCGGCGAATCTCGAAGTGATCGACTGGTTCGGCCCCGCCGCTTGTCATATCCGTTCGGTGGCGCTGGTACCGCTGCGCCGCGACGACCAGGTGCTCGGCCTGCTCGCGCTCGGCAGCGAAGAGGCCGAGCGCTTCTACTCCGGAATGGGAACGCTCTACCTGGCGCGCATCGGCGATCTGGTCGCGGCGGCGCTGCGACGGCAACTGGGCTGAAGGTGAGCGCCGCGGGTCGGGAGGCCGCGGCGCCGCGAGTATTTGCAGCACACCGGTCCCTACGCACCCCGACTTCCTGCATCTGGCCAAGGTGCACGACGCGGCGCACCCCCGCGCAAGGAAGCGCTGAACCGACGACGGGGCGAACGGACCGTCCCGGAGGCCGCAATGGGTGTCGCATGCCCTGGATCAACGGTCGTTCGTGACTTTTTACCCAAACCGGGCAGCAAGATCTCAAGTCGCTTGCGGCCATTCAGCTATCCTGAAACATCTCTTAACAAATCTTCCCTCGGGTCCAGCGCCGCAGACTGTGGGAGCAAGGCAGCAATGCCAGACATTCCTGATCCTGAAACTCCTGGCGCCGATGCGCCCGACAGCCCCGACGCCGGGCCCGGGCAGGGTCGGGCTCGCGGGCTGCGCAATGCGGCGGTCCTGCTCGCCCGCTACCAGGTTCGCAGTCTGAGGCGCCTGTTCGAGGAGTTCGAGCGGGATATCCTCCTGCCGATCCTGCTCGGCGAGATCGCGCTGCACAACATCGGCGCGCTCGAACATGGCGACGAAAGCGATCGCCTCGCGGCGGACGAAGCCGAGAGCGACTCCGACGAGGTGCATATGTCCCGGCTGCGGCCGTGCAACGCTTATTCGATTGCCGCGGCAACCGGCTTGCCGCGCGAGACGGTCCGGCGCAAGATCGGGCGCCTCGTCGATCTGGGCTGGATCCGCAAGCAGCAGAACGGGCACCTGTATCTCACGCCGCGGGCGCTGAAGCATTTCGGCACGCTGCTGTGCTCGCGCGATCTGCCGGAGTTCCTCGAAACCGCCGATCGCGTGCGGAATCTGCGGCACGACCGGGGCCGGGCCGATCGCGACAAGGCGTGAAGCTGCGGCGGCAGTGCTGGTGAGCGGGCGCCGCTCGCCTTACACTCTCGCGCCTGACTCCTGACTTCTGACTCATCTCCCTCCGGTCCGCCTCCCGATGTCCAAGCTCGTCCTCAATCCCGGCAAGGAGCGTTCGCTCCTGCGCCGTCATCCCTGGGTCTTCGCCGGTTCGGTGGCCCGCCTCGAAGGGCGCGCGCGGCCGGGCGACACCGTCGAGGTCGTCGCCGATGATGGCCGCTTCCTCGGCCGCGCGGCGTGGTCGCCGGAATCGCAGATCCGCGCCCGGATGTGGTCATTCGCCGCCGACATCACGATCGACCACGCATTCTTCAAGCGCCGCGTCGCCGAATCGGTCGCGCGCCGGGCGACGCATCCGCTGCTCGCGGGCGAGAGCGGCCTGCGGCTGATCCATGGCGAGTCGGACGGCCTGCCCGGCGTCATCGCGGACCGCTTCGGCGACGTCGTCGTCGTGCAGCTGACGAGCGCCGGCGCCGAAAAATGGCGCGAGGCGATCGTTGCCGGGCTGGTGCAGGCGACCGGCTGCACGGCGGTGTACGAGCGCTCCGATTCCGACGTGCGCGGCCTCGAAGGGCTCGGGCCGAAGACCGGCTGCGTGCATGGCGAACTGCCGAAGGACGTGCTGACGATCGTCGAGAACGGCGTGCGCATGGAAGTCGATGTCATCAGTGGCCACAAGACCGGCTTCTACCTCGACCAGCGCGACAACCGCCGCCTGACGGGCCTGCTCGCGGCCGGACGCAGCGTGCTGAACTGCTTCTGCTACACGGGAGGGTTCTCGCTGCAGGCGCTGGCCGGCGGCGCAACGTCGGTGCTGTCGATCGACTCGTCCGCGCCGGCGCTCGACGGGGCGCGGCGCAATCTCGCGATGAATCCGCAACTGGACGCGAGCCGCGCCGAATGGCTGCAGGCCGACGTGTTCGAGGCTTTGCGCGCGTTGAAGAGCGAGGGGCGACGCTTCGACCTGATCGTGCTCGATCCGCCGAAGTTCGCACCGTCTGCCGCGCACGCCGATCGCGCGTCGCGCGCGTACAAGGACATCAACCTGTTCGGCTTCCGCCTGCTCAATCCCGGCGGCATCCTGATGACGTATTCCTGTTCCGGCGGCATCGGCCTCGAACTGTTCCAGAAGATCGTCGCCGGTGCGGCGAGCGATGCCGGCGTCGATGCGCGCATCCTGCACCGGCTGTCGGCGGCGGCCGATCACCCGATCGGCCTTGCGGTGCCCGAAGGCGAATATCTGAAAGGGCTCGCGCTTCAGGTCGGCTGAACGCCTTCGCTCGCTGGCGCACGCCAGTCCGGGTTCGGCCCGCGCTCGCCGATCGTGAAGGCAGCGCTGGCGAGACCCAGCGCGAGCAGGATCAGCAGGAAATAGCGCAGCTGCCAGCGGGGCGGCGCGGCCCGGCCGTCGCCGCGCCCGGCTTGCCGGCCGGCCATCAGGCCGAGCGCGGCGACGACGACGAGGCCGGCGCCGAGCAGCCGCGACGACAGTCCGCCGAGAAGCACGCCGTGGGACGGATCGAAGCGATCAGGCCAGAAGAACGCCGGCCCCTGCAGCAGGTGGATCGCGCCGAACACGCACAGCACGATCGCCAGGGCCTGGAACGTGCGCATCGCGGCCGATCAGGGTGTGGAGAACAGTTCCGCGCCTTCGTCGCCGGCGCGCCGCGGCAGGGCGAGGCCGAAATGCTGCCAGATCGAGGCGCTCGCGATGCGCCCGCGCGGCGTGCGCTGCAGGTAACCCTGCTGGATCAGGTACGGTTCGAGCACGTCCTCGATCGTGTCGGACGACTCGCCGATCGCCGCCGCGAGGTTGTCCAGGCCGACCGGACCGCCGCCGAACTTCTCGAGCATCGCGCCGAGCAGCTTGCGGTCCATCAGGTCGAGGCCGAGGTGATCGACGTCGAGCATCAGCAGCGCGGCATCGGCGACGGCGGCGGTGATGTCGCCGTCGGCTTTGACCTGCGCATAGTCGCGCACGCGGCGCAGCAGCCGGTTCGCGATCCGCGGCGTGCCGCGCGCGCGCCGCGCGATCTCGACCGCCCCGGCGTCGTCGATCGCGACGTCGAGCAGGCCGGCGGAGCGCCCGACGATGTATGCGAGCTCCTGCGGCGTGTAGAACTCGAGCCGCGCCGCGATGCCGAAACGGTCGCGCAGCGGGTTCGTCAGCATCCCGGCGCGCGTCGTCGCACCGACCAGCGTGAAGGGCGGCAGGTCGAGCTTGACCGAGCGCGCCGCCGGGCCTTCGCCGATCATGATGTCGATCTGGAAGTCCTCGAGCGCCGGGTAGAGGATCTCCTCGACGACCGGCGACAGGCGGTGGATCTCGTCGATGAACAGCACGTCGTGCGGTTCGAGATTCGTCAGCAGCGCGGCGAGGTCGCCGGCGCGCTCGAGCACCGGCCCCGAAGTCTGGCGCAGGTTCACGCCCATCTCGGCGGCGACGATATGCGCGAGCGTCGTCTTGCCCAATCCCGGCGGACCGAACAGCAGCACGTGGTCGAGCGCCTCGTTGCGGTTGCGCGCGGCCTGGATGAAGATCTCGAGCTGTTCGCGGATCTTCGCCTGGCCGACGTATTCGGCCAGGCGCTTCGGACGCAGCGCGCGCTCGACAGCGTCTTCCTGGCGGTCGGAGGTCTGCGCAGAAATCACGCGTGGCGCCTGCAGTTTGTCGGTTTCGATCATCGCGAGAGTTTAGCCTGAGCGGCGCGTACGGCGGAACTCGCTTGCCTCGCCGCCTCAGGCTTTCGACAGCAGCTTCAGCGCCTGGCGGATGCCGTCGGAGACGCCCGCCTCCGGCGGGATCGCCTTCAGCGCCGATTGCGCTTCCTTGTCGTTGTAGCCGAGCGCGAGCAACGCATTGAGGATGTCGCTGCGGCTGTCCGCGGGCTGCGCCGTAGCGCCCGGAACAATGCTTGCGCCGAGCCCGGGCAGCGCCCTGCCGAGCTTGTCGCGCAGTTCGAGCAGCAGGCGCTCGGCGGTTTTCTTGCCGATGCCGGGGATTTTCACGAGGCGACCGGTTTCCTGCAGCGCGACCGCCTGCGCGAGGTCGCCGACCGACAGGCCCGAGAGCACCGACAGCGCGGTGCGCGCGCCGATGCCGGACACCTTCAGCAACTGGCGGAACGCGGCGCGTTCGTCGGCGGTCGCGAAGCCGTACAGGAAATGGCCGTCTTCGCGGATCGCCAGATGCGTGAACAGCGACAGCGACTGGCCGGTCGCGGGCAGGCCGTAGAACGTGCTCATCGGCACGTCGATTTCGTAGCCGACGCCGTGCGTGTCGACGACGATCTGCGGCGGGTTCTTTTCCAGCAGGATGCCGGTGATGCGTCCGATCATGGGTGGTGGTCCGGAAGTATGGGTTTGCCCGGTCAGCTGTGCGCGCCGAACGCGAGCGTCGCCGCGAGCACCAGGCCGTGCAGGTTCGTTGCGGCGATCGTCAGCCTGATCGCAGGCGCGAGTTCGGACGGTTCACCGGCGTGCTCGCGCAACTGCCGCGCAGCGTGAAATGAGAGGACCAGCGTCAGCGCCGCGGCGGCGCACGCCTGGGGCAGGTTGTTGCGGCCGATCTGCAGCACGAGCCAGCCGTAGGCGACCAGCGCGATGCCGAAATAGCCCCATTTCGCGGTGTCGGCGCCGAGGCGCACGACGAGCGTGCGCTTGCCTGCTGCGGCGTCGGCGGCGCGGTCGGGGAACTGGTTGATGTAGAGGAGGTTCGCGACGAGCAGCGCAAACGACAGTCCGGCCGCGACCGGCGTCCATGCGAACGCGCCGCGCTGGACGAAATCGGCCCCGACCGCGACGAGCAGCCAGCACGCCGCGACGGCAAATTCGCCCAGCCCGCGGCTCGCGAGCTGCAGCGGCGGCGCCGAATATGCCCAGCCGAGCACCAGTCCGGCGAATCCGATTGCGATCAGGCCGGCCCCCGCGCCGAGCGCGAGCCACAGCCCGGCCGGGATCACCAGCGCGAACAGTGCGTAGCCGAATGCCGCCGTCTCGCGCAGCGTGAGCACGCCGTTCTGGATGAAGCGGCTGCCGCCGGTGAACGGATAGATGCGCTCCGAGTTCGCGGCGTCGGCGCCGCTCGCCGCATCATGGTAGTCGTTGAGCACGTTCGCGCCGGCATGCGCGAGCAGCGCGAACAGCACCGTGATCACCGCCCGCACGCCATCCAGCGCGACGCCGTCGGCATGTGCCGCGGCAAGTCCGATCAGGCAGCCGGCGAGCGTGACGCTGAGGAACGCCGGGCGCGTCGCCGCGAAATAGCGCCGCGACGCGCTCGCGTAGCGTTGCGGCGTCGGCTCGGCGGGACTCACCGCAGTATGATGTCGAATAGATAGGGAGTGCCGCACATTATTCTTGCAATATCAATATGTTGCGACGCATGCACGCCTCTTGATCTGCCGCCAGCTGCCCATCTGGCTACCCGCAAGCTGCGGGCTCCCGATGGACCGTCTGCGACGATTTGAGTCGAACCCAGCATTGAGGGCAGTTTGCGGTTCCCTGAGGACATTACCCTCTTTATTACATCCTTTCACGCTAATTACCTCTTCTTTGCCAAAGCGCACCGGGGCCTCGGCCGATGCAGTCGACCGACTGCCCCTTCTGCGTATTGAGCACCCGCCGGATCATGTCGCGGCTCACCCCCGGGCAGGCACGCTCCAGGTCGGCCAGGGAAAACGTTCCCGGCATCTTGGCGATCGCCTCCAGCACCATCTGGGTTTTCGATCCCCGCGGCTCCGAGGTTTCCCCAACGCGCTCGACGAATTCGCGATAAGCGCTCTTGAGAATGAACAGCACGTAATTGATGTAGGGCCATGGGTCGTGCTTGCCCTCGTGCCAGCGCTGCGAGCTCAGTTCCAGGGTCTCGTAGTAACGCTCCTTGTTCTGCTCGACCAGGCGCTCAAGGCTGATGTAGCGGCCGACCTCGAAACCCAGTTGGTAGCTCTGCAACAGCCAGAGCAGTCGGGACACCCGGCCATTGCCATCGCGGAACGGATGGATGCACAGGAAGTCGAGATTGAACGCGGCCAGCGCGATCAGCGGCGGAACCCAGCGCTCTTCGAGGCAGGCCTGCCAGTCGCCGACCAACCGGGCCATGGCTGCCGGCGTTTCCTTGGCCGGTACGGTGCGAAAGCGCAGCCGCTCGCGCCCATCGGGATAGCGCTCGATGATGTCGCCATCCTTCTCCTTGTACAGACCGGCATCCCAGATCTCTCCCCGCGTCATCGCGTGGAGGCGCTGGATGGTTTCATTGGCAACCGGGAGGCGCTGGGCATCCTGGTGAATCCAGGTCAGGGCGTCGCGGTAGCCGCGCACTTCTTCCTCGTCGCGATCCCGGAACAGCGGTCTGGGCGATACGAGCACATCGCGCACCCGCGACGGCTCGACGGAAACACCCTCGATGCGGTTCGACGAGACGGCGCTTTCGATCAGCGCATGTTCGCGCAAGGCTTTGAGGCGCTGCGGCGACTGCCGGGTGTAAAGCTCCTGCTTACCGCGGAATTCGCCGAGGTCGGAGAGATACCAGGCCGTGGCGGGAAGTATAGACGATCTTCCAGCGGCAAACATTTTCAGCGTACTCGTCATGGCTTATCCTCTTCTGCCGATTCGACAGACAGGTTGAAGAGGAATAAATGAACAGTGACCTCATGCCCATCGTCCTCGGGAGAGCGAAAAAGCATTCGCCACTCCCCTTGGGCAGAATCACTCGATATGTTTTGCAGAAACAACTTCCTTGTTTTATTGGCGTTTCCGGGTGGAAAGTGAGACGTGGTGAGACGCCATGAAACCTCACAGCAGAACAATGTCGAACTGTTCCTGCGAGTAGCTCGCTTCCGGATGCAGCGAGATCTGCTTGCCGATGAAGTCCGACAGCATCGCGAGTGACTGCGACTCTTCGTCGAGGAAGAGGTCGATGACGTTCGGCGCGGCGAGCACGCGGAACTCGCGGGCGTTGAACTGGCGCGCTTCGCGCAGCAGTTCGCGCAGGATTTCATAGCATACGGTGCGCGCGGTCTTGACTTCGCCGCGGCCGTCGCAGGTCGGGCAGGGTTCGCACAAGAGGTGGGCGAGCGACTCGCGCGTGCGCTTCCTCGTCATCTCGACGAGGCCCAGCGCGGTGAAGCCGTTGACCGTCATCTTGGTGTGGTCGCGCGCGAGCGCCTTCTTGAACTCGTCGAGCACCATGTCGCGGTGCTCGACGTTTTCCATGTCGATGAAGTCGATGATGATGATGCCGCCGAGGTTTCTCAGGCGCAGCTGGCGGGCGATCGTCTGCGCCGCCTCGAGGTTGGTCTTGAAGATCGTGTCGTCGAAATTGCGTGCGCCGACGAAGCCGCCGGTGTTGACGTCGACGGTCGTCATCGCCTCGGTCTGGTCGATGATCAGGTAGCCGCCCGACTTGAGGCTGACGCGGCGCGCGAGCGCCTTCTGGATCTCGTCCTCGACGTTGTGCAGATCGAACAGCGGCCGCTCGCCGCCGTAGTGCTCGAGCAGCGGCAGCACCTTGGGGCTGTACTCGGCGGCGAAGGCCATGAGCTTCTGGAAGTTCTCGCGCGAATCGACGAGGATGCGCGAGGTGTCGTCGTCGACGAGGTCGCGCAGCACGCGCTGGCCAAGGCCCAGGTCTTCGTACAGCACGGCGGGCGGGAAGCGCCCGGTCGCGCTGTTGCGGATCTCGCCCCACAGCTTGCGCAGGTAGGCGATGTCGGCGGCGAGTTCGTCGTCGGAGGCGGATTCGGCCATCGTGCGCACGATGAAGCCGCCGGCTTCGTCTTCCGGCACCAGCCGCGTCAGCCGTTCGCGCAGCGCCTCGCGCTCGGATTCGTCCTCGATGCGCTGCGAGATGCCGATGTGCTTTTCCTGGGGCAGGTACACGAGCAGCCGCCCGGCGATGCTGATCTGCGTCGACAGCCGCGCGCCTTTCGTGCCGATCGGATCCTTCAGCACCTGCACCGTGAGGTTCTGGCCTTCGGCGAGGATGCGCTCGATCGGCCGGCCGGCGTCGCCGTTGTGGCGATCGCTCCAGATGTCGGCGACATGGAGAAAGGCGGTGCGCTCGAGGCCGATGTCGATGAACGCGGACTGCATGCCGGGCAGCACCCGAACGACGCGGCCGAGGTAGATGTTGCCGACGATGCCGCGGCTGGCAGTGCGCTCGACGTGCAGTTCCTGTACCACGCCCTGCTCGACGATCGCGACGCGCGTCTCCTGCGGCGTGAAGTTGATGAGAAATTCGATGCTCATTGGAAAACCGGTAATGGGAAATGCGCAATCGATGACATCGCGGTCATCGATTGCGCATTGCCCATCGCGCCTCGCGGGCGAGCCGCCGCCAGCGGCTACAGAGGATAGCCGAAGCTTTCGAGCAACTGGGCGGTTTCGAACAGCGGCAGGCCCATGATCCCGGTGTAGCTGCCGCGGATCTCCTCGATGAACAGCGCCGCTCGCCCCTGGATGCCATATGCGCCGGCCTTGTCCAGGGGTTCGCCGGTGGCGACGTAGTGGCGGATCTCGGCGTCGTCGAGAGGACGAAAACGCACTTCGCTGATGTTCGTCCGGCTGCGCGTGCGACTGCCGTCGCTCAGCGCGACCGCGGTCAGCACGCGGTGCGTGCGTCCCGACAGCCGCCGCAGGATCGCCGCGGCATCGGGGCCGTCGACCGGTTTGCCGATGATCTGGCCGTCGAGTTCGAGCGTCGTGTCGGCGGCCAGCACCGGCTGATGCGGCAGCGAGCGCCACTGCAGGCGCCGACACCCCGCTTCGGCCTTGGTCAGCGCGAGACGCTCGACGTAACGCTCGACGGGCTCGCCCGCCTGCGGGGTTTCGTCGACATCCGCATCCTCGCCGCGCTCGCCGCCGCGGAACACGAGCAGTTCGAATTGAACGCCGATCTGGCGCAGCAGCTCGCGCCGGCGCGGGCTGCGCGATGCGAGGTAGATGCGGGCTTGCAGGGTCGTCATGGGGCGAAGGGCGGCAGGGCGCCGAGTGGCTGCAGACCCGGCGAGTTTACCGCGTGCGGGTTGTGCTACTCGCGATGATAGGGATGATTTTTCAGCACGCTCCACGCGCGGTACAAGGCCTCGGCGAGCAGCGGGCGGACCAGCGCATGCGGCAGCGTCAGGCTCGACAGGCGCAGGCGTTCGTGCGCCGTCGCCTTGAGTGCGGGTGACAGTCCGTCCGGGCCGCCGACGATCAGCGCGAGATCCTCGCCGCCGCTCTGCCAGGCTTCGAGGCGACGTGCGAGGCCCATCGTCGTCAGGTCTGCGCCGTGCTCGTCGAGGATCACGCGCCGGCAGCGCGCCGGCAGCGCCGCTTCGATGCGCGTTGCTTCGGCCGCCATCATCGCGTCGACGGTCTTGCCGGTCGTGCGTGGCTCGGCCTTCACTTCGACGAGCTGCAGCGGCAATTCGCGCGGCATTCGTCGCGCGAACTCGTCGAAGCCGGCCTCGACCCACGCCGGCATGCGCGTGCCGACGGCGACGATCAGCAGCTTCATCGGCGACGGCGGCCGCGGCAGCCGGTGGTGTCGCGCCGCGGACCGCGGTTCATTCGGGCGCCAGGTGAGCCGTGCCCGCGGCGACGCGCGAGCGCTTCGGCGTCGTTGCCCACAGTTCCTCGAGGTTGTAAAAGTCGCGGGTGGCCGGCTGCATGATATGCACGACGATGTCGCCGAGATCGACCAGCACCCATTCGCCGGTCTCCTCGCCTTCGACGCTGACGACGTGGCCGCCGGCTGCCCTGACCTTGTCCTGCACGTTGCGCGACAGCGCCCGTGTCTGCCGGTTCGAGTCGCCGCTGGCGACGACGATGCGGTCGAACAGCGATGTGAGTTTGGTGGTGTTGATGACCTCGATGTCCTTGGCCTTGATGTCTTCGAGGGCGTCGACGACGGTTTTCTGCAGTTTGCGTATGTCCATCAGGTTCCGCGATAAAGGTGATGCCGCTCGATATAGTCGAGGACCGGATCGGGCAGCAGATAGCGGGCACTGTGTCCCGCCTGGATCAGACTGCGCACCTGCGATGCAGAGATCGCGAGCGGCGTCATGTCGAAGGGAACGATCCGGCCGGCGGGTGACTCGCGCACGGCTCCCGGATCGTTGCCCATGTGATCGCTGCAGACGGCGTCGAGTTCCGGCGACAATGCGCCCGGGCGGCGATGGCCCTGCGGCGCATAGCCCGGGCGGTTCGCCACTGCGACATGCGCGAGTTGCAGGATGTCGCGCCAGCGGTGCCATGTCGGCAGGCCCTGGAACGCATCGGCGCCGAGGATCAGCACCAGCGGGCGCTGCGGGCCGAGCGCCGCGCGCAGGCGCTCGAGCGTCAGGGCGGTGTAGCTCTTGCCTTGCGCAAACACTTCGCTGTCATCGACCGTGAAGGCCGGATTGCCGGCGGTCGCCAGCCGCACCATCGCCAGCCGGTCGGCGGCGCGGGAACGCGGCGCGCCGCGGTGAGGCGGCTGGCCGGCGGGAACGAAGCTGACATGGCTGAGCCGCAGTGCTTCGTGCGCCTCTTGCGCGAGGCGCAGGTGACCGATATGGATCGGGTCGAAGGTGCCGCCGAAGATGCCGAGCGGCCCGGGCTCAGGGCTCGCGGCGCTCATCGAGGGCGTCACGGAAGACGTCGCGGGCGTTAGCATAGAAGCTCGCGAACACGATCGGGATCAGCAGCACCGGCAGCGGCACCGAAAACAGCGTCGCGAGCGTCGGCGAGACCAGCCCCAGCATGCCGATGACGAGGCCCGGCAGGAGCACGCAGAAGACCATCAGCGCGACCGAATATGCCAGGAACGGGCGCCAGTTGCGCAGGCACGCGATGAAGCTGAAGAACATCGCCTTCTGCGGCGGAATGTTCCACCAGCCGGCGAGGATCGGCGCGAACCAGTAGGCCATCATCACCGGCGTCGACAGCGCGATCGCGATCAGCAGCGCGAACGTGAAGCCGGGCGCGACGGCCGCCGCTTCGGGATCGACTTTCTCGCCGCCGGTCATGATCTGCAGCAGCGTGCCGCCATCGGCGATCGAGGTCAGGAACAGCACCAGCAGGCTGCCGGCAAGGTACAGCGCGCCGATCGTGACGAGCCCGCGCAGGTTCTGCTGGAAGCCGGAGAACAGCACGTCGGGCCCGGCCTTGCGGCCCGCGTCGATCTCGCGGCAGGTGTTGAGCACGCCGAGCGAGAACACCGGCATCAGTAGCGATGCGAGCGGCTGGCCGATCAGCGGCACGACGCTGAGCAGGACCAGCATCAGCAGGTAGCCGAGCGAGGCGAAAGTCAGCAGCGCCGGGTTGCGGCGCCAGATCACGAGGCCTTCCCCGAGCCAGGCGAAGCCGCGGGCGAGCGGCAGTTGTCGTACTTGCATGCGGTCTATGACTCGTGGTCGGGGTCGGGCGCCGGACTGCGGTCCGGTGCGGAGGTGGGGGCAGGGGGCGGTAGCGCGGGGTGCTCGGCAAACGTGTCCTGCCAGGCGGCGTAGAGCGCGCCGGCGAGCACCGGGACGAGGATCAGCATGCCCAGTCCGGCAGGAAGCATCGCGACCCACGTCAGGACATACAGGATGACGCCGAGGACGACGAAAGTCAGCAGGTTCGACAGGCAGGCCTGCGCCGACAGCTTCATCGCGTCGAGCGGCGACACGTCCTGCAGCATCACCAGCGCCGGCGCGAACCACAGCGCCATCACGAGCAGTACCCACAGCACGGTGAACACGACGACCGCCAGCATCATGCCGCCGGCGGCCAGCCCCATGCCGGCGAATGCGCCGACGAGCATGCCGGTGAGCGCCGCGCTGCCGCCGACTGCCGCGGCGATGAGCGCCGCAAGCAGCGCGCCGAACAGATGGAAGGCGCCGATCATCAGCAGGTTGCCGGCGTGGCGGCGCAGCCCGTCGAAGAGATGGTCGATGCGCAGGGCCTGGCCGCGGTCCACCGCCTGAGCGCCGGCGAGCATGCCGGCGACCAGCACCGGGAAGGCCAGCGGCGCCACCGCCCAGCCGAGAAACGGCACGAAGCCGAGCGCGCTGAGGATGACGATCAGGATCACGGTCTGGATCATCCATACGCCGGGCCGGGCGGTGAACATCCGCCAGCCGGCGGCGAGCCACTGCAGCGTCTGCGCCGGCGTGACATGGCCCGGTTCGGGTAGCGGATGGCGTCGCCGCGAAGCGCAAGCGCCGGGATGCGGATCGGTCATCGTTCAGACGGGGAGGGAGTGGGGGGCGGCAATGTGCCGCCGCAAGATGTCGCGGTATTCGGCAGGCGGCTTGACGAGCACCATCTCGCCCGCTTTCGGCAGATGGAAGTCCTCGGCGCGCGACAGCCAGAACCGCAACGCCGCGCCGCGCAGCATCGCCGGCCAGCCGTCGCGCTCCGCGGCTTCGAACGGCCGCTCGGCGTGGTAGGCGGCGAGCAGCGCTCCGGCGCGGGACGTGTCGAGTTCGCCGCCAGGTGTTGTGCACCAGTCATTGACGGTGACTGCGACATCGAACAGCAGCGCGTCATGGCCGGCGAAGTAGAAATCGATGACGCCGCCGATATGGCCGTCGTCCCACAGCACGTTGTCGCGGAAGAGATCCGCGTGGATCACGCCCTGCGGCAGCCGGTCGTAGGCGACGCGCGCCTGGAATGCGAGCTCGGCGTCGAGCAGCGCCTGTTCGTCGGCCGGCAGGAAGGGACGCACGCGTGCCGCCGCGGCATCGCGCCAGGCGGCACCCCGCGGGTTGTCCTGCCTGCGGCCGTAAGACAGGCCCGCCAGGTGCAGCCCGGCGAGCATCGCGCCGACGCGTGCGCAGTGGCTCGCGCCGGGAGTCATCTCGGAACGGCCGGAGAGCCTCCTGACGAGTGCGGCGGGCCGGCCGCTAAGAGTGCCGAGGTATTCGTTGTCGCGGTCGGCGATCGGCGCCGGCACCGGCAGGCCGTGACGCGCGAGGTGCGCCATCAGGTGCAGGTAGAACGGCAGCTCGGCGCGCGGAATCGCTTCGAACAGCGTCAGCACGTAGCGGCCGAGCGTCGTCGTGACGAAGAAGTTGCTGTTCTGCACGCCCCCCGAAATGCCCTGCAGCCCGACCAGCCGGCCAACCGCATAGCGACCGAGCCACGCGGACAGCTCCTCGGGCGAAACGGGGGTGAAGACGGACATGGGCTGGTGGGGTGCCGGTTCAGCGGACGTGCGTCACCAGGACTTGATGACCCACATCGGCACCGACAGCGTCGGCATGACGTCCTGGCGCGCCATGACGCCGTTGCCTTCGTGGTCGACGAGATAATAGGGCACGCCGTGCGGCGGCGTCACCTTGATCATGTAGAGGCGACCGCGGATGCGGTATTCCTGCACCGTGTCTTCGCCGCTTTTCTTGATCGTGACTTCCGGTTCGAGCGATTCGTCGCTCATGCCCGGCGGAATCGGCGGGGGTTCGGGAATCGGTTCGAGTTGCGGCGGCTGCTGGGCGGCAACCGGGGCGGCGATGGCCATCAGCAGGACGATCAGGGTGCGGCGCATGGGACTCTCCTTGGATGACGGCGATTCTAGCAGAGGCGCGCCGAAACGCCCGTGGCCCAAGGCGCTCGCGCCGGCGCAGGCCTCGCATGGCATGCCGCAGGCAAGGGCGCGCCTGCGGCGCCGGCGCGGGATTCTCTCGTCGCCCGTCTGCCCGGGCGGACGGACGCTCACAGGTTCAGCATCAGCTCGTGCTCTTCGGGCAGCGGCAGGAAGCCGCGGGTTTCGTAATGCTTGAAGATCGCCTCGACGACGTCTTCAGGCTTGTCGATCAGCTGGATGAGGTCGAGGTCCGCCGGGTTGATCATGCGTTCGGCAATGAGGCGGTCGCGGAACCAGTCGAGCAGCCCTCTCCAGAACGGCTCATGAACGAGGATGATCGGGATGCTGCGGCTTTTTCCCGTCTGGATCAGTGTCATCGCTTCCATCAGCTCGTCGAGCGTGCCGAAGCCGCCAGGAAGCACGACGTAGGCCGACGCGAACTTCACGAACATGAACTTGCGCGCGAAGAAGTGCTGGAACGTCTGCGAGATGTCCTGGTAAGGATTTGCCGCCTGCTCGAGCGGCAGCTGGATGTTGAGGCCGATCGACGGGCTCTTGCCGAAATACGCGCCCTTGTTCGCGGCTTCCATGATGCCGGGACCGCCGCCCGAGATCACCGCGAAGCCGGCGTCCGACAGCAGCCGGCTGATGCGCTCGGTGAGCATGTAGTACATGTGGTCGGGCGGCGTGCGCGCGCTGCCGAAGATCGACACCGCCGGGCGGATCGCGTTGAGGCGTTCGGTGGCTTCGACGAACTCTGCCATAATTCCGAAGATTCGCCACGACTCGCGCGCATTGAAGCGCGGGGCCGTGCTGCTCGGGGCACTGGGGGGAATTTTTTCTTTCGCCGTCATGTTGTTCTCGATTCTCGTCTCACGGGATCTGCCCGGGTCTCGGTTTGATTCCCGTCGCATCGACCCCGTTCTCCGAAGGATGTTTTTCCGATGCCCGTGCTGCTGCTCGTCGATGGTTCCAGCTACCTTTACCGCGCGTTCCATGCCTTGCCGGACCTGCGGACGTCGAAGGGTGAGCCGACGGGCGCGATTCGCGGTGTGCTGTCGATGCTACGTCGCCTCGAAAGCGACTACAAGGCGGAGTTCCGCGCCTGCGTGTTCGACGCGAAAGGCAAGACTTTCCGCGACGACTGGTATCCGCAATACAAGGCGCACCGGCCGTCGATGCCGGATGACCTGCGCGCCCAGGTCGAACCGCTGCACGAGGCGGTCAAGGCCGAAGGCTGGCCGTTGCTGTGCGTCGACGGCGTCGAGGCGGACGATGTCATCGGCACGCTGACGCGCCGCGCCCTCGAGCGCGGCTGGGAAGTGGTGATCTCGACCGGCGACAAGGATCTCACGCAGCTCGTGCGCCCCGGCGTGCGGTGGGTCAACACGATGAGCGACGAAGTGCTCGACGAAGCCGGTGTCACCGCGAAGTTCGGCGTGCCGCCGACGCGCATTGTCGACTATCTCGCGCTCGTCGGCGACACCGTCGACAACATCCCGGGCGTCGAGAAATGCGGCCCGAAGACGGCGGTGAAATGGCTCACCGAATACGGCACGCTCGACAACCTCGTCGCCAACGCGGACAAGGTCGGCGGCAAGGTCGGCGAGAACCTCAGGAAGCATCTTGAATTCCTGCCGCTCGGCAAGCGGCTCGTGACCGTCGCGACCGACCTCACGCTGCCGATCCAACTCGAGGATCTGCCGGCGCGCGACGACGACAAGGCCGCACTGCGCGCGCTGTACGAGCGCTTTGAATTCCGCGGCTGGCTGCAGGCAATCGACGACGCCGCGAAATCGGGTGCTGGTGCCGATTTCGCAGGAAAAAACGATGGCCTGTCCCCGGTTGCGGAGCCCGGCGCGCACCGCGCCGGCTACGAGAGCATCCTCGACTGGCCGACGTTCGACCGCTGGCTGGCGAAGCTGGACGCCGCCGACCTCGTCGCGTTCGACACCGAGACGACCAGCCTCGACCAGATGGCCGCGAAGCTCGTCGGCATGTCGTTCGCGATCGTCGCGGGCGAAGCCGCATACCTGCCGCTTGCGCACACTTATCCGGCGGCGCCGGCGCAGCTGCCGCTCGCCGAAGTGCTCGCGAAGCTCGGGCCGTGGCTCGAGTCCGACGCGCACGCGAAGCTCGGGCAGAACCTCAAGTATGACGCCCACGTGCTCGCGAACCACGGCCTGCGGCTCGGCGGCATCGCGCACGACACGCTGCTGCAGTCCTACGTGCTCGAGAGCGACAAGCCGCACGACATGGATTCGCTCGCGAAGCGCCACCTCGGCCTCGACACGATTCCCTACACCGCGGTGTGCGGCAAGGGCGTCGGCCAGATCTGCTTCGACCAGGTCGCGATCGAGCGTGCGACCGAATATGCCGCCGAGGACGCCGACATCACGTTGCGGCTGCACCGCAAGCTGTGGCCGCAGCTGGAGGCGGCGCCGGCGCTCGCCGCGCTGTACCGCGACATCGAAATGCCGGCGATGGCCGTGCTGTTCGACATGGAGCGCACCGGCGTGCTGATCGACGCGTTCCTGCTCGCGCAGCAGAGCGAAGAGCTCGGCCGCCGGCTGATGACGCTCGAGCGCGAGGCCCACGACCTCGCCGGCCAGCCGTTCAACCTCGGCTCGCCGAAACAGCTCGGCGAGATCCTGTTCGGCAAGCTCGGGCTGCCGATCGTCAAGAAGACCTCGACCGGCCAGCCGTCGACCGACGAGGAAGTGCTCGCCCAGCTCGCCGACGACTACCCGTTGCCGAAGCTGCTGCTCGAGCACCGCGGGCTTTCGAAGCTGAAGAGTACCTACACCGACAAGCTGCCGCGCATGGTCAATCCGAAGACCGGCCGCGTGCACACGAGCTTCTCGCAGGCGGTCGCGGTCACCGGCCGGCTCGCGAGCTCGGAACCGAACCTGCAGAACATCCCGATCCGCACCGCGGAAGGACGCCGCATCCGCGCCGCGTTCATCGCGCCGCGCGACCACGTCATCGTATCGGCCGACTATTCGCAGATCGAGCTGCGCATCATGGCGCACCTGTCGAATGATGCGCGGCTGCTGCAGTCGTTCGCCGAAGGGGAGGACGTGCACCGCGCGACCGCCGCGGAGATTTTCGGCACGATGCCCGGCGAGGTCACGAGCGAGCAGCGCCGCTACGCGAAAGTCATCAACTTCGGCCTGATCTACGGCATGAGCGCGCACGGCTTGGCGAAGAACCTGGGCCTCGAACGCGCCGCGGCCGCGGCCTACATCGACCGCTACTTCGCGCGCTACCCCGGCGTTGCCGCGTACATGGAACGGACGCGCAGCGAGGCGAGGGCGCGCGGCTACGTCGAGACGGTGTTCGGCCGCCGGCTGTATCTGCCGGAGATCCGCGCGAGCCAGGCCGGGCGCCGCCAGGCCGCCGAGCGCGCGGCGATCAACGCGCCGATGCAGGGCACGGCCGCCGACCTGATCAAGAAGGCGATGATCGCGACACGGCGCTGGCTGGCCGACGCGCAGCTGCGTTCGCGGCTCGTGCTGCAGGTGCACGACGAACTCGTGCTCGAAGTGCCGCGCGACGAACTCGAAACGGTGAAGGCGACGCTGCCCGGTGTGATGGCCGGTGTCGCCGACCTGTCGGTGCCGCTGCTCGTCGAGGTCGGCAGCGGCGACAACTGGGACGAGGCGCATTGAGGACCGGCTGGCCTTCAAGGCCGGGCGATCGTCGATTCTTGCGGTAGTCGGCGTTGCGGATACCGGACCGTTCGGCGATTTGTGCGGGCAAGGTATACTTTCGCCTTTTGTTCGCCTGCACGTCGCCATTTCCGGTAGTCATCGGGCGATGCGAACCATGAGGCCTCCCCCTTGGCTCTGACCATACTCGGATTATCCGGCGCGCTGACCCACGACCCTTCGGCGGCGCTCTATATCGGCGGCCAGCTCGTGGCCGCAGCCGAAGAAGAGCGCTTCGTGCGCGACAAGCACGCGAAGAACCGGATGCCGTACGAAGCGGCGAAGTTCTGCCTCGAGTTCGCCGGCATCGGGCCCGACGACGTCGACGCGGTCGCGATCCCGTTCGCGCCGATCAGCATCATGGAGCCGGCGCGCTGGCACTACGCGAAGCGCTACTGGTACGCCCCCGACCGCGGGCTCGACGCGATCCTGACCGGCAACCGGCGCTTCCACCGCTACAGGAAGCGCATCGAATGGTGCCTGCAGCAGCTCGGCTTCGATCTGAAGAAGACGAAGATCGTGCCCGTCGAACACCACCTCGCGCACGCGTCGAGCGCCTATCACTGCTCCGGCTTCAAGGAGAAGACCGCGATCCTCGGCATCGACGGCAAGGGCGAATACGCGACGACTTTCTTCGGTTACGGCGAGAACGGCCGCATCCACAAGATCAAGGAGTTCTACGACCCCGATTCGCTCGGCGGCCTGTACGGCGCGATCACCGAGTACCTCGGCTTCGAGATGCTCGACGGCGAATACAAGGTCATGGGCATGGCGCCCTACGGCGACCCGGGCAAGTACGACTTCTCGCGCCTGGCGAAATTCGACAACGGCGAGCTCGTCATCGATACCGACTACGCGAACGTGATCGGCTTCCGGCGCTACAAGGAAAACGGCAAGGGCTATTACTTCTCGCCGAAACTCATCGACTGGCTCGGGCCGAAGCGCGCCGGCGACATCGCCGACGAGCCGTACATCCATTACGCCGCGAGCATGCAGAAGCTGTTCGAGGACCTCGCGCTGCAGATGATCGACTACTACCTCGGCGACATCCTGCGCGACACCGGCCGGCTCGCGTTCGCCGGCGGCGGCGCGTTGAACGTCAAGCTCAACCAGAAGATCATCGCGCGCCCCGACGTGCGCGAGCTGTTCGTGCAGCCGGCGTCCGGCGATTCGGGCACTGCCGTCGGCGCTGCATCGTATGTATCGGTCGCGCGTGGCGTGCCGGTCGAGAAGATGGAACACGTCTACTTGGGCCCGCGCTACACGAACGAGGAGGTCATCGCCGCGTGCGCGAAGCACCCTGCGCAGCCGCAGTGGCAGAAAATCGCCAACGGCGACGCCGAAGTGCCTGCCCGCATCGCGAAGATCCTCGCCGACGGCAACCCGGTCGCGTGGTTCCAGGGGCGCATGGAATTCGGCCCGCGCGCGCTCGGCGGGCGCTCGATCCTCGGCTGCCCGAGCGCCGCAGGGGTCGCCGACCGCATCAACGAGCAGATCAAGTTCCGCGAACGCTGGCGCCCGTTCTGCCCGAGCATGCTCGACACCGTCGGCCCGCAGATGCTGCAGACCGACCACCCCGCGCCGTTCATGACCTTCACGTTCGAAGTCGCCGACGAATGGAAGCGCCGCGTGCCTGAAGTCGTGCACGAGGACGGCACGTCGCGCGCCCAGGTCCTGAAGCGCGAATTCAACCCGCGCTACTACGACCTGATGCTCGAACTCGAAAAGCTCACCGGCAACGGCGTCGTGCTCAACACCTCGCTGAACCGCCGCGGCGAACCGATGATCTGCTCGCCGACCGATGCGCTGAACATGTTCTTCGGCTCGGACCTGCAGTACCTGGTGATGGAGGATGTGCTGGTGGTGAAAACGGAAGCGGAGGACGCCGTTGGGTGAGCGCCGCATCCTGCAGTTTTGCCACTGCCATTACGGCCCGTTCGCCGATGTCGCCCGGCAGTACGCGGTTCTGTTCCGGGATTCGCCGTACAAGGTCACGACGGTCTTTCTGACAGATCCGCCGAGCGACGAGGCCGCGGCGCAGGCCGCATCCGACGAGGTGATCTTCCTCGACTACGCGGGTAAGGACGTGCGCGGCCTGAAGCTCGACGCGATTCAGCGCATTCGCCGCATCGTCGCCGAGCGGGAGTTTGCTCTGGTCATCGCGCACCGCTTCAAGCCGATTTACATCTCCTGTCTCGCAACGGGTTTGCCGGTGATCGGTGTGCACCACGCGTTCGGAGACTACCGCCGGCCGGCGCGCCGGCTCTTCGCGAATTTCTTTCGCAAGCGCTTATCTCTGCTGGGAGTCTCCGACGCTGTCCGGGATGATATTCGTGCGTGCCTGCCGTCCTGGCCCGCGGACCGCATCGAGACCCTGTACAACCGTATCGATGCGGAGGCGGTGCGACGCGATTTGCTGCCGCGCGCCACAGCCCGAGAGGCGCTCGGGCTGCCACAGGACACGTTTGTAATCGGCAACGCAGGCCGCCTGCACCCGGACAAGGATCAGGCGACGCTGATCCGCGGTTTCGCGAAAGCCCTGCCAAGCCTTCCGCCCAGCAGTCTGCTCGCAATCATGGGGCGTGGGCCGCTGGAAGCAGACCTGAAAGAGTTGGCGCGTCAATTGAACGTCGCTTCCCGGGTGTGCTTTCTCGGCCAGATTCCGAACGGCCGCCGCTACTTCAAGGCCTTCGATCTGTTTGTCCTGACTTCCGACCACGAGCCGTTCGGTATGGTGCTGCTGGAAGCATTCGCGGCGGGGGTGCCGGTAGTGTGCTCGGACTGTGGGGGAGGCAGGGAAGTCGTCGAGGGCGTTGGACGTCTGTTTGCATTCGGAGACGAAGGCAGTCTGGCGATCGAATTGCAGCAAAGCATCGGGCAGACGGAAACGTGCGGGGGCGAGCGGCTTGAGCGTTGTTTTTCGGATCGCGCGGCTCGGCAAAGCTTCTGGCAGCTTCCGATGTGCGAGCAACTGCTTGGCGAAAACGGATATCTCAAGAGCGCGACTCGTCCTTCGGCCTCCCGCCCTGGATTTCCGAGGAATAGATAGCTTGATCGGACTGCTACGAGCGTATCGCTGCAAGCGCTGGCTACGCAAGCGCGGCTTCAAGCTTGCGGTCAACCTAACCGAGTTCCCCCAGGACGCCGTCCTGTCGCTCGAAGAGGGAGCTTCCGTCGGACACGTCCTTCCGGGCTTCAGGCACCTGCGAATCGGAAGCGGGTAAAGGTGTGCCGGGGAGGCTGTCGCGAATTGCCGGCTGGGTGAAGGGATCGAAAACATGAAAGTGCTGTTTCTGGTTCAACGCGAGCAGCGGGCCATTCTGGATCGCTTGTATGAAGGGGTGCAGCATCATTGCGACTGCGACCTCCGTTGGCTGGGCCGTGACGAGCAAGCCGACCTGCGCGGTTATTTCCGGGCGAATGTCGAGGTCGAGCGCTACGACCGCATTCTGTTCTTCCTCCGTTTCAAGCAGGAAATCCGGCAGGTGTCTTTCATTCGCAGCGTGCCTAATCTGGTGATACTCGAGCATGACGCCTATCAGAATTACATCCGCTGCAAGTACCGAGGACGCTTTTCGGAGCACTATCGAAAGCTGCCCTGGGCGCGGGTGATCAGCTCCGGCTACGGGGTCACGCGCCGCTTGCAGGCTGAAGGTTTTGATGCGGTTTTCGTTCCGAAGGGGTACGACCAGAGCCTGCTGCGGGATCTGGGGGGCATACGGGACATCGAACTGGGATTCCTCGGCAGCACCAAGAGCGACGCATACAGCGGCCGCAAGGAGCTGCTGGATGAACTCGGAAAATGCGAGAACTTGACGGTCGCTCGGACGAATTCCGGAGAGGATTATCTGAGGACGCTCAATCGCATCCGCTTCTTCGTGAGTGCCGATGTCGGCATGGGTGAATACATGATCAAGAACTTCGAGGCCATGGCCTGCGGGTGCGTGCTTTTTGCCTACGATCAGAGTGAGGAGGAGAACCGCGCGCTCGGATTCGTGGATATGGAGAATCTGGTGCTCTACACAAGCGTGGACGAACTGCGCCGCAAACTGGCTGTTCTGCGTGCCGACCCTGGCCGCGCTGCCCGCATCGCGGCGCTAGGGCACACCTTGGCGGTCGAGCGGTACAGTTTCGAGCGGATCGGAGCGGACGTTGTGAAGGCACTATCAGCCCCGTTGCGGACCCTGGCGCCGACAAACTGGTTCACGCGCTTGCGCAGCCGCTGGGGGCTTTGAGCATCGTGCAGCCTCGTATCCGTTTCATCATTCCCTATTTCGGTCGCTGGCCATTCTGGATGGGGTTCTTTCTCCGGAGCTGCCGAAGCAACCCGGACATCGAATGGCTGTTCTTTACGGACTGTGGCGTACCCGCAGACGCTCCGGGAAATGTCGAGTTTCGCGAGTGCAGTTTCAATGACTACTGTCGTCGGGTGTCCGCTCGCCTGGACATCGATTTCCAGCCCTCGAGCCCTTACAAGTTATGCGATCTGAAACCCGCACTGGGCTACATTCACGCAGACGAGCTGACTGGTGTCGGTTACTGGGGCTTCGGTGACATCGACCTCGTCTACGGCGAGCTGCGCCGTTATCTGAACGCCGTGAACCTGACGCGTTTCGAGTTATTGTCGACACACGCGAATCGGGTATCGGGGCATCTGTGTCTCATGCGCAATTCGACTCGAATGCGCGAAGCGTTCATGGCAGTCCTCGATTGGCGGGAAAAGCTGCAAGATCCGCAGCATTGCGTGTTCGACGAGAGCGCGTTCAGCCGGTTGTTCATTCGTCACAAGAACTGGCCGATGTCGCTCCGGCGCCTTTACGACATCTGCAACCCGTGGCGGCGCCACAGCGAATTCGTCGAGGCTTTCACGACACCAAACGGACGCGTGCCGTGGGTGGATGGCTCACACGCCTTTCCCACTCGGTGGATCTGGCGCGAGGGCCGCCTGACGAACAACCGCGACGGGGAACGCGGATTTCCCTATTTCCATTTCATCGGCTGGAAATGCGACGCCTGGCCCGCGTATTCGACGGAACAACTCCTGCCGGATCCGCAACTCGCACTGCAAGGCGCGTGGAGCATTACGAGCGAGGGTTTTCGGGAGGTATGAGCCTTGGAATTTTCGAACGGCAGTGACGTGAAAGTCGTCGTTACCCGTTGCGGCCGCTTCGATCTGCTTGGGCGAATCTTGGTTGGCGTAGATGCCTTCGATACGGCATTCCAGCGGGGGTCGCCGGTTTTCGTCAGCGGCTTGTTATGTGGAGTGCGGCTGTGAGATTTCTAGACGGTTTTTCGCGCGATGGACGCGAAGCCGTTTACTTCACGTTCGCACTGCTACTGTTCATTGCGAGCTTTCTGCTCCTTCCGACCACGAAGATGGTCAATAACGTTTATTACGTGTTTCTGGCGGTGCCGGCGCTCGTGGCGGCGGTCAGGAGGCGCGGACGGGGGCTCCGATGGGCTCCGGATCTCTTGTTGTGGACCATGTTCATCGCCTGGTTCGTCATTGTCGGAGTCTGGTCGGGAGACGGCCAGTATTTCAAGCACGTGCTGTACGTGGCCCTGTTCGTATTGCTCGTCCGGGTGTTCGCGGACCCGGCCATCTTTCGCAAGCCGGTCTTTGCGCGGGGCCTGTTCTGGGTCCTGACGGTCTACGTGATGGGGTCAGCCGTGATTTACTGGATCGTGGGGCGCTATGCGGTCGGGGAACGTGTCCTCTGGCTGCCGGCGCGGATGACCGGACCGATCTACACGAGCATGTGGCTCGCCTGCTGTTTTGCCCTTGCTCTACCCGTCTGGCTGCGCGAATGCCGCAGATTGGAGATGGGGGTGGCGCTGTCGGTGGCGGTGTTCTGCATCGCTTATGTGCTGCAGAGCAGGTCCGGTCTCTTCGGACTCGCGGTGCTGCTGATCCTGCTCGGAGCAAGCGCCGTCTGGCGGCGCAGCGTTCATTCGTTCTCGCTTATCGGCCTCGCGGCAGCGATCGGGGGAATCCTGTTTCTCTTGGGAAGCCAGGTTCCCGAACTGGCCAGTCTTGTGCAGCGGGCGGACTCGGGTCGCTTCGAACTGTGGGCGATCCTGATCGCTGAGTGGATGGAGTGCGGCCTCTGGACAGGCTGTGGAATGGACCATGGGATTCAAATACAGTTGAGCCAGGGGATGCTGCTGCACCATCCACACAACATATTTCTCGCATTGGGGCTTTTTAGCGGAGCGGTCGCCCTCTTCATCTTCCTGGCCCTGATGTTTACGTTGCTGCGACGGGCGTGGAGCCGACGCGATCCATGGGGGCTGTATCTGCTGACTGCCCTCGTCATGTTGAACTTCGACGGGACCAAGCTGGTCGGCAACCCGGACGAGCTATGGCTGCTCGTGTTGCTGCCGGCAGCACTGATTGGAAATGACCGTGGCCGGCACGCGACTGAATAGGGTTGGACGCGCACCGCACCCCCGATTAGTCACCAGAGTCGTCGACCGGCGTCCGTCCTCTGAGCCGTCGCAATGGTCCCACAGCTCGATCATGCGGTCGATCGTCATCGGGGACAGGGGGCGAGTCGAGGCGATGCGCGATCAATCATGGAAGGGGCGCGGCGGCGGGATTTGGGAGTGGATCGAGAGATTCCATTGGGGGCGGACGGGGGAGCGGCCATTGCTCTAAGATAGGCGCCCTTTCGTAATCGAGAGCCCTAATGAAAGAGCATGCGGGACAAAAGCCGGTGTCCAGCCTCAAGATCTATCTTCGTCTGCTCGGCTACGTCCGGCCCTACACGGGCAAATTCGCGATCAGCATCCTCGGCTTCCTGATCTTTGCGTCGTCGCAGCCCATGCTCGCAGGCATTTTCAAGTATTTCGTCGACGGCCTGATCGACCCGTCGGTGTCGCCTTTCCCCGGACTGCCGCTGCTCGCAGATATGCCGCTGATGCACACGGTGCCGGTGCTGATCGTGCTGATAGCAGCTTGGCAGGGTGTCGGGTCCTATCTCGGCAATTACTTCCTCCAGAAGGTGTCGCTCGGCCTCGTGCACGACCTGCGAGTCGCGCTGTTCGACAGTCTGCTGCGGCTGCCGAACCGCTATTTCGACGAGAATAGCTCCGGGCATCTGATCTCGCGGATCACCTTCAATGTGACGATGGTCACTGGCGCCGCGACTAATGCGATCAAGATCGTGATCCGCGAGGGGCTGACCGCCGTTTTCCTGTTCGCGTACCTGCTGTGGATGAACTGGAAGCTCACGCTCGTGATGGTCGCGATCCTGCCGGTTATCGGCGTACTCGTCAGCAGCGCGAGCCGGAAGTTCCGCAAGCAGGCGAAGAAGATTCAGCTGGCGATGGGCGACGTCACGCACGTCGCGTCCGAGACGATCCAGGGGTACCGGGTCGTGCGCAGTTTCGGCGGCGAGCCGTACGAGTCACGGCGCTTTCGGGCGGCGAGCACGGACAACACAAGCAAGCAGCTGCGCATGGTCAAGACCGGCGAGATCTTCACGCCGACGCTGCAGCTCGTGACCTACATCGCGATGGCGTTCGTGCTGTTCCTCGTGCTGTGGCTACGTGGTGATGCGACCGCTGGCGATCTCGTCGCGTTCATCACCGCAGCGGGCCTGCTGCCCAAACCGGTGCGTCAACTATCGGAGGTCAGCTCGACGATCCAGCGCGGGGTGGCCGGCGCCGAGAGCATCTTCGAGCAACTCGACGAGGCGCCAGAAACGGATCATGGTACCGTCGAGCGCGAGCGGGTCACCGGACGGCTCGAAGTGCGCGATCTGACTTTCCGTTACCCCGGCGGCGCCCGGCCGGTGCTAGAGAAGGTCAGTTTCGCCGTCGAACCCGGCCAGATGGTCGCGCTCGTCGGGCGTTCGGGCAGCGGCAAGTCGACGCTCGCGAACCTGATCCCGCGCTTCTACCATCACGACCAAGGGCAAATCCTCATCGACGGCGTCGATGTCGAGGACTACACGCTGCGCAACCTGCGCCGGCATATCGCGCTGGTGACACAGCAGGTAACGCTGTTCAACGACACGGTCGCTAACAATATTGCCTACGGCGACTTGGCCGGGGCGCCGCGCGGGGCGATCGAGGCGGCCGCAGAAGCGGCGTACGCGAAGGAGTTCATCGACCGGTTGCCACAGGGTTTCGACACGCTGATTGGCGAGAATGGCGTGATGCTCTCGGGGGGGCAGCGGCAGCGCCTCGCGATTGCGCGCGCGCTGCTGAAGGACGCGCCGATCCTGATTCTCGACGAGGCGACGAGCGCACTCGACACCGAGTCGGAGCGTCACATCCAGGCGGCGCTCGACCGTGCGACGCGCGGGCGCACGACTCTCGTGATCGCCCACCGGCTGTCTACGATCGAAAAGGCCGACGTGATCCTCGTGATGGAGCAGGGGCGGCTTGTCGAGCGCGGTTCGCATTCGCAGCTGCTCGCGGCTGGCGGTGCGTACGCGCGGCTGCATGCAATGCAATTTCACGACGACGCACCGGCCGACGTCGGCCGACGCTAGCTTGGAGGAACGTTCGCTTCAAGCCAGCCGCGCAGCGCACAGCCCTCCGGCCAGTTGCGCATCAGCCGCGCGCGGTCCTTGCGCCACGCCTTGGCGTGCGCGGCGATGCTGGCGTGCTGGCGCATCGCGTCGAGGTCGATCAGTTTCACCGCTCCCTGGTTCCACAGCAGGTTCGTCGCCTTGAGGTCGCCATGGCTGATGCGCTCGCGATGCAGCGCGGCGAAAAGCTCGCGCAGCGCTCGCGCCTCGGCTGGCGGCGGTTCGCGTCCGGCGTCGAGATGCTGCAACAGGTGGGGCCCGTCGCAGGATTCGGCGACGAGCCACGCCCGGCCGCGCAATGGCCCGAAGCGGCGCTCGATCAGCGCCAGCGGCTGCGGCGTCGCGATGCCGAGAAAAGCGAGCCGGTGCCCCTCGATCCACGAATGCCAGGCGCGGCTCGGCCGCCAGAAGCGCGACAGCGCGTGCGCTGTGTCCTTGATGTTGTAGCGCTTGATGACGAGCTTGCGGCCGCTGACGTCGATCCGGGCGACGGTGCTGCTGCCGCCGCCCTTCAGCAAGCATCCGGCGGCGAGGAAGAGGTCGGGATCGGCGAGGACGCGAGCGAGCCGCTCGGCTTCATGGCGGACGACCGAAACGAAGCGGTCGCGGCGCTGCTCGACGTGGAACAGGCTGCAGTCGCGCAGCGTCTTCGCGAGATAGTCGCGCAGACGCCAGCTCCGCACCCGGGCGACTTCCCGGCGAAGCAATGCGGGATCGAACGATATATCCGGATTTCCCGCGTGGTAGTCGGCAAGCAGGTCCGGCAGCCGTGCATCAGCGTCGCGCGGCAGTTGCGCCAGCAGGATCGCGAGGTTGCGCAGTGCGTCGCCGGCGCCGAGAGAGAGACCGGGGCGGCGCGCACGGATCGCATCGCCGTCGATCGCATAGAGCACGCCACGCTGGCGCAGGAAGTTGCCGAGATGCAGGTCGGACTGTGCGAGCCCTCGCGCATGCATGCGGCCGAGCGTCTTGAGTGCGGGAGAGAGCACGCCGAGCGCGGCGCCGATGTCGCCGGGGTGCGCGCCGAGCGCTGCCTGCCAGCAATCGGCAAGATTCTCGGCGTTGTCGAGGAACTCGGTCAGCAGGTAATGCCCGCCGTCCAGCGTGCCGGCACCGAGCAGCCGTGGCGTCGCAATCGCCTGCGCGGCAAGCGCCGCGATCCCCTCCCGTTCCTGCTCGAAGTGCCGCGCACAGCCCCTGCGGGCGATGAAAAACTTCGCCAGCACCGCCTGCCCACCGACTTCCGCTTCGCCCACCAGGCGCTTGCCCGGCAACACGCGCAGCAGGCGCTTGACGGTCGCGACACGTCCGTCGTCGAGCGCGATGCGGAACGGCACGACCGGGTGCCGGCCGGCCTGGCGCAGGGTTGCGGCCGTCACGAGCGGAACGTTCATTTGCCGAGGGGTCGGTCCGTCGAGTGGCCGCACGCTCAACGCGCGCCCTCCGGCGCGTATTTGCGCAGATAACGGGCGTGCAGGCGCCCCGCTTCCGCTTCGAGACGAGCAAGCAGGGCCGCTTCGTTGCGCAGCACCTCGCGCAGCGGCCGGCCGAAGTATCGCCGCACGAAGCGCAGCTTGTCGCGCCGGGTGAGGCCGATGCCGAGTGCCGAAAAATACAGCGCCGCGAGGTCCTTGTCGCGCCAGCGCCGCGGGGTGCGGGCGCGGATCTGTGAGCGGTGCAGGTCGATCAGCGACAGGCGCAGCGCGGCCGCTGTGGGCGCCGGCTCGAGGTGCAGCAGGAAATGGCAGATGTAGAGGTCGCGATGGTTCATCCCGCCTTCGTGCATCTGTCGCACCATGTCGGCAACCCGGTCGATCAGCGCGCGCTTCAGCGCGCTGTCCGGCGGGCACTGCGGCCAGTCGCGGCAGAAATCCTCGAGGCTCACCGTCGGCGTGAGTTCCTCGGTGACGATGAACGAATGCTGCCGGGCCGGGTTGCATCCGCGCTCGCCATAGGCGACCGCTTTCATCGTCGCCACGCCGAGCTCGTCGAGCTGCCGTATCGCCTGCCACTCGTTGCGCGCTCCGAGCACCGGCAGTCGTGCCGACAGCAGGTTCTTGAAGATTTCGCGCCAGCCGACGCCGCGGTGGATCTTGACGAAATAGCCGCGCCCGCCGGCTTCAACGCGCAGCGTGCGGCGTCCCTCGAGTTCGCGGAACACTTCGCCCTGCAGCGCCTCGACCATGTCGAACGGATCCCGTCCGGCCCACCGCGAGCGGAACGGTTCATCGACGAAGACCGTGCCGGATGCGCTCATCCGCGCCCCCGCAGGATCACGTCCGCAGCGCGCTCGGGCAGGCTATAGAGGTCGGCGTGCGCCGCGAACGCGAGGCCGTTGGCGCTCCAGCGTGCGCGGCCTTCGGTGTCCGCGAGCATCGCGGCGAGCAGGCGATCGAGCGCGGCCTGTTCGAACGGTGCCGGCACGATCCTTCCCGCATCGGCGTCGGCAATGTAGTGCGCGTAGCCGCAGGCGGCGCTCGTGAGCACCGGTAGGCCGGCGACGAGCGCTTCGAGCAGCACCGTCCCCGTGTTCTCGTTGTAGGCGGGATGAATCAGCAGGTCGGCGCCGAGCAGAAAGCGCGGAATGTCGTCGCGTCCCTGCAGGATGCTGACGCGGTTCCCGAGGCCGAGCGTGTGCAACTGCACGAGGAACGGCTTGGGGTCGTCCTGTCCGATGGCGATCAGGCGCGTGCGCCGCTTCAGCGTTTCGGGCAGCGCGGCCAGCGCCCGCAGGCTGCGGTCGAGGCCCTTGGTCTTGAAGCCGGAGCCGATCTGCACGACCAGCAGGTCGTCCTCTCCCAAGCTGAACTCGCGCCGGAAGGCGGCACGGATCTGCGCGGCGTCGGGCGGAGCACGCCGGTCGGGGGCGATACCGGGCGGCAGCAGGTGGAAACGGCGCGCCGGGGTGCCGTAGTGCGTCATGAAGAGCGGCTGTTGCGCGGCCGAGATCAGCAGGATCTCGGTGTGGACTTCGGGCGCGAACACCGCCCGCTCGTATGCGGAAAAGTGCCGGTAGCGCCCGCTGACGCGGTACAGCGGGTTGCGCAGCGTGCGCGCCTTGTCCTCGAAGCACGGGTCGGCAGCGTAATAGACATCGAGCCCGGGCATCTTGTTGAAGCCGACGACCCGGTCGGCGGGGCGGCGCGCGAGGTCCTGCTGCACCCATTTGGTGAATTTTTCGTTGCGGCGCGGGTTCGTGATCGCCCGCACCGGGACCCGCAGCACCTCGAAGCCGGCCGGGATTTCGCCGTGCCATGCGAGCGTGTAGACGCGGATCGCGTGGCCGCGCTCCTGGCACGCCAGTGCGATGCGCAGGAAGTCGCGCTGCAGGCCGCCGAACGGGAAGTACTTGTACAGGCAGAACGCGAGCTGCATCAGCCGGAGGCCTTGCGGTCGAACATCGTGTGGACGAGCGGCGGAGGCGACGGGTCGAAGCCGCCGAGCGCGCCGTCGGCGGCGAGCGGGGGGACGGCCGGCGCGGCGTCCGCGGACGTTTTGCCGTCGAGGATGCGCTGCAGTGCGCTCCACACCTGCTCCGGGCCGATGCGCGTGAAGCATAGCGGCTGTTCGGCGACGAGATCGAAGCGTGCGCGCTCGTCGGCAGTCGGCACGTGTGTGCAGCGCCGCTGCAGGCAGGGGGCGCACGGCAGGTTCGACGCGAGGTGGAACTGGTTCGGGCCCCAGGCGCCGGTGAAGCCGGGATTGGTCGGGCCGAACAGCGACAGCGTCGGCACGCCGAACGCGGCGGCGAGGTGGCCCAGCCCGGTGTCGACGGCGACGCACGCGCGTGCGCCGGCGATCTCGGCGGCGATGCCGGCGAGCTTCAGCTGCGGCAGCACCGTGACGGCCGGCTGGCCGGCAGCGAGCCGCCGCGCGCGCGCCTCTTCGCCGGCGTTGCCCCACGGCAGCCGGATCGCCCAGCCCGCCGCGGTCGCAAGCGCAATCAGCCGCCGCCAGTAGAGCTCCGGCCAGTGCTTGGTCACCCAGGTCGTGCCGTGCAGCAGCAGCAGGTACGGTTCGGGGTCGTCCGCGCCGGTGAGCCGCTGCCGATCGAGTCCGTACGTGACCGGCCCTTCCGGCAGCGGATAACCAAGCGCTTTTGCGAACAGTTCACGCACCCGCTCAACGGCGTGGCGGCCGACCGGCACCGCATGCGCGTGCGTGTAGAAGCGGCTTGCGATCGGCTCGCGGGCGGAGTCCTGGTCGAGGCCATGCACCGGCTTGCTGCCGTAACGCGTCAGCAGCGCGCTCTTCAGCAGGCCTTGCGCGTCGATCGTCGCATCGTAGCGGGTCGCGGCGACCGCGCGCTTGAAGCGGCGCCACTCGCCGCTGACCAGCGCCTTCACCGGCGCCTTGCGCCAGCGCCGCACCGCGACCGGAATCACGCGGTCGACCGCCGGATGCCAGGACGGGATTTCGGCGAAGGCTTCCTCGACGACCCAGTCGAAGCGGATTCCGGGGATCGCGCGGGCGGCGTCGGTCAGCGCGGGAAGCGTGTGGATGACGTCGCCGAGCGAGGACGTCTTGACGATCAGCACGCGCATCAGGCGGTTCCAGCGGACCGGGCGAGGCGGAGCGGCGTGCCGAGGGCGAGGCTGTCCAGCGCGTTCAGCACGCTCTCGGGCGTGACCTCCGTGAGGCAGCGCGTGTGGCCGAGCGGGCACACCCGCGCGAAGCACGGCGAGCATTCGAGCCGCAGATAGCGCACCACGACACGGTCGGCGAGCGGCGGCGTGTGGTCCGGCGTCGACGAGCCATACACCGCGACCAGCGGCCGGTCGAGCGCCGCGGCGACGTGCATCAGGCCGGAGTCGTTGGTGACCGCGGCCTCGCTCATCGCGAGGAGATCGACCGCGTCGGCGAGCTGGGTGCGCCCGCACAGATTGACGACGCCGTCGCCGGCCGCCGCGACGATCTCGTCTCCGGCCGGCGCGTCCTTCGCCGAACCGAGCACCCACACCTGATGGCCGCGGGCGACGAGCGCGCGCGCCAGCGCGGCGAAATGCGGCAGCGGCCATTGCTTGGCCGGGCCGTATTCGGCGCCCGGCATGAAGCTGATCGCCGGCCGCTCGGCCGCGAGGCCGTGCGTGGCGCGCAGCTGCGCCTGGTTGGCTGCATCGGCGACGAGCCGCGGGCGCGGCAGCGGCCGGGGCAGGGCGGCGCCCGCCGGCAGGCCGAGCGCGACGAAGCGCTGCACCGTCATCGGCAGCGCTGCCTTGTCGAGCGCGCGCATGTCGTTGACCAGGCCGTAACGCATCTCGCCGCGGAACGCGGTGCGGCGCGCAATGCCGGCGAAGAACGGCACGAGTGCGGACTTGAGCGAGCCGGGAAGGACGATCGCCTGGTCGTAACGGGCCTGCGCGAGTTCGCGGCCGAGGCGCCAGCGCATGCCGAGGCCGAACTGGCCGTGGCCGAGCGGCATCGCAATGCCGCGCCGCACTTCGGGCATGCGTTCGAGGATCGGCAGCGACCAGCCCGGCGCGAGTACGTCGATCGCGCACGGGTCTTCGGCCTGCAGCGTCATGAAGAGGCTCTGCGCCATCACCATGTCCCCGACCCACGACGGGCCCACGACGAGAATCCGGCGAGTCGGCGGCATCAGTCGCGCAGCGCGAGCCATTCCAGGTAGCGCGGCACGCCGACTTCGACCGGCATGAACTCGCGCTCGTAGCCGGCCTGGCGCAGTGCCGTGATGTCGGCCTGCGTGTAGCTCTGGTAGCGCCCTCTCAGGTGTTCCGGGAACGCGATGTAGTCGATGCCGCCGCCGCCCGCGCTGCCCTTGTGCCAGCTCAGCGCGGCATGGGCGACTTCGTTGAAGCTCTGCGCGCGGCCGGTGCCGACGTTGAAGATGCCGCGCACGCCGGGGTTGTCGAGCAGCCACAGGTTCACCGCGACGACGTCGTCGACGTGGATGAAGTCGCGCTGCTGCTCGCCCGGGCCGTAGCCGTCGGCGCCTTCGAACAGGCGCAGGCGGCCGCTGTCGTTCAACTGGTTGTGGAAATGGTACGCGACGCTCGCCATGCTGCCCTTGTGCTGCTCGCGCGGGCCGTAGACGTTGAAGTAGCGCAGGCCGACGACTTGGCTGTCGATGCCCGGCGCGAACCTGCGCAGGTGGCAGTCGAACAGGAACTTCGAGTAGGCGTACATGTTCAGCGGACGCTCGAACTCGCGCGATTCGCGGAACGTCGGACCCATGCCATACACCGACGCCGACGACGCGTACAGCAACGGCACTTTCCGCGCCACCGCCCAGCCGAGCAGCGACTTCGTGTATTCGTAGTTCACCGCCATCACGAAGCGGCCGTCCCACTCGGTCGTCGAGGAGCACGCGCCCTCGTGGAAAATCGCCGCGACCGGTCCGAAGTCCTCGTCGGCGCGGATGCGGCGCAGGAATTCATCCTTGTCCATGTAGTCGCGGATGTCGGCGTCGGCGAGGTTCAGGCACTTGTGTCCGTCGCTGAGGTCGTCGACGACCAGGATATCCGTGATGCCGCGGGCGTTGAGCCCCTGCACGATGTTGCTGCCGATGAAGCCGGCGCCGCCTGTGACGATGATCATGTTTTCTCCTGAATCGCCCGCTCAGCCTGGCATAGCGGCGGGGCGGTCGGCTGCGATCGCCGCGCGCAGCGCGAGGTCGAGCTCGGCGGTGCTGACCGTCGCCGTGCCGAGCTTGCCGACGACGACGCCGGCGGCGAGGTTCGCGAACGCGGTCGCGTCCGCGAGGGACAGGCCGCACGCGAGCCCGGCACCGAGCACCGCGACGACGGTGTCGCCCGCGCCGGTCACGTCGAACACGTCGCGTGCCTGCGTCGGCAGGTTCAGCGGCGCCGTGTCTTTCTGCAGCAGCGTCATGCCGCGTTCGCTGCGCGTGATCAGCAACGCGTCGAGCCCGAGGCTGTCGCGCAGCGCCTCGCCGCGGGACACCAGCGTCGCCTCGTCCGCGCAATGCCCGACCACCGCCTCGAACTCGCTGAGGTTCGGCGTGATCACGGTCGCGCCGGCGTAACGGCCGAAATCCGTGCCTTTCGGGTCGACCACGATCGCGACCGCGTGTTCGCGCGCGACGCGGATCAGCTGGCCAACCTGCGCGAGCGTGCCCTTGCCGTAGTCCGACAGCACGACCGCGGCGCTGGCGTCGAGCGCGTCCTCGAACGCCTGCTCGATGCCGGCGCTCTCGAGCATCGCGAAGTTGTCCTCGAAATCGAGCCGGATCAGCTGCTGGTGGCGGCTGATGATGCGCAGTTTCGTGATCGTCGGGTGCTGCGGTGCGTCGAGCAGGCGGCACACGACGCCGCCGCCTTCGAGCCGTTCGCGCAGCAGCCGCGCCGCCTCGTCGCAGCCGACCAGTCCGACGAGCTCGGCCCGGGCGCCGAGCGACGCAGCGTTCAACGCCACGTTGCCGGCGCCGCCGGCGCGGAACTCGTCCCCTTCAACCTTGACGATCGGCACCGGGGCTTCCGGCGAGATGCGCGTCGTCGAGCCGTGCCAGTAGCGGTCGAGCATCACGTCGCCGACGACGAGGACGCGGCCTTTGGAGAAATCCGGCAGGGGGGGCGGCATGAGGCGGTAGGCGTCGCTAGCGTGTCGAAAAGTCCGCAATTATCCCACGAACGGCGGCGTCCAGCGTGTGCACGGGGCGGGCAGCGTCGTCGGGCGGGGAGCGAGGCCGGGCGAAAATGCTGTCCGGATCGTCGCGCCGGCGCGGCCGCACCGGCTCCCGTTGCCGCGCCGGCGTTCCGGTTTCAGCGGTTGAACCACTTCAGCACGACGCCCCAGTCCTCGATGTCGAGCCGCGTCGCGTGGCCGCAAGCGAAGTCGAGCGAGAGCCAGCGCTGCGGCGGCAGGCCGAGCAGGTGGCCGGCGATCGCGCGCAGCGGCCCGCCGTGCGCGACGACGACGACCGGATCGGCGGCGCGGGCCGCGACGATCTCGTCGAGCCATTGCAGCACGCGCGTCGACATGTCGCGCGCCGACTCGCCGCCGGGGGCGCAGAAGCCGAGCGGGTCCGTCACCCACACGTCGATCGCGTCGCCGAGCTCGGCGTACGGTCGCAGCTCCCATGCGCCGAAGTGCATTTCCCTGAGCCGGTCGTCGAATACCGGCGTGCCGAGTTCGAGCGCGAGCAGGCGGGCGCGCGCGAGCGGGCTCGCATGCAGCGCGTAGCGCGGCGGCAGCAACGGACGCAGGCGGGCGGCGACCGTTGCGGCGCATTCGGCGAGGCCGACGTCGGACTGGCCGTAGCAGACCCCCGCCGCGACGTCCGGCCGCGGGTGGCGGATCAGATGAAGTTCCATGCCGCCAGGATTCCGAGATAGCACGCGAGTTCGCTGCCCTGCTGCGCAGCGCCGAGGCAGTCGCCGGTGTAGCCACCAAGGCGGCGGGCGAACACGCGTGCCGCCCACAGTGTCGCCGCTGCCGTCGCGGTGAGCGCGGCAAGCGCTTCGGCCGGGGCGAGCAGCGCCAGCGGTGCGAGGCCGAACACCGCCGCGACCACGAGTTCGGTGGCGGACAGCCGGCGTGCGAGGGGCTTCGATTTCGCGCTCTCGTCCTCGCGCACGTACTGCATCGTGTGGATCAGGCTCGTCGAGGCCAGGCGCGACAGCGGGTGGGCGGCGAGCAGCGCGAACGCGACCTGCAGGTCGCCGCGGGCGGCCAGTTCGACGAGCGCCGCAGCCTTTGCGAGCAGCATCAGCACGAGGCCGGCCGTGCCGTAGCTGCCGATGCGCGAGTCCTTCATGATCGCCAGCACCTGCAGCCGGTCCCAGCCGCCGCCCAGCCCGTCGCAGGCATCGGCCCAGCCGTCCTCGTGGAACGCGCCGGTCGCGCGGATCGTCACCGCCATCGACAGCAGCACCGCGAGCGTCGGCGGCAGCACCTGCACGAACGCGAGATAGCTCGCCGCCCCGATCGCGCCGACGACCCAGCCGACGAGCGGGAAAAAGCGCGCGGCGTGATTCAACCGCTGCGGCGACCACGGCACCCACGCCGGGACCGGCAGGCGCGTGAAGAAGCCGAGCGCGGTGAAGAACAGTTCGAACTGGTAGCGCATCGTCGTCATGTGGATTCTGGCTTCATGGGTGTTGTCGAACTATGATGCGCATGGATAATGCGCTATTTATATGGAGGCTTGAGATGCAGGCTCACGCAGTTTCTTCCAAGAAAGCAACCAATCTAAGTCTTTCCGCCGACGTCCTGGTGGAAGCCAAGCGCTTGGGCATCAACATTTCCCAGGCCTGCGACGAATTCCTGCGCGACCTCGTGCGGCGCGAGCGCGCCCGGCGCTGGAAGGAGGAGCACGCGGAATTCATCCAAGTGTACAACCGTATCGTGGAGACCGAAGGCGTGCCGCTGGCCGAATGGAGAAGCTTCTGACATGGCGCGCTTCGATGTTTACCGGAATCCTTCGGCTGGCGCCGCCGATACGCCCTATCTGCTCGATGTCCAGGCCGACCTGCTCGGTGACCTCGAGACCCGCGTCGTGATCCCGTTGCGGCGCCGCGACCGGTTTCCGGCGGTCCGGCTGCCTTCGGACCTGATCCCCTGCGTCGACGTCGAGGGCGAGTCCTGCCTGGTCGAAACCTCGAAACTTGCGGCCCTTCCCCGCCGTGAATTGAAGTCGCCGATCTGCTCGCTCGCGGACCGCCGGGACGACATCACCCGGGCCCTCGACTTCCTGTTCCAAGGCTACTGAACCCGCTCACGACTTGTCGTCGACGCCGGCCGAATCGAAGCTCGCCATGTCGTTGAGGAAGTTCGCCGCCGCCTGCACCAGCGGGAACGCGAGCGCGGCGCCGGTGCCTTCGCCCAGGCGCAGGTCGAGTTCCATCAGCGGTTCGACGCGCAGATGGGCGAGCTGGGCGGTATGTCCCGGCTCCTTCGAGCGGTGCGCGAACACGCAGTACGGCAGGATCGCCGGCGCGATCGCCTGCGCGACGAGCAGCGCGGAGGTCGTGATGAAGCCGTCGATCAGCAGCGTCATGCGCTTTTCGGCGGCGCCGAGCATCGCTCCGGCCATCATCGCGATCTCGAAGCCGCCGTATTCGGCGAGCGCGCCCAGCGGGTCGGCGTGACGGCCGCCGCGGGCGAGGGCCTGCGCGAGCAGCCCGTGCTTGCGCGCGAGGCCGGCGTCGTCGAGGCCGGTGCCGCGGCCGGTCACGGTGGCGAGGTCGATGCCGGTGAGGCAGTGCGTCAGCAAGGATGCCGACGCGGTGTTGCCGATGCCCATCTCGCCGAAGCCGACCAGGTTGCAGCCGTTCGCGGCGAGCGCGTGCGCGAGTTCGCGGCCGCGCGCGAGGGCCGCGTCGCGCTGCTGCGCGTTCATCGCGGGCGTCTCGATGTAGTTCGCAGTGCCGGGGGCGATTTTCGCGTCGACCAGTCCGTCTCGTTGGCCGAAATCGTGGTTCACGCCGCTGTCGATGACGGTCAGCGCCAGCTCCATCTGCCGGCAGAACACGTTGATCGCGGCGCCGCCGGCGAGAAAGTTCTCGACCATCTGCCACGTCACGTCCTGCGGAAACGCGGAGATCCCGGCGCGCGCGGCGCCGTGGTCGCCGGCGAACACCAGGATGTGCGGCTGGCGGATCTGCGGCGCCGCGGTCTGCTGGATCAGGCCCAGTTGCAGCGCGAGCGCTTCGATCCGGCCGAGCGCGCCGAGCGGCTTGGTCTTGCGGTCGATGCGGTGCTGTATCGCCGCCGTGAGGCCGGGGTCGGGCAGGGAAATCGCGAAGTCCATGAGGGTCGTGACAATGTCCTGAGGGGGGCCGATCTTAGCACGGCGCCGGGGCGAGTCTGGCGGGGCTGTCGCGGTCTCCGTCAGGCCGCCGAAGCAGCCGGGTCCGCCTGCCGGGGGGGCAGGCCCTTGCCGCGCTTGGCGCGGCGCATCAACTTGCCGGCGTGGCGCAGCAGCCCGTCGGCGTCGGTCCCGCCGTCGGGATAGATCGCGCAGCCGATCGAAGCGCTGAGGATGACCGCATGGCCGCGCGCCTCGAATTCCTGCGCCAGCGCGGTGGCGGCCGCGCTCGCGACACGCTGCACGTCCTGCGCGTCGAATACCTCTTCGAGCACGATGACGAACTCGTCACCGCCGGGGCGCGCGACCGTGTCCTGCTCGCGCACGATGCTGCGCAGCCGTGCCCCGACGGCCTTCAGCACTTCGTCGCCGAGCGCTTCGCCGAATGCCGCGTTCACCCCCTTGAAGTCGTCGATGTTGACCAGCACGACGGCGGTGCGGCAGTTGTGCCGCTTCGAGCGCGTGATGCCCTGGGCGATGCGGTCGCCGAGCAGCAGGCGGTTCGCGAGCCCGGTCAGCGGATCGTTGTGCGCGGCGTATTGCAGGCGAAGCTCGGTTTCCTGCAGGCGCCGGGTCGCCGCTTCGAGTTCCTGGCTGCGCTGGGCGAGACCCTGGGTCAGCGCCTGCTCGGATGCCTGCAACGTCCGGATCAGCTGTTCGCGGCTCGCGAGGGCCTCGGCCTGGAGGCGCGCCTGTTCGCGCGCGAGCGACCGCCGGCGTACGATGAGCGCGATCGACAGCAACAGCACCGCGAGCGCGCCGGCATAGAACGCGAGGCCGAGGTGAGCCGCTTCGAGGCACTCGACAAGCCGCGCCGCAGGTTCCGCCGCGCGCGCGCCGGGCGCCGCCGCGAGCACGACGACAGTCGTGACGGCGATGCCGCTTCGCCCCGGCGACCGGGGCGCCCGGATGTCGGAATTGCTCTTCAGTCGTGCCGCACGATCTCGCATCATCCCTCCCGGCAAACAAATTGTTACACGACCTTTATTGTATGAGGCATTGCGCGCAGTGCCGTGTGAAAAGGCGCGGCTCGGGCAACAAATCGATCGTGCGCGACTGCGAGACCGGCGCGACGCGTCGCAGGGGGCTGGGATTGAGGCAGGGGTTCAGCGCTTCAACGCCAGCGGCAGGCCGGCGGCCACGAAGGTCACGCGCCCGCACAGCGCGGCGACGGACTGGTTGAGCCGTCCGGCCTCGTCGCGGAAGAGCCGCCCGAGCGGCGTTTCGGGCACCAGCCCAAGACCGACTTCGTTCGCGACGAGCAGCACGTCGCCGCGCAGCCCCGGCAGGCAGTCGAGCAGTGCGGCGCGTTCGGCGAGCAGTCGCGGTAGGGCGTCGGCATCGAGCGCAGAGGCCAGCGTGTCGGCGTCCGCCATCAGGTTCATCAGCCACAGCGTCAGGCAATCGACGATGACGCAGCGCCCGGGCTGCGCTTCGCGGCGCAGCGCGTCGGCGAGCGCCAGCGGCGTCTCGACGGTGCGCCACGCGTGCGGGCGGTCCTGCTGGTGGCGGCGGATACGGGACGCCATTTCGGCGTCGAGCGCTTCGGCGGTGGCGATCACGGTGACCGGCAGCCCGGTCCCGAGCGCGAGGGTTTCAGCGTACCGGCTCTTGCCGGAGCGGGCGCCGCCGAGGATCAGGTGTGCGGGCATGGTGCGGATTGCGCGGCCTTCGCTGCGGGAAGTTGCGGAACGCGCTATTATCCGCCCCGCATCCGGTTTCCGGGTGCGACGTGTTTCAGGTGCCCGAAGGCGAACCTCGCCGGAAGGTTAAACGGGAAACAGGTGCGCGAACGGTCGTCCGACAGGGCCTTCGCCATGCCTGTGCTGCCCCCGCAACGGTAAGTGGACGCAAGGCGCATCCAACCGCCACTGGACGACCAGTCCGGGAAGGCGATGCGACCGGTCCGGCATTCCCCGACGGGACGCCGGTCAGCCCACGAGCCCGGATACCGGCCCGAACGCGCTATGGCTGAAGTGCCGCGGGGTGGCGGCGACGGGCGCGGCTTCGTGCCGCTCGAATCGTGCTCCCGGATGCGGCGCTTCCTGGTGAAACATGCCACGGTAAGCGGGGACGCTACTGTTGGCGCAGGGAGAATCCCGATGAATATCCGCTTGTCCGCGACGGCCGTCGCGGTTGCTGCCGCTTTTCCGTTTGCCGCGCCCGCCCCCGTATTCGCCGCCGCAGAAACCACTGGCGAGACCGTCATCGTCTCGGCGACCCGCATCGACACGCCCGACGTCGCCGCGACCTATGCCTCCGAAGTGCATACCCGGCGCGACATCGAGCGCTCCGGCGCGACGACGCTGGTCGACTATCTCGCGCGCCAGACTTCGATCCAGATCGCGCCGTATTTCGGCAACCGCTTCACGCCGAGCATCAACATGCGCGGCTATGGCACTGCCGATGGGCACCAGAACGTCGTCATTTCGCTCGACGGGCGTCGGCTCAACAACATCGACCTCGTGCCGCAGCTGCTCGGCGCGATCCCGCTCGCCGACATCGAGCGCATCGAGATCGCGAAGGGCAGCGGCTCGGTGATGTACGGCGACGGCGCGACCGCCGGGACGATCCAGATCTACACGCGGCCGCGCACCGGGGCGAGCCTCGACTTGAACGGCGGCAGCCACGGCGCTGTGGGTGCGACGGCGAGCGCCGGGATCGCGCGCGAACGCTTCTCCGCTTCGGCGACCATTGACCGCAGCGAGCACGACGGCTTCAGCGACAAGGATCCGTCCGGACACACCGACGAATCGCGTGCCGACAACTGGCGCGTCGCGCTGTCGGGCAAGCCCGCCGATGCGCTGAAGCTGAATCTGGATGCGGGCAGCTCACGCATCGACACGCGCTACCCGGGTGCGCTGACGCTCGCGCAGTTCCGCCACGATCCGGCGCAGAACAACGGCCGCAACTACACGCACCAGAAGTTCGACTCCGACTACTGGGGCGTCGGCGCCGACTATGACCTGACGCAGGCCTGGCGCCTGTCGGCGCGGCACCACGACGAGGACAAGGCGTCCGAGTTCGTGCAGTTCCGCTTCGAGTCCGACTACCGCTACGTGTCGAACGACTTTTCGCTGCAGTATCTCGGCGACGCGCTGTCGCTGACCGCCGGCGTCCAGTCGTTTGACGGGCTGCGCGAAGACGCAGTCAGCGAGACCTCCAAGCGCAATCTCGGCTGGTTCGTGCAGGGGCAGTATGAACTCGCGCGACTGACGCTGTCGGCCGGTGCCCGGCGCGAGCGGATCGAATACGAGCACGATCCGGACTTCGGCGCGCACATCGAGGACGACGAGACGCTCTCGTCGTGGGACGTCGGCGCGAACTTCCGCTTCGACGATGCCTGGTCGGTGTTCGGCAACTACAACAGCGCGTTCCTCGCACCCGACATCGACCGCTTCTTCGTCACCGATTTCTTCACCGGCGAAACCAGCTTCAACGGCTTCATCGAGCCGGCGAGGGTGCGCACCGTGACGCTCGGCCTGAATCACGTCGTGCCGGCGAACCGCCTCAAGCTCAGCGTATTTCACGCTGACCTGAAGAACGAGATCTTCTTCGAGCCCTTCACCTTCACGAACACCAACATCGACGAGTCGCACAAGTACGGGCTCGAGCTGCAGGACACCTGGCCCATCACGCCGACGCTGACCGGGCTGCTGAACTACACATGGACGCGCGCGATCATCGACCGCGACGGGGCGGGCGGCGGCGCGTTCGACGGACGCCAACTGCCCGGCGTGCCGCGGCACAACGCGGTCGTCGGCCTCAACGTGAAAGTGGGCGAGCAGGGCAACCTGAACCTGTCCCACAGCTGGCGCAGCAAGGCGCGGGCGGCGAACGACTTCGACAACAATAATGCGCAGAAGCAACGCGAGTATCAGTCGACCGATCTCGCGTATCGTCATCGTGTCAGGGACGTCGAGCTCTACGCTGCGGTGACGAACCTCTTCGAACACGAGAACGGCGTGTGGGTCGCCGACGACGCGATCTATCCGGTCGATTTCGAGCGTACCTGGAAGCTCGGCGCGAAGCTCTCGTTCTGACGCCATTTCGCGTTTTTCGCCGTTGACGGAGGTTTTGGAATTGCGACGTGCTCCGGCAGCCCTGCCCGTCATCGCCGCGCTGCTGGCGGCGGGGTGCCTGGCGATCGGCTGGGCGCTGTCGGCCGGCGACCTGCGGATCCCGCTGGGCGACGTCGTCGGCGCGCTGTTCGGCGGCGCCGACGGCATGGCCGCGAGCGTCGTGCGCGAGCTGCGCCTGCCGCGCGCGGTCGCGGTGTTCGCGTGCGGCGGCCTGCTCGCGATCGCCGGCGCGCTGATGCAGGTGCTGCTCCGGAATCCGCTCGCCGACCCGTACGTGCTCGGCATCTCGGGCGGCGCGGCGGTCGGGGCGCTCGGGGCGATGCTGCTGGGCCTCGCGCCGTGGCTCGTCGACGCCGCGGCGTTCGCCGGTGCGCTCGGTGCGATGCTGCTGGTGTTCGGGCTGGCGCACGGCGACGGTTCGTGGACGCAGACGCGCCTGCTGCTGACCGGCGTCATCGTCGCCGCCGGCTGCGGCGCGGCGGTGACGCTGATGCTGTCGCTCGCGACCGACACGCGGCTGCAGTCGATGCTGTTCTGGCTGATGGGCGACGCGTCGGGTGCCTCCCGGCCGTGGCCGGCGCTGGTGCTGATGGTTGTGGGGCTGGTCGCGGTGCTGCCGTTCGCGCGCGACCTCAACGTGCTCGCGCGCGGCGAACTGTCGGCGCGTGCGCTCGGCGTGCGCGTCGAGCGGCTGCGCTATCTGCTGTACGTGCTCGCGTCGCTGCTGACCGCGGCGGCGGTGACGCTGATCGGTTCGGTCGGTTTCGTCGGCCTGATCGTCCCGCATCTGGTGCGCTTCGTCATCGGCAACGACCAGCGCGTGCTGCTGCCCGCCGCGATGCTCGCCGGCGGCACGCTGCTGACGGTCGCCGACACGGCAGCGCGCACCGTGATCGCGCCGATGCAGCTGCCGGTTGGCGTGCTGACGGCGCTGATCGGCGTGCCGGTGTTCCTGTTCCTGCTGTCGCGCCACCCGCGATGAACGCCGCTGCCGAATTCCTCCTCGAAGCGGACCGCCTCGCACTGAAAGTCGGCGAGCGCTGGCTGTGCTGCGAATTCAGCCTGCGGCTGGCTGCCGGCGAATGCCTCGTGCTGCTCGGGCCGAACGGCGCCGGCAAGACGACGCTGCTGCATACGCTCGCCGGATTGCGCCTGCCGTCGGTCGGCGAAGTGCGGCTCGGCGGACAGCCGTATGCCCAGTGGGACGCGCTCGCCGCGGCGCGCTTTCGCGGCTTGCTGCCGCAGCAGCAGCCGGACCATTTTTCCGCGACGGTGCTGCAGACTGCGCTCGTCGGCCGCCATCCGCATCTCGGGCGCTGGGGCTGGGAAAGCGACGACGACGTCGCCCTTGCACGTGCCGCGCTCGCCGAAGTCGGGCTCGCCGACATCGCGGAGCGCGACATCCTGAACCTGTCCGGCGGCGAGCGGCAGCGGGTGTCGATCGCGGCGCTGCTGACGCAGGCGCCCCGGCTTTTCCTGCTCGACGAGCCGACGAATCATCTCGACCTGCACTACCAGGTCGCGACACTCGAACTCTTCGCCCGGCTCGCCCGCGGCGGACGTGGCGTCGTGATGGTGCTGCACGACATCAACCTCGCCGCGCGCTTTGCCGATCACGTGATCCTGCTCGACGGCCGCGGCGGCGTCGCTGCCGGGAGTCGCGATGAGGTGCTGCAGGCGGACCGCCTGAGCCACGCCTACAACCATCCGATCCGGCGCGTCTGCGGCGACGGCCGCAAGGTGTTTCTTCCGGACTGACCGGGCGACAAACCCCGTCCTTCAAGGCATTCCATTACACGCAACTCCATTGTCATCATGATCGTCGCGCGCGTATTTTAGCCCTGCCGCGAAGTCCATGACGCGCTGCAGGCCGGTCCAGAGCGTCCAAGGGTACCCTTGTCACCATTCATTGTCATTTGATGGCACCCCCTCTATGGCTACTCTGGAGCACACATCACGATCCCTTCATCTACCCAACCGTGTTGGGTGACCATTTCTTGGATGTCTGCCTGTGACGTCGAGAGTCGATGATTGGAGTCCCATGCCTGCTTGCCCTGGCTATTCCAAGCAGCGTTATACGCACGGTACACCGGGATTGAGGCCGTGGGGCACGTTGAAAATCCTTTTGGGGTATCTGCAATGATTGCGGCATTCATTGCGAAGGCTAGCCCCTCATAGTTCCACTGCTGCTCGGCACTTGGGACCGGGCTGCGTTGAATGCTGTTGAGGAAGGCGCACTCCTCTTCACTTGCCGTGAAGAAGTGTGAATTGGGGCCGGGTGTAACACTGCCGTAGAAGCGACATATGGTAACGTATCCACCAGACTTGAATGTACGTCCTGTACGAACGAAGGCGCCCGCAGCCCCGCTGTCGACGATCCCTTGCTCCTCGCCGGTGGCGCTGTAGAAGAAGTGTCCTCCGGGCGCCCCGGGAAAGTCTTTAGTATTGCGGTATTCGATCACCGTCCCTTCTTCCTGGGGAGGAGGGAGAGACTCAAGGAGAAAATCCGCCCAGGACAGATCCGCTGCGAATGGGTCTGTAGCGGGATCGGCGAGATTGGCTACCAAGCCCAGCCTATAGCCGAAATAATAGCTATGCTGAGGTGCCCCGTTGATCTCCAGGACGATCGGCAGGACCTGAACAACGCCGCCGTTAGATGCTGAGAGGTCTTGAAGAGGAAGGGCCTCCAGGCGATACCCCAGCGCCGATGGCTCTGGACCAACGTTCCCCGCACAGTCCCTGGCGCGACTCATTGTTTCCACTACCTGCCCTGGAGCATCCGGCAGAACCAATGGCGGATCGTAGCAGTTCTGTCCGTACTCAGACGCGATGGCAACAAAGCGCCCGCCCTGCATGACGAACTCGGCCATCTCGAAACCGACCTGCACCTGGTCGTCCGGGACAACGCGGATGACGTAGGTATCGTTATCCGTTGTCTCGGCCTGCAACTGCGCCGAAGCGGGCATGGATCCGCCCGGCGTGTGCACTACGCGAAGCGCTGGCGGACTCGCGTAAGGCGCCAAGTAGTCTGCAGCGTCAAAAGCGTAAGCATGGCCGAGCATCAATGTCGACGAAATGGCCAGGCAAGCGAGGCGGGGGTTCAAGTGCATGCGATCCATGAAAGGGTCCTCTACTGCGAGCGGTGACGAGCTTGATCGGGTATAAGGCAGGCCGCGCGCTAGGGCAACCGAACCAAGTTTACCGGCAGGCCCGCGCTGTCGACTCGCCCGGTCTGGTAGAAGAGGCTGCGCACGGCAGTTTCAATCTCACCGGGACTCACCAGCCCTCGCGTCTCCGCAAGATAGGCAGCAACGGCCGCGATATGCGGAGCCGCCATCGACGTTCCCGATAGAGGCACGTAATTGTCGTACGTCACGGACTGCATCTGCCAAGTGCTGCTATCCGTACTACTGAATCCCACCATCGGCCCCCACGTTGACAACAGCGATTTCCCTGGCGCCCAAACCTCAACGCATGATCCGTAGTTCGACCCGTACTCGTTCCCAGCATAGGGCATGTTGACGAAGCCGTAGCCGGAACTCGGCCTTACGACGGGCGCTCCGCTGCTGTCGATGGCGCCGACCACCATAATGCCGTCAGACGATAGGGGAACACCGCCGGTGTAACCGAACGCAACGTTGCAGGCAGACTGGAATTGGTTACCGGCCGAATGTGTGATGAACGCCCCAGGGTATACGTAGCCGCCTGAGTAATTGGGTTTAGCAAGGCTGGTCATCTTAAGCTGGAGTGTTTCACCAGGCTTGAACGCAGTTGAGTTCCACGAAAGATTCACGATTCCGGCTGCTGTGCGGCTGTTCAGGATAATGTCCCACTTGACCCAATCCATTGCGGTCGCGACGCTAGCGCTATTAAAGAATTTGTTGCCATACTGGTCTTGCGGGCGGGCGCACGTAGTCGGATAGGCGGTATCGGTAAGAAATGAAACTGAGAGAATTTTCGCTCCCGCATTCACCCCGGCGACCCCCTTGTTTCTATAGGCGGCCCCGATGATGCCTGCAACATGCGTCGCGTGAGGGTAGCACCCAACTGGTGACCGCCCGTCACAGCCCATGTTATTGGTACCGCAGGAAGCATTGACCCGGCTGACCACATTTTGCAAATCAGCGTGATAGCCAACGCCCGCGTCGAGTACGTACACTCGCCGACTATTGGTACTTTGTTTCCCATTCACCGCGTTCCGGCCCCATGGGTGGGTCTCGTAGTAGGGCGAGACAGAGGTCGAGATCGTCGTGTCGTACCACGGTGGCCCACTGAATTCGCCGGTTTCCACTTCGCTGATTGCGACCACATAAGGGTCTTCCTGCAACCGTCGGACTTGCCCCTCGGTGAGGTGAGCGCTGAAGCTGTTCCCGACGTAGCTCGTCATCTCCTCGTATTCGAACCCATAGGTCTGCTCATACCACTCGACCATGTTTCGGGCACGTCGAGAGTGACGTTCGTGAAACCGATCTTGCCCTCGAACCGAACGGGAGTCCGAGAACGCAAGTTGGGCATCCTCCACGAGGTCGACCATGTAATAGCTCCGACCAGTGGTGTCCACAATCGGTTTGCTACCGCGCGCTTCGGCCTGCAGCACGGGCGCGAGATCTGCTTCTGCAGACGCAGCGCAAACAGCGCCACAAAGGGTCGTTGCAATCAGTGCACAAATAGCTCTCTTCAGCATAGATGTCCTATCCGGTCATTGAATTGTGAGCGGCTTACAGCCATCAGGCCTCCGGATCCAGGAGCAGCAGCACCGCTAGTAGGCGCTAAAGGCACCAGTTGGATGCGCCAATGTTGGGTTCGGTCAGACTGAAGGGATATGTTCCGATACGTATTCGATCTTCATACTCAAGGCCGTCTGAACTATACAGAATACGTATGTCATCGGCAATCAACATGGGAGATATAGTGAAGACTCCAGTTCATCCACTTGGCCTTCCTGCTGCTACGGAGATCGTGAACAGGCTCTCAAGAGCTTCAAGCGGCACGAGGCTCGCCTGCGCCGCACCCAGCGGGCGATGAGCCGCAAGACCAAGTTCAGCAGCAACTGCAAGAAGGCCAAGGCCCGCATCCAGCACATCCATGACCGCATTGGCAATGCCCGCCGCGACTACCTGCACAAGGCCACGACCACGATCAGCAAAAACCACGCGATGGTGTGCATCGAGGACTTGCAGGTACGGAACATGTCCAGGTCGGCGACCGGTACCCCCGAAGCACCGGGCAGAAACGTGAAGGCCAAATCCGGCCTGAACAAAGCCATCCTCGATCAAAGCTGGTTCGAGTTCCGCCGCCAACTGGACTACAAGCTGGCGTGGACCGGCGGCTGGCTCGTCACCGTGCCACCGCAGAACACCAGCTGGACGTGCCCGGCCTGCGGCCATGTGTCGGCGGACAATCGGCGTATACAGGAGCGGTTCGAGTGCGTGGACTGCGGCTTCGGGGAAAACGCCGATGTGGTCGGCGCGGTCAACATCCTGGCGCGGGGACACCGCGTCGCAGCCTGTGGAGAGCCGGCGCAGTCAGGCCGCTCGGTGAGGCAGGAACCCACCGAAGCGACTTGTTCAGGCTTAACGCCTGCAATGAGCGCCGTAGGAATCCCCTGCTTTTAGGCAGTGGAGGATGTCAACCAGCGTAGAGTAATGGCACTGCAAGCCTGTGCCAGACACCCATGCCCATTCCCCTACCCATCCCCATACCCGATATCGCGCATCCCCGGCCCGGCCCGACAGCCGGCCATGTCTATCTCGTCGGCGCAGGGCCCGGCGACCCCGAGCTGCTGACCCTGCGCGGCGCGCGCCTTGTCGCCGGCGCCGACGCGGTCGTGTTCGACAACCTCGTCAGCCCGGCGATCGTCGACCTCGCCCCGGCCGGCGCCGAGCGCCATTACGTCGGCAAGAAGGCATCCGACCACACGCTGCCGCAGGAGGAAATCAACCGCCTCCTCGTGCGCCTCGCCCAGGCCGGCAAATGCGTGGTGCGACTGAAAGGCGGTGACCCGTTCATCTTCGGTCGCGGCGGCGAGGAGATGGAGGCGCTCCTCGAAGCCGGCATTACCGTCGAAGTCGTGCCGGGCGTCACCGCGGCGGCCGGCGTCGCGGCGTTTGCCGGCATCCCGCTGACGCATCGCGAACATGCGCGCTCGGTGGTCTTCACGACCGGCTTCCTGAAGGGTGGCGCGCTCGACCTCGACTGGCCGATGCTCGCCCGTCCCGGCCAGACGCTGGTGATCTACATGGGCATCTCGCGGCTCGCCGAGATCTGCCGCCAGCTCGTCGCGCACGGCCTGCCGCCCGCAACGCCCGCGTGCGTCGTCGAACGCGGCACGACGCAGGCGCAGCGGGTCGCGCCCGGCACGCTCGCGACGCTCGCGGAGGTCGTGCGCGAGGCCGACATCCGGCCGCCGGCGCTGACGATCGTCGGCGACGTGGTCAGCCTGTATCCGCGGCTCGCGTGGTTTTTGCCGGCTGCGCCGGACGACATTCCGCATCCCCCGCATGTCGGCTGCACGGCAGTCCATCCGGATAAATCGCGGCCGGGGTCGATTTCATGAAAATCGCGGACGAGTCGATCCTCAATCGGAAGACCGGCCGCGAAACATCCGGCAGCCGCCTGGACCGCGGCGCCTCCACTGCTTCCACAAAGGGAAATATCCATGAGCAGTTCGATGCAGGCAAAGCAGGACCAACCTTCGTTCAGCGACGACGAGCGTGCCGCCGTCTATCGCGCGATCTACACGCGGCGCGACGTGCGCGGCCAGTTCACGCCGGAACCGGTGCCGGATGCGGTGCTCGCGCGCATCCTCAATGCCGCGCACCACGCGCCGTCGGTGGGCTTCATGCAGCCGTGGGACTTCGTCGTCGTGCGTTCGCCGGAGGTCAAGCAGCGGGTGCATGACGCGTTCCGCACGGCCCACGCCGAGGCCGCGCTGATGTTCGAAGGCGACAAGCGGGACACCTATCGCAGCCTCAAGCTCGAAGGCATCCTCGAAGCGCCGGTCAACCTCTGCATCACCTGCGATCGCAGCCGCAACGGCCCGGTCGTCGTCGGCCGCACGCATATCAAGACGATGGACGTCTACAGTTCGGTGTGCGCGGTGCAGAACCTGTGGCTCGCCGCACGTGCCGAAGGTCTCGGCGTCGGCTGGGTCAGCATTTTCCACCAGAAGGCGCTGCGCGAGGTGCTCGGCATCCCGTCCGGCATCGTCCCGGTGGCCTATCTGTGCATCGGCCACGTGAGCCATTTTTACCAGAAGCCGGAGCTGGAATCCGCCGGCTGGCTGGCGCGCCAGCCGCTCGAAGCGTTGCTGCATTTCGACCGCTGGCAGGGGGCCGCGGACGATTCGGCTGCCGCGCTCGTGGAATCCGTTCGCGAAGCGCAGGCGGCCATCGGCGCCGCCAGCCGCTGATGCGGCGCGGGTGGCGATGACGGCGCACGCTGTCGAAACCGGAAGTGCCGGCTAACCAAAAGGTGGTATCCAGGCGGCGATGCTTATCGCGATCAGCGCGATCAGTTGAATCCTGACCCTTACGGGCCGCAAGGCGGCCTGTTAAAATTTCCCCAGCTGTAGTTCATCGGGCCCCAGACCCCCGCCCCGCTGTGCTTGCCATTCCACGCTTCGCGTGGCGCCGAGGCGGTTGATGTTCGCGCGGGTTCTGGCCGGAGCCGCGCGGAGCAGGTTGAAGAAAATTCGACGCTTGCCCTTGCATGCCGCACCGGATCGATGACATGACCCTCAGACGCACGTTCTTCATGCTGCTCGGCGCCTTCGCCGTGCTGTCGGCGATCGCCGGCCTGTGGCAGCTGGCCGACAGCCGCGACAAGGCGGCGGCCGCCGAATGGATCGACCTGACGGCGCGCCTGAGTGACGCTGCCCAGCGCGCCGGCGCCCAGCTGGCGATGGAGCGCGGCCTCACGGCGGTGATGCTGGCCCGCCCGGCCGATGCCGGCGGAAGGCTGCAGGTCGAGCTGCGGCAGCGGCGGGCCGCGGTCGACGCGCTTCACGCGCAGCTCACCGCGCTCGCCGACGAGCTTGCGCGGCGCGCGCCGGAGCACCCGATCGTCGCGGCGCTGGCGCGGGTGCGGCAGGACCGCAGCCAGATCGAGCGCCGGCGCACAGAGCTCGACGCGCAGCTGCAGGGCAGCGCCGGCGCACCCGACGCTGCCGGGCAGTGGGTGGCGCTGACGACCCGCGCGATCGAGAATCTGGAAGGCCTGATCACGGTCGGCATGCTGCCGCTGCGCGACAACCTCTACACCTACGCCTCGCTGCCCGTGATCAAGGACCTGCTGTTTACGCTGGCCGAACATCTCGGGCGCGAGCGCGCGCTGCTCGGCGTCGCGATCGCCCAGGGCGTGCCGCTCGGCGAAGCGGACCAGACCCTGCTGTGGACCCATCGCGTGGTGGCCACCCACGCCCGCCGCCGCATCGAGGTCATCGTCGAGCACCTGCCGGCGAGCCCCGCGCTGAGCCGGGCGCGCGAGGCGTTCGCGCAGGACCTGCTGCTGCACTATGAGGCGGTGCGCGCCGGCGTGTACCAGAACGGCGTCGAAGGGCTCGCGTATCCGCTGAGCGCGGAGCAGTGGTACCGCGAAGCGAGCCGCGGCATCGACGCTGTCACCGGGCTGGCAGACGCCATCGCGGCGCAGTCCGCGCGCGACATCGAGCGCCTGCGCCAGAGTGCGCGAAACACGCTGGGGCTGCTCGCGCTCATCGTCGTCATCCTGACCGCGCTGTTCGCGCTGGCCATGCGCACGCTGTGGCGGCGCGTGCTCGAACCGCTGAAAGTCCTCGAGGACGCCGCCCGGCGCATCTCGGACGGGGACCTGGCGCAGCCGCTGGCGGGCGGCCGCGACGACGAATTCGGCCACCTCGCGCGCACCTTCGAGCAGATGCGCCAGGCCCTGCTCGACGACATCGCCCGGCGCGAGGCCGACGCCCGCCTGCGCAGCGTACTGCTCGACCGCAGCGCCGCCGCCATCGCGCTTTTTTCCAGCGATCGCGAAATCCTCCACCTCAATGACCGTGCCCAGGCACTTTTCGCGAAATCGAATGAAAACCTCGTCGGCAGGAAGGTGAGCGAACTCGATCTGCACCTCAGCGAGGCCCACTATCAGGCCCTGGAGCAGCACTACGCCACCCTGCGGAACGAGGGGCAAGTCCGTTTCGAACACCCCTTGCGGGATGCTCGGGGACGGGTGCGCTGGTTCGACATGCAGGCCGCACTGAATGAGCCGGGCAATCCCGACAGCGATGTCGTATGGACCCTGATCGATATCACCGACCGCCGCGAAGCCGAAGCCGTGCTCGCCATCGAACGCCAGCGCATGAAAGTCCTGTTGCTGCGCTTCCCCGGTGGTGTGCTGCTGGAAGACGCCGCCGGCGTGGTGGTGACGGCGAACCAGTCCTTGTGCGACCTGCTCGCACTCGACGTCGCTGCACCGAGCCTGAAAGGCCTGACCCACGCCGAACTGTGCCGGCGGCTGGACGAAACCCGCGCCGGCTGGCTGCATCTGCCGGACCGCGGACACGGCAGAGAAAAACGCCGCATCATCGAAGTCAGCGACGGACCCGAGCGGACCCTCGCGATCGAATGGGTGCCCATCGTGGGTGGCACGGAGCCCATGGGCCGTGTCTGGTTTTTTCACGATATCAGTGAGCGCAAGCAGCGCGAGACCGAGCTGACGCGCCTCGCGACCACCGACACCCTCACCGCCCTGCCCAATCGGCGCAGCTTCATGGCTGGTCTCGAAGCGGCCGCTGCCGACGCCCGTCGCCATCCGGAACGCAGCGGCGGCGTGTTGCTGATGATGGACATCGACCACTTCAAGCGCATCAACGACACCTGGGGGCATCCGGTCGGCGATGTCGTGCTGCAACACGTTGCGCAGGTGATCCGCAGCAGTCTGCGCCAGGCCGACATCGCCGGGCGCCTGGGGGGCGAGGAGTTCGGCGCCGTGTTGTATGCAATCGACCTGAAGGATGGCGAGGCGCTGGCCGAGCGACTGCGCGCGACCCTGGCCGACACTCCGGCCCCGACGGCAGCCGGCAACATCGACGTGAGGATCAGCATCGGCGTCGCGCCGCTGACGGGCGATGACACCAGCCAGATCCTGAGTTATGCCGACAAGGCCTTGTACGCGGCAAAAGCCGCGGGGCGCAATCGGGTTTGGGTGTGGTCGACCAGTCACGAGAACAAGCTGGCCTCACCTGTCGTCTAACGTTTGTTGTTGCGGGAGTTGACGGCGTCATCCGAAGCATAGCCCTATAAAAGTGTGCACGACCATGAAAAGCGTATTGATCGTCGACGATGACAGAGTGATTCTGAATCTGCTCGCCGAAGGGCTGCGCAATCTTGATTATGTGGTTGCGACAGCCATCTGCGGGGAAGACGCGCAGCACCTGGCTGTAACGCAGACATTCGATCTTGCGATGCTCGACGTTCGCATGCCGGGCATGTCGGGGCTCGAGCTTGCCCGGTTGTTCCGGGCCCAGGGCGGTCCGCCCTTCGTGTTCCTGTCCGCCTTCGGTGACGAGGCCGTGGTGCACGAGGCGGCCGCGGCTGGCGCCCTGGGCTATCTCGTCAAGCCGGTCGATATACGCCAGATCGTGCCCCTGATCGAGTCGGCCAGCGCACGGGCACGGGAAATCCAACAGCTGCGCGACGCTGCCATTCACCTCGAAAAGGCATTGTCGAGCGAGCAGAAGACTCGCACTGCCGTCGGCGTCCTGATGCTGGACAAAGGGCTCGATCGCGAGGCGGCCTTCGAATTGTTGCGCTCTCAGGCCCGCTCGCAACGCCGCAGGATCGGCGAACTGTCCGAGGAGTTGATCGCCGCGGCCGAGGCCGGCAACCGTTCGAGGCGCAAGGCATGAAACCGCTCCTGCCGCCTCCTGCAACGCAAGCACCGCTCGGCATCGGTCCGCCTGCGCGGGGACATCCGTGCTCGGCAGCCTGAGCCGCGCGCGCCGTTTCGGCTTGGGGGCCGGGTTCGTCTTGCTGTTGCTCGGTGGTGGCATCCTTTTCCTGGAACTCGGGCAACTCGCCACGGAGCACGCCATCGCCGAGCGCCTCATCAGCCGCGACTGGAACAACATCGTGCTGACGAACCGGATGGCCGCCATGACGAATGCGCAGGGCCAGGACCTCTTCCTGCTGTTCCATGTCACCGATCAGCGCCCCGTCAGGGAGCGGATCTCTGAACGCGCGATGGCGATCGACAGGCTGCTCGAAGAACTCGAGGGACGGCTGGACGACGCGCGAGGCCGGGAGCTGCTTGCCGAAGTCGGCTCCCGGCACCGGCACTACTTGAGCTCGGTGGGGGAGGTGTCCGGCCTGCTCGCCGCCGGTCAGCACGAAGCCTCGTCCCGGCGCCTGGTCGGCGAAGCCGTTCCGGCCCTCGGCGTGCTGCAGGCTTCCGTCAGCACCCTGAACCAGTCGCAGGCCGCCATGCTGACGCAGGCCGGCCGGGCATCCCTGACCGTCTCGGAGAGCGCTCGCCGGATGTTGGGCATCGTGCTGTTGGCCTCCGCCGCCGTGATGGTGATTCTTTCAACATGGGTCATCCGTTCGGTGATACGTCCGCTCGACAAGGAACTGCAGGAAGCCCGGGCGATCGTCGAGCAGATCGCAGGGGGGCATCTGAATCAGGGGCCTGCCGCGCAGCGTGGGCAGACAGGCGGGCTGCTCGCCGCGATGTACGACATGCAGCGCACGCTCGGTGGCCAGATCCTGGCGAGGACCGAAGCCGAAAACGCCCTGCGCGAGAGTCAGCAGCGCTTCCAGGGACTGATCGAAACCTTGCGCGATCAGGTCTGGGAAGTCGATACCGCGTGGCGCTACACTTACCTCAGCCCGCAGGTCGAGGAAATCCTCGGCTACAAGGCAGAAGAGCTGCTCGGCGCAAGTTTTTTCGACCTGATGCCCCCCGACGAGGCGCTGCGGATGACCGGCATCATCGAGGCCATCGGCGCCCGCTGCGCGGCGATCGTGGCGCTGGAAGGCCAGCACCTGCACCGCAATGGCAACCGGGTGGTGCTGGAGCGCAGTGGCCGGCCGTTTTTCAACGAGTGCGGCCGGCTGCTCGGCTACCGTGGCCTCGACCGGGACATCACGCAACGCAAGGAGGCCGAGGCGACCCGCCTGGCCGAGGCGGGGCAGTTGCGCGATACGCTGGTGCGCGAGGTCCATCATCGGATCAAGAACAATCTTCAGACCGTGACGAGTCTGCTACGGCGTCAGGCCGAGGCGCATCCCGGAGCTGCGCCGGTCATCGATGCTGCTCTTGCGCAGGTTCAGGCGGTGGCCGTCGTGCATGGACTCTACGGCCGAGTCACGCAGCACCGTGTATTGCTCGATGAACTGCTGTCGACCCTCGCCAGCAACGTGCAGGAACTGAGCGGCGTATCCATCGCCCGAGATGTTCCCGCCCCACAACAGGGCAGGCTGCTCGTCCGGGAAAACGAAACCGTCGCCCTCGCGCTGATCCTCAACGAGTTGCTGACCAATGCCGTCAAGCATTCGACGGTGCAGCTGCCGGGCGCCGGACCGCACGTGGTCCTGAGCCAGGAGGGCCGGCAGGGATTCATCCGCATCCTCAATGCCGGCCGACTGCCATCGGATTTCGACTTCGCTGCGGCACGCGGCCTCGGCTCCGGCCTTGGTCTGGTGCGTGCGCTGATGCCGGCTTCCGGTATGTCCATCGATTTCCGTCAGGCAGGGCCACGGATCGAGGTCGAGGTTCGGGTCGGTCCGCCCGTGCTCGACACCAGCCCGCGCAGCCTGGCATATGCGTGATATATGATCTTTACGGCTTGCAAGGTCGCCTGTTACAGTTTCCCAGCTGTAGTTCATCGGGCCCCAGACCCCCGCCCCGCTGTGCTTGCCATTCCACGCTTCGCGTGGCGCCGAGGCGGTTGATGTTCGCGCGGGTTCTGGCCGGAGCCGCGCGGAGCAGGTTGAAGAAAATTCGACGCTTGCCCTTGCATGCCGCACCGGATCGATGACATGACCCTCAGACGCACGTTCTTCATGCTGCTCGGCGCCTTCGCCGTGCTGTCGGCGATCGCCGGCCTGTGGCAGCTGGCCGACAGCCGCGACAAGGCGGCGGCCGCCGAATGGATCGACCTGACGGCGCGCCTGAGTGACGCTGCCCAGCGCGCCGGCGCCCAGCTGGCGATGGAGCGCGGCCTCACGGCGGTGATGCTGGCCCGCCCGGCCGATGCCGGCGGAAGGCTGCAGGTCGAGCTGCGGCAGCGGCGGGCCGCGGTCGACGACGCTCACGCGCAGCTCACCGCGCTCGCCGACGAGCTTGCGCGGCGCGCGCCGCAGCACCCGATCGTCGCGGCGCTGGCGCGGGTGCGGCAGGACCGCAGCCAGATCGAGCGCCGGCGCACAGAGCTCGACGCGCAGCTGCAAGGCAGCGCCGGCGCGCCCGACGCTGCCGAACCCTGGGTGGCCCTGACGACCCGCGCGATCGGGAACCTCGAAAGCCTGATCGCGGTCGGCATGTTGCCGCTGCGCGACAACCTCTACACCTATGCCTCGCTGCCCGTGATCAAGGATCTGCTGTTCACGCTGGCCGAACATCTCGGGCGCGAGCGCGCGCTGCTCGGCGTCGCCATCGCACACGGGGCGCCGCTCGGCGAAGCGGACCAGAGCCTGCTCGGGGCCTATCGCGCGGTGTCCACCCATGCCCGGCGCCGTGCCGAGGCCATCGTCGAACACCTGCCGGCGAGCCCCGCGCTGGGGCGGGCGCGGGAGGGGTTCAGGCAGGAGCTGCTGCACTATGAGGCGGTGCGCGCCGGCGTGTACCAGAACGGCGTCGAAGGGCTCGCGTATCCGCTGAGCGCGGAGCAGTGGTACCGCGAAGCGAGCCGCGGCATCGACGCCGCCACCGGGCTGGCAGATGCCATCGCGGCGCAGTCCGCGCGCGACATCGAGCGCCTGCGCCAGAGTGCGCGAAACACGCTGGGGCTGCTCGCGCTCATCGTCGTCATCCTGACCGCGCTGTTCGCGCTGGCCGTGCGCACGCTGTGGCGGCGCGTGCTCGAACCGCTGAAAACCCTCGAGGTCGCCGTCCGGCGCATCTCGGGCGGGGACCTCGCGCAGCCGCTGGCGGCCGGCCGCGACGACGAATTCGGCCACCTCGCACGCGCTTTCGAGCAGATGCGCCAGGCCCTGCTCGACGACATCCGCCAGCGCGATGCCGACGCCCGCGAGCTGCGCAAGCTCAACACCGTCGTCGAGCGCAGCGCGAGCGCCGTGACCGTCACCGACGAGCAGGGCATCATCAGATACACCAATCCGCGCTTCTCTGCGCTGACGGGCTACTCGAACAGCGAAGCACTGGGGCGCAAGGCGGGATTCTGGCGCTCCGGGTTGAACTCCCCTGAGCAGTACCGGGACATGTGGGAGACGATCCGCAAAGGCCGGGTCTGGGAGGGCGAGCTCATCAACCGGTGCAAGGATGGCAACCTGTACTGGGCAGCAGTCCACGTCAGTCCGGTCGCCGACGACAACGGCGCGCTGACGAATTTCATCGGCGTGCAGCATGACGTCAGCGAGCACAGGGAACTCAAGAATCGGCTCGCCTTTCTCGCCAGCTACGATGAACTCACCGAATTGCCAAACCAGAACCTGCTGCGGGAACGGTTTGCGCAAGCCGCCGCGCAAGCACGCAATGACGGTTCGTGGATCGCGCTGGTATCGCTGGGGCTCGGCCGCTTCAAGCAGATCAACGACAGCCTGGGCCGCAAGGCGGGCGATGATCTGCTCAGGATCGTTGCCCGCCGCCTGCGCCAGTGCATTCGTGAGCAGGACGCCGTCTCGCGCCAGGAGGGCACCGAATTCATCCTGATGCTCACCGGGCTCGGGCAGGCGCGTGAAGTGCAGGCCCTGCTCGAGCGCATCATCGACATCGTCCGCACGCCGGCCGTGGTCAAGGGCGAAAAGCTGCAGCCGTCGGCGGCAGCGGGCGTGAGTCTGTTGTCGGACGACGGCGACACCTTCGAAGCGCTGCTGCACAAGGCGACGATCGCGCTGCACCATGCCGAAGCGCAGGGTCTGAAGTATTGCGTGTTCAGCGAAGAGCTCGACCGCGAAACCCGCGAGCGCATGTCGATGGAAAGCGCGCTGCGCCTTTCCCTCGCCGCCAACGCGCTGGAGCTCCACTACCAGCCCAAGGTCGATCTGGCGACGGGGCGCGTCGTCGCCGTCGAAGCTCTCGCGCGCTGGCGCCACCCGGTCAGCCGCGAATACATCTCGCCGGCCCGCTTCATCCCGATCGCGGAGGAAAGCGGCCTGATCCAGCAGCTCGGCGCCTGGGCGCTGGGCGAGGCTTGTCGTCAGAACAAGGCCTGGCAGGACGCCGGCCTGCCGGTCATCATCGTCGCCGTCAATCTGTCCGCCGCCCAGCTGCATCAGCCCGATCTGGTCGAAATCGTTGCCGATGTGCTGGCCCGCAGCGAGCTGGACCCCGCCCTGCTCGAACTGGAACTCACCGAAAGCGCACTGATGGAGGACCCCCGTCAAGCCAATCTCACGCTAACCCGCCTCAAGCAGCTCGGCCTTCAGCTGGCTATCGACGATTTCGGTACCGGCTACTCCAGTCTGAGTTATCTGTGCGAATTCCCCATCGATCAGCTCAAGATCGACCGGAGCTTTGTCATGGATCTACTCATCAAACCCGCAGCAGCAGCGATTTCAAGCTCCGTGATTACCCTCGCCCACAGGATGGGGCTGAAGGTCGTTGCCGAAGGAGTCGAAACTGCAGAGCAGCTCACCTTCCTGGAGCGCCACCATTGCGACGAAATGCAGGGTTACTATTTCAGCAAGCCCCTGCCGGCGGACGAGCTTGCCGCATTGTTGCGCAGCGGCCGCCGTCTCGCCAGTCCGGCTCAGGCGAGCGGGTGCACAGTGCTGTCGTAGCGGTCAACCAGAAGGCGGATGGGGATCCCGGCTCCGCGCGCTGTCCGATGCGCCCAAACGCCAGGGATTGAACGGTACAATCGAGCTCCGCCGCACCCTCCGCAGCGCCGATACTGGCGTTCGCGTGTTCCGTGTGCACGTCCCCGTCGATGATCCACAAGGGCTTTGCTCAAGACTGGTGCCATTGGTGTCCGCCCCCGCCCCCGACCCCGATCTCGATGACCATCCGGTCGACCGTTTTTGCCCTGATGCGGTCGCACGACTTGCCGGGGACGGTGGACGATGAGCAGCGTCGTGCGCCGCGTCCCGCCGATGCATGCGCTGGCCGCTTTCGAAGCCGCGGCGCGGCTCGGCGGTTTCGCGCCGGCGGCCGACGAGCTGTGCGTGACGCCGAGCGCCGTCAGCCACCGCATCCGCCAGCTCGAAGCGATGCTCGGCACGCCGTTGTTCGAACGCACGCCGGCCGGGGTGCGCCCGACTACGGTGGGGCGGCTGTATCTCGAGAGCGTGCGCGAGGCATTCGACAAGCTCGCGCAGGCGGGCGCCGTGCTGCAGCCCGAGCGCGAACGGCTGCGCGTGTCGCTGCCACCGACTTTCGCGCGGCAATTGCTGATGGCGCGCCTGCCCGAATACCTGCGCTCACACCCGGAAGTCGAAGTCGAGATGCATCTGTCGATCCCGCTGCAGGACGTCACGGCCGAGACCGCGGACGTCGAGGTGCGCTGGGGGCGTGGCGATTATCCGGAGCGCACCGTGTGCAAGCTGTTCGACGACGTCGTCATGCCGCTCGCCGCGCCGTCGTGGGTGGCGGCGCGCGCGCTGCGCGGCATCGCCGATCTCGGCCGCGCCGAACTGCTGCGCTCGCCCCTGCTGCCGTGGCGGCCGTGTTTCGCCGCGGCCGGGCTCGACTGGCCGGAGCCCGAGCGCGGCGCCGTGTTCAACGATCTGGGCATGCTGTTCGAGGTCGCCGCGGCAGGCCTCGGCGCCGCCGTCGGCACCCGCAGGCTGTCGGCAGCGTGGGTCGACACCGGCCGGCTGGTGCCGCTGTTCGGCGTGACCGCGCCGGCGCCCTTCACGTATTACGCCGTGGCGACGCCGGCGCAGCACAAGCGGGCGGTGGTGCGGGATTTCATCGCCTGGCTCGCCGGCATCTTTGCATAAACCTGTCCGACGATGAACTTCCTTGCGCATGCCTATCTGTCCGGTGATTCGCCGGCGGACCGGCTCGGCGGCCTGATTGGCGACTTCGTCAAGGGGCCGTTGCCCGCCGGCCTGCCGCCGGATGTCGCCGCCGGGGTACGGCTGCATCGGCAGATCGACGTCTTCGCCGACGCGCAGCCGGCTTTCATCCGCAGCCGCTCGCGCGTGTCACCGGGGCGGCGCCGCGTCGGCGGCGTGATTGTCGACATGTTTTACGACCACTTCCTCGCCCGCCACTGGGACGAGTTCCACGACATTCCGCTCGAGGACTTCGCTGCGCAGATGTACCGGCTAATGGACGAGCATGCCGCGCTGCTGCCGCCGCGTCTGCTTGATATCCTGCCGTGCATGCGCGAAGCGGACTGGCTCACGTCGTATCGATCTGCGCCTGCGACAGCGCAGGCGCAGATCGGATCGCGCTGCGCCTGCGGCGCGCAAACACGCTTGCGGGCAGCGGCGCCGAACTGCAGTCGGACTATGCCGGCTTCGAGGCGGATTTCTTCGAGTTCATCGCGGACGCGCAGCGCTACGCTGAAAGCTGCCGCGCGCAGCGGTAACAGGTGCCTCACTGTTTTGTCCCGCCGCTCGCGGCGAAAACCGCTCCGTCGAGCAGCGCGGAAAACCGCTATCGTGTGCCTGCTTTCGCCGAGGATTGCAGCGCTTCCGACGCCGGCGACAGCCGCCGCTCCTCGGGTTTTCCCCTGTCGGGCTCGGCCGCCTGCAAACCGCCTTCGACTTGCAGGCGGCCGTCGACATGCAGCGTCTGCGTCGGGAACGCGAACTCGATATCGCGCTCGGCGAAGGCGCGCACGAGGTGCAGGTTGATGCCCTGCTGGACGTCCATATAGACGAGGAAATCGGCCTTGAGGACGTAGTAGACCGCTTCGAAGTCGAGTGACGACGCGCCGAAGCCCTTGAAATGCGCGCGGTCGAAGCGCACCTCTTGCTGGGCCTCGATTGCCTGACGGATCAGGCCTGGAATGACTTCGAGCCGGTCGGCCGGCGTGTCGTAGGTGACGCCGATCGGGAACGCGATGCGCCGCTCCTGCATGCGCTTGTAGTTGCGGATGCGGCTCTTCAGCAGATCGTTGTTCGAGAAGATGATCTGCTCGCCGCTGAGACTGCGTACGCGGGTCGTCTTGAGGCCGACGTGCTCGACGGTGCCCATGAGATCGTCGACGATGATGAAGTCGCCGATCACGAAAGGCTGGTCGACCGCGATCGACAGCGACGCGAAGAGGTCGCCGAGGATGTTCTGCACCGCGAGCGCGACCGCGATGCCGCCGATGCCGAGGCTCGCGATCAGTGCGGTGACGTCGAGCCCGAGATTGTCGAGGATCAGCAGCAGCACCAGCGCCCACAGTACGACGCGGCCGATGAACGTGAGCAGCGAGCGCGTCATCGCGCGCGCGCCTGGGTCGCCCGGCTCGGTAACGCTGAAACGGCGCCGCAGCCAGAGATCGAAGCCGCGGTTCGCCCAGAAGCCCGCCTGCAGCAGGAGCAGGCTGACGAAGAGGCGGTTGACGACGGTCGTGAGCGCTTCGGGCAGCGTCAGGAAGCGCGTCGCGACATAGAGGCCGATCGCGGCGCCGAGCAGGATCCGGGTCACCGAAAGGAGTTCGACGAGGAAATCGTCGATGCCATTGTCAGTTGTAGGCGCGACCGCGGTCAGGCGCGCGAGCAGCACCCGGCGCACCGTGTGCAGGACCAGCATGCTGCCGATGACGGCGAGCAGCGCGTAGCTCCAGTCCTGGAGCGTGTTGTCGTTGATCAGTTCGCGGAACATGATTACTCGTCGGGAGGGGCGGGAAGGTGTTCGTGCCGGTCCGGCGTCTGCATTTCGCCGGGGGAAGCCGCTCGCTGGGGTCGATGATTTTCAGCGTCGGTGAGCGAAGGCGATGCGGCCCTGCTGGAAGGCTCCGCTCGCGTCGGGGCCGCGGGGGCGCAAGGTCTCGGCTATGCGGCCAACCGCGGAAGCGTCGACTTCCTTGGTGTCGAAACGGATTTCTCCGGCGATTCCACACATCGATTCGTCTCCTCAGGCTGTTCGAGGGACGAAAGAGTGTATGTTGAAAAGTAGTTTTGGCCAAATATATAGGCCGGTGTGCACGAGGCAACTGAATCCACCAGGCTTAGCTCGGGGAAAAAACATCCGGTCAAGCGGCAAGGCGCATTTTGGCGCAAAAACAACATTTCCTCACAATTGGCAATCCCGCGCTGTGCCGCGCTTTGGGCCCGAAATCGGGTGGAACAGGCCCCGATCTTGCACCGCGCGCGTTGACAGAAAACCTTCCTGTAAATACATTGCAACCGTTGTTGCGTTGCAGCAGCTGGCAGCAACATTCTGATTCGATTGATCTGGTTAGGTGCGGCGCCGGGATTTCCCTTCCCACATGGCGCAGACAAGCATGGCCGCGCGCACCGCGGGGGCACGTCGTCAAGTTGCGTCGGCTTGCCTGAACGACCACTGAAGACCGAGTACCTCGATAGCCTGTCGCGACATTCCGTCCGCGGCCGGTTCCCAGCCCGACGCAATACCCGGGGCTCCGTTACGCCGATTTTCGGCCCACGGCGGGACATCGATGTGCCTGATCACAGCACGGAGGAACCATGGTCCACGCAACTCCTAGCGACGGGCGCAAGCGCACTACTGCCAACGTCGTTGTTCATTTTGCCCAGGCTTCGCTGGTGGCGGCGGGGATGCTCGCAGCAGGATGGCTCGGCAGCGCCTATCTGAAGCATGAGCCCGTCACGTTTGTCGACATCGGCGTGTTGCCTGGCAATGAAGCGGCAGTCGAGGTCGCTGCCGTCGTTCTGCCAACTCCCGCGATGCTGCCGGCCCAGCGCAACGCGATCGCCGAGGGGGTACTTTCATCCGAGATGAGGCGGGTACGGGACTACGTCGCGAGGCGCTACAAAGTGCCGACGACGATGCTCGAGCCGGTGCTTGTAGCCGCGGAGCATCACGGGCGGACCTCCGGCATCGATCCCCTGCTGATCGTCGCGATGGTGGCGATTGAGTCGAGCTTCAATCCGGTTGCGGTGAGCAGCATGGGCGCGCAGGGCCTGATGCAGGTGATCCCGCGCTTTCACATGGACAAGATCGGCGACGTCGACCGAAAAAATCCGCTTTTCGATCCGCAGTTGAACGTGCGCGTCGGAACGCAGGTGCTCGCCGAAGGCTTGCGCCGTTTCGGCAGCCTGCAGGCTGCGCTGCAGTACTACGGCGGCGCGCGCAGCGATCCGCAGGCGCGATACGCCAACAAGGTGCTGGCGATGAAGCGGCGTCTCGTCGTCGCAGCCGGCCGGGGTACGGGCACCGACGTCTGACGCCTGGCGGCACGCCTCGCGGCGGCACGGATTTTCCTTGCGCGGGGATACGCGGAATTCAGGCGGCTGAAAATCGGGATAGGGGCGGTCAGGAGTCCTGACCGTTCCCCTCCCACACCACCCGGCATGCGGGTCCGCACCGGGCGGTTCGAGCAGTTGAGGTTATGAGAGCCGCGGCACGCCGAGCCGGTCGAAGTAGGCGATGGGGATTGCTCGGTTCAGCGCCATGCGGCTGTTTCGCCATGTCAGTTGCTCCACCGCGCTGCACGCGTCCCACGACGCATGAAACGGGCGTTAAATAGCGGCACACGTCAAGAACGTGCCCGGGCGCAAGACCGACGTCAATGACGCGACGTGGCTGGCCGACCTGCTGGCCCATGGCCTGATCCGCACGAGCTTCGTGCCGCCCGTGGCGGTGCAGGAACTGCGTTCGCTCACCCGCACCCGCAAACAGTTCGTGCGCGAGCGCAGTGCGCACATCCAGCGCATCGAGAAAGTGCTCGAAGACGCCAATCTCAAACTCGGCGTCGTGCTCAGCGACATACTCGGCCAGAGCGGGCGCGCGGTGCTGCAGGCCATCATCGCGGGGCAGAACGATCCCCACCGCCTGCTCGCGTGCGTGAGCACGCGCGTGAAGGCGACTCGCACCGAGCTGCTCGAAGCCCTGCGCGGCCACGTCAGCCCGCACCACCGTTTCATGCTCAAGCTGCACCTCACGCACATCGATGCGCTCGATCACGCCATTGCCGCCATCGAGAAGGAGGTCGGCCAGGGGCTCGAACCCTTTCGACAGGCGGCCGCGCTGCTGAGCACGATGCCGGGTTTGAGCGCGGTCAGCGCCCACGTGGTGGTGGCCGAAATCGGCATCGACATGTCGCGCTTCGCCACGCCCGGCCATTTGCTGTCCTGGGCCTGCCTGTGCCCGCGTAACGACGAGAGCGCCGGCAAACGCCGCAGCACCCGGTTGCGTCGCGGTGCCAACTGGCTCAAGACCACGCTGGTACAAGCGGCCTGGGCCGCCATCAAGGTCAAGGGCAGCTACCTGCAGGCGCAGTTCCATCGCCTGCGCGCTCGCCGCGGTGCCAAGAAGGCCATCATCGGCGTGGTCGCCTCGATGCTCACCGCCGCCTGGCACATGCTGCGAGACGGCACCGAATGGCAGGACCTGGGCGCCGCACACTTCGATCGTGCCGATGCTCACAAGACCGCCAACCGACTGATCCGAAGGCTTCAACAGATCGGTTATGCCGCGAGCGTCGTGCCCGTTTAAAAGACTGGGTTTCATCCTAGGAATCAAGGACAAAGTCGCGATCGTCACCGGCGGTGCAGGCGGCATCGGTTCGGCAATCTGCCGCCGCTTCGGCGAAGAAGGCGCGAAAGTCGCAGTGTTCGATATCAACCGCGAAGCGGCCGAAACGGTCGCTGCGGATATCCGTGCGAAAGGTGGTAACGCCCAGGCGTTCGCGGTCGATCTGACGAACCAGGATTCGGTGATCACCGCGGTGACGGCCGCCGAGCAGGCGCTCGGCCCGACCGACGTGCTGGTCAATAACGCTGGCTGGGACAAGATCGTCGCGATCAACCTGTACGGCGCGCTGTACATGCACCACGCCGTCGCCAAGGGCATGGTCGAGCGCGGCTCGGGCCGCCTCGTCAACATCGCGTCCGACGCCGGCCGCGGCGGCTCCTCGGGCGAGGCGGTGTATTCGTTCTGCAAGGGCGGTCTGATCGCGTTCTCGAAGACGATGGCGCGCGAACTTGCCCGCCAGCAGATCAGCGTCAACGTCGTGTGCCCCGGCCCGACCGACGCGCCGCTGCTCGACGACATCTGCGGCGAAGGCGAGCGCGGCGAGAAGCTGCGCACCGCCTTCACGCGCGCGGTGCCGTTCGGGCGCCTCGGCCAACCCGACGACCTGCCCGGCGCGATTCTGTTCCTGTCGAGCGACGACGCGTCCTTCATCACCGGCCAGGTGCTGAGCGTGTCGGGCGGCCTGATGATGGCCGGCTGAGCGCGGACTCGCGATCCCCAATCGAACATTCAGAGGAAATCAAAATGGAATACCAGGACATTCTGTACACGAAGGAAGACGGCATCGCGACGATTACGATCGACCGGCCCGCGCAGTACAACGCGTTCCGCGCGCAGACCTGCGAGGAGATGATCCACGCGCTGAAGGACGCGGACTACGACCGCCAGATCGGCGTCGTCGTGCTGACTGGCGCCGGCGACAAGGCGTTCTGCACCGGTGGCGACCAGGGCACGCAGGACGGCGGCTACGGCGGTCGCGGCGTCATCGGCCTGCCGATCGAGGAAGTGCAGAGCGCGATCCGCGACATCGCGAAGCCGGTGATCGCGCGCGTGAACGGTTTCGCGATCGGCGGCGGCAACGTGCTCGTGACGATCTGCGATCTGGCGATCGCTTCCGACCGCGCTCAACTCGGCCAGGCCGGCCCGCGCGTCGGCTCGGTCGACCCCGGCTTCGGCACCGCGCTGCTCGCGCGCGTCGTCGGCGAGAAGAAGGCGCGCGAGATCTGGTATCTGTGCCGCCGCTACACTGCGCAGGAAGCGCTCGCGATGGGCCTCGTCAACGCCGTCGTGCCGCACGACCAGCTCGACGCCGAAGTGAAGAAGTGGTGCGACGAGATCGTCGAGAAGAGCCCGACCGCGATCGCGCTGGCGAAGAAGTCGTTCAACGTCGACACCGAGATGATCCGCGGCATGGGTGGCCTCGCGATGCATGCGCTGAAGCTGTACTACGAGACGGCCGAATCGGCCGAAGGCGGCAACGCGTTCCGCGAGAAGAGGAAGCCGGAGTTCCGCAAGCACGTCAAGTAAGCCTTGTCTTGGCGCAGGCGCCGCCGTCCCTGTTGGTCACGATCGCCGGCGGCGGCGTCTCGCAGCACCACCCTGAAAACCACAACGCACCATCACGACCGGAGAGGGAACAGGACATGATCCGCGATCAGGAGACTCTGAACATTCTGCTCGACACGATCTCGCGCTTCGTGCGCGAGCGCCTCGTGCCACAGGAAGCCCACGTCGCCGAAACCGACCAGATTCCGCAGGAACTCGTCGACGAGATGAAGGAACTCGGCCTCTTCGGCCTGTCGATTCCCGAGGAGTACGGCGGCATGGGGCTGACGATGGAAGAAGAAGTCCTCGCGACCTTCGAGATCGGCAAGACTTCGCCGTGCTTCCGTTCGCTGTTCGCGACCAACAACGGCATCGGCGCGCAGGGCATCGTCATCGACGGCACGCTCGAGCAAAAAAGCCATTACCTGCCGAAGCTCGCGTCCGGCGAGATCATCGGCTCGTTCGCGCTGACCGAGCCGGACAGCGGCTCGGACGCCGCCAGCCTGCGCACCAGCGCGCGCCGCGACGGCGACTGCTACGTGCTCAACGGCACCAAGCGCTACATCACGAATGCACCGGAAGCGGGCATCTTCACGGTGATGGCGCGCACGACACCGGACTCGCGCGGCGCGCACGGCATCTCGGCCTTCATCGTCGAGCAGGGCACGCCGGGGCTCGCGCTCGGGCCGATCGACAGGAAGATGGGCCAGAAGGGTGCGCACATCTGCGACGTGATCTTCGAGGACTGCCGCGTGCCGGCCGCGAACCTGATCGGCGGGCGCGAGGAAGTGGGCTTCAAGACCGCGATGAAGGTGCTCGACAAGGGCCGCATCAATATCGCCGCAGTGTGCGTCGGCGTCGCGGAACGCATGCTCGACGATGCGCTGCGCTACGCGATGGAACGCAAGCAGTTCGGCAAGCCGATCGCCGAGTTCCAGCTGATCCAGGCGATGCTCGCCGACAGCAAGGCCGAGATCTATGCCGCGCGCAGCATGGTGATCGACGCCGCACGGCGCCGCGACGACGGGCTCGACGTCGGCACCGAGGCCGCGTGCGCGAAACTCTTCGCATCGGAGATGTGCGGCCGTGTCGCCGATCGTGCGGTGCAGATCTTCGGCGGCGCCGGGTATCTGGCCGAATACGGCATCGAGCGCTTCTACCGCGACGTGCGCCTGTTCCGCATCTTCGAAGGCACGACGCAGATCCAGCAGCTCGTGATCGCCCGCAACATGATCCGCGCGCAGGCGGGCTGACGAAACCCCGACTGAAATCGCGGCCGCCGATGTGGCGTTCGTCGTCGACGACGAGTCGGTCCGGTATTCCCTGAACTGGTTGCTCAGTTCGATTGCACTCGATGTGAAAATGTACGACTCGGCGCAAGCATTTCTCGACGCCGATATTTCCTGTTCCTTCCCGCCCTGGCAAGCAAGGCTTTCGGAGTTGGAGTTCAACTCCACTCCGACTATTTCAGCCATCCTCGCGGGGTCATTTTCCCTTCAAGTCGCGATAGAAGTTCTCGTGCGGCCCAACAGCTTCGAGATAGACCAGGCGCACCTGGTCAGCGACGGTATAGCCGAGAAGGTAGAGCTGGCCCTGGCTGCGGAACTTCACGACCCGCAAGTCCGCGAGGTCGCCCTTCTTGCGTTCCCCGCTGTTCGGGTCGGCGGCCACCCCTGCCACGGCTTGGTCGACGTCGGCCGCGATGTTGTCGTGGAGCTTCTTGTACTGGCGACCAAACCGGCGTGTCTGGACGACTCCGTAATCACTCACTGCTGCCGGCTTCGTGGCACGAACGGGGTGGCGTCCTCACGGGGCTCCGCCATCGAGACCAAGGCCTCGGCGACAAAGCTGACCGGCAAGTCGGGGTTGTCCAGGGCAGCCCGGCCAACCTTCGCCCAGAACTCAATCTGGCCGGCAATGGTGCGATGCTCGGCGGCGGCATCAACCTTCGCCTGGTTGTAGAGGGTCTGGTCAATTCGAATCGAGGTGGTGGCGGACATGGCAGGCTGTTACTACAATTGTGGCAAATCAATCGTAGCTTAGGCCTGCCCCCATGTCGAGCTGGTTACCGTCACGAGCGCTGTTTCTGCTCGCTCAGCGGGACGATTTCCGGCATCACGATGCGCTTGCGGTCGGCCTCGACCGCCGCGAGCGCGTCGGTCTCGACCATCGTCGCGAGGCAGCGGCGGGTGAGGTTCTGGTAGATGCCGGTGCCCTGGACCTTCCACGCCATCTCCTGTTCGGTCAGCGGGCGGACGACTTTCGCCGGCGTGCCGGCGACGAGGGTGGCCGGCGGCACCTGCATGCCGGCCTTGACGAAGCTGCACGCGGCGACGAACGCGTTCTCGCCGACGACCGCGTTGTCCATGACGACGGCGTTCATGCCGACGAGCGCGTTGCGGCCGATCGTGCAGCAGTGCAGCACCGCGCCGTGGCCGATGTGGCCGTTCTCGTTGATCACCGTGTCGTGGTCCGGAAAGCTGTGGATGACGCAGGTGTCCTGCACGTTGACGCCGGCCATCAGGATCAGCCGGCCGAAGTCGCCGCGCAGGCTCGCGCACGGGCCGACGTAGCAGCCGGGGCCGACGATGACGTCGCCGATCAGCACCGCGGTGGGATGGACGTAGGCGCTCGGGTCGACGACCGGCACGACGCCGTCGATGGCATAGACGCGGGGCGGTTTCATGATGTCTCCTTGCTGCCCGCGCTCGTGCGGGCGAAATGGGTCGGGGTGGCGCGGCGGCTTCACGACACGCGCCGCGGGCCGCGCCGGTTCGCGCTCACATGTTCGGGTAGGTCGGCCCTTCGCCGCCCTGCGGCACGACCCACGTGATGTTCTGCGTCGGGTCCTTGATGTCGCAGGTCTTGCAGTGCAGGCAGTTCTGCGCATTGATCTGCAGGCGCGCGCTGTTGGCAGATGAGGCGCCCGCGTCGCGCACGATCTCGTAGACGCCGGCCGGGCAGTAGCGTTGCTCCGGCGCGTCGAACTGCGCGAGATTCACGTCGATCGGCACTGCCGCATCGCCGAGCGTCAGGTGGCAGGGCTGGTCTTCCTCGTGGTTCGTGTTCGAGATGAACACCGACGACAAGCGGTCGAACGTCAGCACGCCGTCGGGCTTCGGATAGGCGATCGGCGCACTTTCGGCCGCGGGCCGCAGCTTGTCGTGGTCGGCGCTGTTCTTCAGCGTCCACGGCGCGCGCCCGCGCAGCACGATCTGGTCGATGCCGAACATCAATGAGCCGGTCTTCAGGCCCTTGCTCATCCACGGCTTGAAGTTGCGCGCCTTGTGCAGTTCCTCGTACAGCCAGCTGGCGCGGAACGCTTCGGGGTAGGTGGCGAGCTCGTCGTGTGCGCGGCCCGCGGCGAGCGCGGCGAAACAGGCTTCCGCGGCGAGCGAGCCGGACTTGATCGCACAGTGCGAACCCTTGATGCGGCTCGCGTTGAGGAAGCCCGCGTCGTCGCCGATCAGCGCGCCGCCCGGGAACACCAGCTTCGGCATCGACTGCAGGCCGCCGGCCGCGATCGCGCGCGCACCGTAGGCGACGCGCCGCGCGCCGGCGAAGAAGTCCTTCAGCAGCGGGTGGGTCTTGAGCCGCTGCATCTCGTCGAACGGCGACAGGTGCGGGTTGCGGTAGCCGAGGCCGACGACGAAGCCGACCGACACCAGGTTGTCTTCCATGTGGTACAGGAAGCCGCCGCCGTAGGTGTCCGGCTCGAGCGGCCAGCCGCCGGTGTGGATCACGAGGCCCTGGCGGTGCCGTTCGGGCTTGAGTTCCCACAGCTCCTTGATGCCGATGCCGTAGGTCTGCGGATCACAGTCGCGGCGCAGGTCGAACTTCGCCTCGAGCTGCTTGCCGAGGTGGCCGCGGCAGCCTTCGGCGAACAGCGTGTATTTCGCCTGCAGCTCCATGCCCGGCTGGAAGTTCGGACCTTCCGAGCCGTCCTTCAGGCGCCCCATGTCGCCGGTCGCGACGCCTGTCACGCGGTCTTCGGCGTCGTACAGGATTTCGGCCCCGGCGAAGCCGGCATAGACGTCGACGCCCAGCGCTTCGGCCTGCGTCGCGAGCCAGCGGCACACGTTGCCAAGGCTGACGATGTAATTGCCGTGGTTCTGGAAACAGTCGGGCAGCAGCGCGTTCGGCAGCTGCCGGCCGCCAGTGTCACTGAGCAGCAGGAAGCGGTCTTCGGTGACCGCGGCTTTCAGCGGCGCGCCGAGCGCCTGCCAGTCGGGGAAGAGCTCGGCGAGCGCGCGCGGGTCCATCACCGCGCCCGACAGGATGTGCGCGCCGACTTCCGAGCCCTTCTCGATGACGCAGATCGACAGCTCGCTGCCGGCATCCGCGGCGAGCTGCTTCAGGCGGATCGCCGCAGACAGCCCGGCCGGGCCGCCGCCGACGATCACGACGTCGAATTCCATTGCTTCACGACTCATCTTTTCATCTCCACAGGCTGCATTTCGTTGCGTTCCGCCGCTGCGAGCGCGGCGGAACGACTCAATTCCGGGTGGCTTCAGGCGCGGCCGAGATCGGCTTCCACCTTGCGCACGAGCTCGACGAGACGCGGGCCGACCTCGTCGATGAGCCGCTCGCGCGACAGCAGGAAAGCCGGGCCGCCGCAGTTGAATGCCATCGCGCGCTCGCCGTCGACGCCGGTCATCGGCACGCCGACCGCGTGTACGTCCTTCTGCCAGTCGCCGGCGGACACGACGAAACCGCGCTCGTGGTAGTCGCGCAGCGCCTGCTCGATGCCGGCTTTGACGCGCGGCCAGTTTTCCTCGTCGCGCAGGCGGATGTGATCCATCAGGTAGTCGCGCTCGCCCTGCGGCAGGCCGCACAGCAGCGCGCGCCCGACCGCGGAGGTCGCGAGCGGGATGCGCGAGCCGACGTCCAGGCGCAGCGTGACGTTCGCGCTGCTGCGGCAGCTCTCGATATAGACGACGCTCAGGCGGTCGCGCGCGCCGATCGACACCGACACCTGCGCGTACTCGGACAGCTCTTCCATGTACGGCCGCGCGACCTTGCGCACGTCGAGGTTCGACAGCAGCGCGTAGCCGAGTGCGAGCACACCGGCGGCGAGACGGTAGGTGCCGCGGCTCTCGGAAAAACCGAGGTAGCCGAGCTTGGTCAGCGTGTGGGTGAGCCTTGATACGGTCGGTTTCGGCAGACCGGTGCGGCGCGCCAGTTCGGCGTTGCTCAGTTCGGTATCGCCGGGGCGGAAGCAGCGCAGCAACTCAAGGCCGCGCGCGAGCGCGTTGACGAACTGGCGGTCCTTGCTTTCCTCGTCGTCGGCAAATACCTGGATGTCGTCATCCATAAGAAAAGTCCCAGGGTTCCGCGTAGCGGTTTTCAGTTTCGTTTTCGCCGGCATGGTGGCACGGCGAATTCGCACGTGTCAATTCAAATGCGGCACCATGATTCGCACAGCGAAACAGATAGCTGACGCGGCCAATATCCTCCTTCGCCGCAGTATTTACAGAGGGAGGTAAAGATCGTATCGTTCATTTTATCGCGTTGTGCAAACTCACCGTTCGCAGAGCGAAACAAAAGGGAAAGCCATGGACGAAGTCCTCATCGAGCGCCCGGGGCCGGGCATCGTGCTGCTGCGCCTGAACCGGCCCGACGCCCGCAATGCGCTGAACCAGGAAGTCCGGCAGCAGCTCGCCACGCATTTCACCGCGTTCGGGCAGGATCCGGACGTGCGCTGCATCGTGCTCACCGGCGGCGACAAGTTCTTTGCGGCGGGGGCCGACATTCGCGCGATGGCCGATGCCGGGGCGATCGACATGATGCTGCGCCATACCCATCGGCTGTGGCAGGCGATCGCGAGCTGCCCCAAGCCGGTGATCGCCGCGGTCACCGGCTACGCATGGGGCGGCGGCTGCGAGCTCGCGATGCACGCCGACATCATCGTCGCCGGCGAATCCGCGTCGTTCTGCCAGCCGGAAGTGAAGGTCGGCATCATGCCGGGTGCCGGCGGCACGCAGCGTCTCACCCGCGCGGTCGGCAAGTTCAAGGCGATGAAGATGGTCCTCACTGGCCAGCCGGTCAGTGCGCGCGACGCGCTGGAGATGGGCCTGGCGAGCGAAGTCGTCGCGGACGCGGACGTACAGGCGCATGCTCTCGAGCTTGCCGCGCAGATCGCCGCGCTGCCGCCGCTGGCGATCGCGCAGATCAAGGAAGTGCTGATCGCGGGCCAGGACGCCTCGCTCGAGACGGCGCTGATGCTCGAGCGCAAGGCATTCCAATTGCTGTTCGCGAGCCGGGACCAGAAGGAAGGCATGCAGGCCTTTCTCGAGAAACGGAAAGCCAACTTTGAAGGAAGGTGAATCATGCTCGATGCGACACGCCAGAACCTGACTCTCGGAGTCGTCGGCACCGGCCTGATGGGCCGCGGTATCGCGCAGATCGCGGTGCAGGGCGGCGTGCAGGTGCGGCTTTTCGACAGCCGCCCGCGCGCCGCGGCCGAAGCGTGCGACGCGGTCGCGCAGATGCTCGCGAAGCTCGCCGAGAAGGGCAAGCTCAGCGCCGATGACGCGCAGGCCGCGGTGGCGCGGCTGCACATCGCCGATACGCTGCAGGATCTCGCCGACTGCGAGATCGTGATCGAGGCAATCGTCGAGGATCTCGACGCCAAGCGCCAGCTGTTCCGCGACCTCGAAACGATCGTCCCCGACGCGTGTCTGCTCGCGACGAACACGTCGTCGCTGTCGGTGACATCGATCGCCGCCGGCTGCCGCGTACCCGAACGCGTCGCCGGCTTCCATTTCTTCAGCCCCGTGCCGCTGATGAAGATCGTCGAAGTCATCGACGGCGCCTTGACCGCGCCGTGGGCCGGCGAGGCGCTGACGGTGCTCGCGCGCCGCATGGGCCACACCCCGGTGCGCGCGAAGGACACGCCGGGATTCATCGTCAATCACGCCGGGCGCGGCTATCTGACCGAAGCGCTGCGCGTCCTCGGCGAAGGCATCGCCGAAGTCCCGGCGGTCGATGCGATCCTGCGCGATGCGGCGGGTTTTCGCATGGGGCCGTGCGAACTCCTCGACCTCACCGGGCTCGATGTTTCGCATCCGGTCATGGAGTCGATCTACGCGCAGTACTACCAGGAGCCGCGTTTCCGTCCGTCGCCGCTGACGCGCACGCGCCTCGCCGCAGGGCTGCTCGGGCGCAAGAGCGGGCGCGGCTTCTATACGTATACGAACGGCCAGGCCGAGCCGGTCGCGACGCCGGCGGTGCCCGCCCTGACGCAGACGCCGATCTGGGTCAGCCCGAGCGATCCGGTGCGGCACGCCCGCGTGCTGACGCTGCTCGCCGGGCGCGGCATCCCGATCGATTACGGCGAGCGGCCGGGCGACAGCTCGGTGTGCCTCGTGCTGCCGGTCGGCTTTGATACCACGACGACCGCGCTCGCCGAAGGGCTCGACCCGTCGCGCACGCTCGCGCTCGATCCGCTGTTTCTCGACGGCCACCTGACGCTGATGACGAACCCGCTGACGACGTCCGCGGCGCGCGACGCCGCGTGGGCCGCGCTCGCAGGCGAAGACACCGTGGTTTCGGTGATCCACGACAGCCCGGGCTTCGTCGCGCAGCGCGTCGTCGCGATGATCGTCAATATCGGCTGCGACATCGCCCAGCAGCGCATCGCCACCCCCGACGACATCGACTGCGCAGTCCGGCTCGGCCTCGGCTACCCGAAAGGCCCGCTCGCGATGGGCGACGCACTCGGCGCCGCCACGGTGCTGACGATCCTCGAGCGGCTCCACGATTTCTACCACGACCCGCGCTACCGCCCGAGTCCGTGGCTGATCCGGCGCGCGCGTCTTGGCGTGTCGCTGCTGACTCCCGAAAACTGAACCTGCTCTCCCTACAAGGACTATTGATGCTCGACGCTTACATTTACGCTGGTCTGCGCTCCCCGATCGGCCGCCACGCCGGCAAGCTCGCCGCGGTTCGCCCCGACGACCTCGTCGCGACCGTGATCCGCGAAGTGCTCGCCCGCTCGCCGTTCCAGGGCGCCGACGTTGAGGACGTGATCCTCGGCTGCGCTGCCCAGGCCGGGGAGGATTCGCGCAACGTCGCACGCCATGCGGCGCTGCTCGCCGGCCTGCCGACCACGGTTGCCGGCCAGACGATCAACCGCCTGTGCGGCAGCGGCCTCGCCGCCGTGCTTGACAGCGCGCGCGCGGTGACCTGCGGCGAAGGCGATCTCTACCTCGCCGGCGGCGTCGAAAGCATGAGCCGCGCGCCTTTCGTCGTCGCGAAGGCCGAATCCGCGTACAGCCGCGATTTCAAGGTGTTCGACACGACGATCGGGGCGCGCTTCCCGAATCCGCGCCTCGTCGAGCAGTACGGCAACGACAGCATGCCGGAGACCGGCGACAACGTCGCCGCCGAGTTCGGCATCACGCGAGACGCAGCGGATCGCTTCGCCGCCGCGTCGCAGGCGAAATACGCTGCAGCGAAAGAAGCCGGCTTCTATGCCGGCGAGATCCTTCCGATCTCGGTGCCGACCGGGCGCAAGACACCGCCGCTGGTCGTCGCCGAGGACGAGCATCCGCGGCCCGAATCGACGTACGACGCGCTCGCGAAACTGAAGCCGCTGTTCGCCGACGGCGTCGTCACCGCCGGCAACGCGTCGGGCATCAACGACGGCGCGGCCGCGCTGATCGTCGGGAGCCGCGCAGTCGGCGAGCGGGCGGGCGCGGCGCCGATGGCGCGCATCCTCGGCGGCGCGGTCGCCGGCGTCGAGCCTCGCATCATGGGCGTCGGACCGGCCTACGCGATCCCGAAGGCGCTCGCGCGCGCCGGGCTGACGCTCAAGGACATGGACGTCATCGAGATCAACGAGGCGTTCGCGCCGCAGGTGCTCGGCTGCCTGAAGCTGCTCGACGTCGCGTTCGACGATCCGCGCGTCAATCCGAACGGCGGCGCGATCGCGATCGGCCATCCGCTCGGCGCGTCCGGCGCGCGGATCGCGCTGTCGGCCGCGCGCGAACTCGAGCGCCGCGGCGGGCGTTACGCAGTCGTCAGCCTGTGCATCGGCGTCGGCCACGGCATTGCGCTGGTCATCGAACGCGTTCCGGCGTGATCGCCGCAGGATGCCGGGGGCCCGCGCCCCGGCATCCTGCTAAACTCGGGCGAATTCATCCATCAAGGATTTCGCCATGGTCGAGCCGCTCTTGATCGCCCGGACCGGGAACAAGGACATCAACCTGCTGCCACGGCTCGCCAACCGGCACGGCCTGATCGCCGGCGCGACCGGGACCGGCAAGACGGTGACGCTGCAGAAAATGGCCGAATCCTTCGCGAGCATCGGCGTGCCGGTGTTCGTTGCCGACATCAAGGGCGACCTGTCCGGCATCGGGGCGCCCGGCGTCGCGAGCGACAAGCTGCTGCAGCGGCTCGCCGCGATCGGCATCACCGACTACATGCCGCGCGCCAACACCGTCGTGTTCTGGGACGTGTTCGGCGAGTCCGGCCACCCGGTGCGCGCGACGGTGTCCGACATGGGGCCGCTGCTGCTCGCGCGCCTGCTGAACCTCAACGACACGCAGTCCGGCGTGCTGCAACTGGTGTTCCGCATCGCCGACGACAACGGCCTGCTGCTGCTCGATCTCAAGGACCTGCGCGCGATGGTCCGCCACGTCGGCGACAACGCGAAAGCCTTCACGACCGAATACGGCAACGTCTCGGCGGCGTCGATCGGCGCGATCCAACGCGGCCTGCTGGCGCTTGAGGAGCAGGGCGGCGACCGGTTCTTCGGCGAGCCGATGCTCGATCTGGCCGATCTGATGCAGACCGACGCCGAGGGCCGCGGCGTCATCAACGTGCTCGCCGCCGACAAGCTGTACCACTCGCCGGCGCTGTATTCGACTTTCCTGCTGTGGATGCTCGCGGAGCTTTTCGAGCAGCTGCCCGAAGTCGGCGACCTCGACCGGCCGAAGCTGGTGTTCTTCTTCGACGAGGCGCACCTGCTGTTCGACGACGCGCCGAAGGCCCTCGTCGACAAGGTCGAGCAGGTCGTGCGGCTGATCCGCTCGAAAGGCGTCGGCGTGTATTTCGTCACCCAGAACCCGCTCGACGTGCCCGAGTCCGTGCTCGGCCAGCTCGGCAACCGCGTCCAGCACGCGTTGCGCGCTTTCACGCCGCGCGACCAGAAAGCCGTCAAGACCGCGGCCGAGACGATGCGCGCGAACCCGACGTTCGACGCCGCAACGGCCATCACTGAGCTGGGCGTCGGCGAAGCGCTGGTGTCCTTCCTCGATGAAAAAGGCCGTCCCGAAATCGTCGAACGCGCTTCGGTCATCGCGCCCGCGTCGCGGCTCGGCGCGCTGACGGCCGACGAGCGCAGCCAGGCGATCCGCGGCTCGGTGCTGTACGGCCATTACGAGAAGCTGCTCGACCGTGAATCCGCGTACGAAATGCTGCGGGCGCAGGCGGCTGCCGCGACCGCGGCGGATGCAGCGCAGGCTTCCGGGTCCGGCCCGGCGGAAGGTTCGGGGCCGGGCGGCCTGATGGGCGGAATGGGCGACATCCTGTTCGGCTCGACCGGCCCGCGCGGCGGCCAGCGCGACGGTCTCGTCGATATCGCGGCGAAGACCGTCGCGCGCACGATCGGCAGTTCGGTTGGGCGGCAGATCGTGCGCGGCCTGCTCGGCTCGCTGTTCGGCGGAAGCAGCCGCAAGCGCTGATATCCGCGTGCGCCAGTCCCGCAGCGGGCGGGTGGCGGGTCGGCGGGCACTGATGACGGGTGGCGCGGGTCCAATCGCCACCCATTGTCAGCTGGAGGTCCGCGATGACGCCACAATCCGTTGAATCATTGATTGCCGAGATCGAGGCCGAAGACCGGGTTGATCTGGGTGGCCTTGCCCTCGACGAGCATGAAGCGCGCAGCCTGATGGCGAACCACTTCTGCGAGCTCGACCGCAAGCTCGCCGAGCACGGCCTCAGTATCGAAGCGCGGCTGGAAGTGATGGCGGCGATCGCCGCGCACACCATGGTCGAGAACATGGCGCTGCACTTGGGTCGGCTGCGCAGCGCGGCGGGGCGCGAGGATTTTCATCGCTGGATGCGACGGCACGGCATCGGCTGAGCGGTCGCGGCTATTGCCAGCTCCACGCGTGATCGAGCGCGATCGCCGCCGCCCACAGCAGCAGTGCGAGGCCGAGCGGGGTCGATAGCCGCCGACCCCATGCGACGTTCTTCTCGATCGCCATGATCGCGGCGAGCGCGAGCATCCAGCCGATGCTTCCGGTGCCGACCGCGAACATCAGCAGCATCAGCGCCCAGCAGCAGCCGACGCAGAACACTCCGTGGTGCGCTCCGATCGCCAGCGACTGCACGACCGGGTTGCCGCCGCGCCAATGCTGGATCACGAACCCGACGGGCGCACGACAGCGTTCGAGGCAGCGGTATTTCAGCGTCGAGAACTGGAAGGCGCCGGCGACGGCGAGCGGTCCGGCGCCGAACACCCAAGGGTTCGCCTGCAGCCACGCGACGCGCTCGAGCAGCGCGTGCAGCCTGAGGTCGAACAGGTGCGCTGCGAGGCCGAAAGCGAGCCATACGGCGAGATAGCCGGCGACGACGAGGGCGACGAGCTGCCCCGCGTCGGTGCGCCGGGCGGTCATGCGGCGGAACGCGTCGAGCAGCGGCAGCGTCGTCGGGAGCATCATCGCCGTCGTCATCAGCAGCCAGCCGGTGACATATACCGACGACTGCAGCAGCACGGACGACCACGCCGCGTCGTGCACGAGACCGCCGAGTTCGGCGTGGTTCAGGTAGCGCCCATAAGGCGAGCGCTCCCACAGCCACAACGCGAGCCATGCCAGGATGATCAGCACGGCGAACGCGGCATTGAACGCGCCGCGGCGGGAGATCGGTTCCATCAGCGATGCTCCGCGGATCGGCCCCGTGCCGTCCGCCGGAGGTTGATTCGCATCGGGGACAGGCGGCACGCCGGCGGACTCAGCCTGCGAAGCGGAAGCTGCCCTGCGCCGAGTTGTGTCCCTGAAGATCGACGTTGATGCCGAGCGCATCAGCTTTGGCCCAGTACTTCGGCGCCCGCCCGACGTAGGTCGGCGAGCCGGGGATCGTTGAGAAGATCGTGTCGCTCAGCACCGTCGGCCGGTTGTCTGCGCCGCGCGCGACCTCGAGATCCGCTTCGACCTTGTCGCCGATGCGCAGCCGCCCCGAGCCTTCCGTGACGTCGAACTGGATTTTGACGCGTTCGACGGCGACGACCTCGCCGACCAGTTGCGCGAGGTCGGCAATCGGCCCGCCGAGCTTGCCGGTGAACACCGACAGCAAGGCCTCCTCCTGTGCCGGGCTCGCGTTTTCGTCGACGAACGCGAGGGCGCGCCAGTTGCCCTTCAGCACATTGCCGGGGATGTGCGCGAGCATGCCGAAAGTGAGACCGGAAACGTCGGTACCCGCGACGTCGCCCTTGTCGATATGCCAGGCTAGGGTGCCGTCGCAGGTTCCGCCATCCGGGTCGTCGCCGATCCAGCACGGGCAGACGGCCTTGCAGGTGCACACTTCGAGCATCCGCCCTTCGATCTGATATGCCATGACGATTCTCCTTGCTCGTGCATGCATCGCGATGTGGGCATGTGCAACGCTCTCGTCGATCAGAATGAGGGTCGGCGGGGGCAGGGGCCGCGCCCGTTGGGGGGTAAGAAGCGCTCTCCTCTCACCCAATCCCGTTATAGCCGCGGCCCTGACCCTGTCAATACGCGCTTCAGGCCAGCTTCAGCCGCTCGCAGATCGCCGTCGTCAGGCTCGCCTGGTTCATGCTGTAGAAGTGCAGGCCCGGCGCTCCGGCGGCGAGCAGGCGTTCGCACAGCTCGGTGACGACGTCGAGACCGAACGCGCGGATCGACTCCGCGTCGTCGCCGTAGGCTTCGAACTTCTTGCGCATCCAGCGCGGGATCTCGGCGCCGCACGCGTCGGAGAAGCGCGCGAGCTTCGAGAAGCTGCCGATCGGCATGATGCCGGGGACGATCGGGATGTCGAGGCCCATCGCGCGGACTTCACTGACGAAGTGGAGGTATGCGTCGAAGTTGTAGAAGTACTGCGTGATCGCCGAATCGGCGCCGGCCTCGGCCTTGCGCTTGAACGCGAGCAGGTCGTCGCGCGGACTTTTGGCCTGCGGGTGCCATTCGGGATAGGCCGCGACCTCGATGCGGAAGCGGTCGCCGGTCTCCGTGCGGATGAATTCCACCAGCTCGCTGGCGTAGCGGAACTCTCCCGCGTCGCCGACGCCAGACGGCAGGTCGCCGCGCAACGCGACGATGCGGCGGATGCCGGCGGCGGCGTAGTCGGCGAGGATCTCGCGGATGCCTTCGCGCGTCGAGCCGATGCACGACAGGTGCGGCGCGGCCTCGAAGCCGTCGGCGGCGATTTCCCTGACGGTCGCGAACGTGCGTTCGCGCGTCGAGCCGCCCGCGCCGTAGGTCACCGAAAAGAACGCCGGCTTGAGGCGCGCGAGTTTCGCGCGCGTCGCGGCGAGCTTGTCGACGCCGTCGGGCGTCTGCGGCGGGAAGAATTCGATCGAAAGTTCGGGTCTGTGCATGATGCGCCCCGATCAGTAGCGGTAGTGGGCCGACTTGTACGGCCCTTCGACCGGCACGCCGATGTAGGCCGCCTGGTCCGGGCGCAGCTCGGTGAGCTGCGCGTTGAGCTTCTGCAGCTGCAGCCGCGCGACTTTCTCGTCGAGGTGCTTCGGCAGCGTATAGACGCCCACCGGGTAGTCCGCGGTGCGCGTGAAGAGCTCGATCTGCGCGATCGTCTGGTTCGCGAACGAGGAGGACATCACGTAGCTCGGGTGGCCGGTCGCGCAGCCGAGGTTAACGAGGCGGCCCTTCGCGAGCAGGATGATCCGTTTTCCGTCCGGGAAGATGACGTGATCGACCTGCGGCTTGATCTCTTCCCACTCGTAACCTTCGATCGACGCGACGTCGATCTCGTTGTCGAAGTGGCCGATGTTGCAGACGATCGCCTGGTCCTTCATCCTCGCCATGTGGTCGTGCGTGATCACGTGGTAGTTGCCGGTGCAGGTGACGAAGATGTCGGCATGTTCGGCGGCGTAGTCCATCGTCACGACGCGGTAGCCTTCCATCGCCGCCTGCAGCGCGCAGATCGGGTCGATCTCGGTGACCCACACTTGGGCCGACAGCGCGCGCAGCGCCTGCGCCGAGCCCTTGCCGACGTCGCCGTAGCCGCACACCACCGCGACTTTGCCGGCGACCATCACGTCGGTCGCGCGCTTGATGCCGTCGACGAGCGACTCGCGGCAGCCGTACAGGTTGTCGAACTTCGACTTCGTCACCGAATCGTTGACGTTGATCGCCGGGAACCGCAGCTCGCCGCGCTCGTGCATCTGGTACAGGCGATGCACGCCGGTCGTCGTCTCCTCGGTGACGCCCCGGATCGCGGCAAGCCGCACCGAGTACCACGTCGGATCGCTCGCGAGCTTCGCGCGGATCGCGGCGAACAGCACGCGCTCCTCTTCCGAACCGGGCTTCGCGAGCACCGAAGCGTCCTTCTCGGCGCGGGCGCCCAAGTGCAGCAGCAGCGTCGCGTCACCGCCGTCGTCGAGGATCATGTTCGAGTAGCCGCCGTCCCGCCACTCGAAGATCCGGTGCGTGTAATCCCAGTAGTCGGCGAGCGACTCGCCCTTGACCGCGAACACCGGCACACCGGACGCGGCGATCGCGGCCGCGGCGTGGTCCTGCGTCGAGAAGATGTTGCACGACGCCCAGCGCACTTCGGCGCCGAGCGCAGTCAGCGTCTCGATCAGCACCGCGGTCTGGATCGTCATGTGCAGCGACCCGGTGATGCGTGCACCCTTGAGCGGCTGCACGACAGCGAACTCCTCGCGGATCGCCATCAGGCCGGGCATCTCGGTCTCGGCGATGCGGATTTCCTTGCGGCCCCAGCCGGCGAGCGCGAGGTCGGCGACGACGTAATCAGTGAAGTTTTCAGCCACAGAGTTCATGTGAGTTCCTTGAACGTGTGGCCGGGAAGGGGTGCTGCGGTGAGCTCACCTTGTCACCCCGTGCCCGGCACGGGTTAAGGTGAGCGCAGTTGCGGAAAATGAGCCGAGCCTGGGACGAAAGAAAGTCTCGCAGCGCTCCTCGGCAGGGCGGGATTATAACTGTCCGCGACGGCGCGTGGAGCACCGCTTCGATTTGCAGCCGCCGCTCTTTGGGCGGACCCGGAGCAGCGAGAACCGGAGATGCGACAGGCGTCCATCCGAAAGTGCGCAGATGTAAGAATGTACGTTCCGTTTGCAAAACCCGACGATCCAGTCCACAGTGCACCGCAGCGATCTTCAAGTAGCACCGTTGTTGTCCGGTTCAGTATCTGCTTTTCTGCGGTATCTCTCCCTCATCACCCTGCCGTCTTGAGCTTCGCCCTCACCCCAGGGCACGTCCCTTCATTTTTCAGGATATTCAAGACATGGCAACAGGTACCGTAAAGTGGTTTAACGACTCCAAAGGCTTCGGTTTCATCACCCCGGAAAGCGGTGGCGACGATCTTTTCGCGCACTTCTCCGCGATTCAGGGACAGGGTTTCAAGACCCTGGCGGAAGGCCAGCGCGTCAGCTTCGACGTCACCTCCGGCCCGAAAGGCCAGCAGGCGTCGAACATCCGTCCGGCTGACTGAGCATTCCCGGCGCGGCATGGCAGCAATGCCATGCCCTCGGCCCCGCGGGGCCGGGACCCCGGCATTCCTTCAAGAACGCCTCCCCGAGGGAAAAATCACGGCGCATGCCGGACTTTTCCCTTTCTGCTTTCCTTCTGGAGACATCGTCATCGCCAAGGAAGAACTGATCGAAATGAGCGGGATGGTAGTTGAAGTCCTGCCCGACTCCCGTTTCCGCGTCACCCTCGACAACGGCCACAACCTCGTCGCCTATTCCGCGGGCAAGATGCGCAAGCACCATATCCGCATTCTGTGCGGCGACAAGGTTTCCCTCGAACTCTCCCCCTACGATCTGAGCAAGGGGCGCATCACTTTCCGCCACATCGAAGGCCGCGGGCCTCTCGGTCCACAGCAGCGGCGCAGACGCTGATCGCGTCCGGCATTCAGGGCCTGGCCGCCTGAATGCGTCGGGGCGAGGGACTGCCGTCATCCCCCACTCCACGTCTTACCAGATAAAGAACATCGTCACCCACGGCGCGACCGCGCCTGCGGCTGCAGCGCAAAAAGCGAGCAGCGCAGCGACCCGGCGTGCGCCGGACGATGCCGCTCGCCGCACGTGCAGCGCACCGAGCACGAGGCTCGCGCCGGCCGCAGCGGCGAGCAGCAGTCCGCGCACCAGCGGCAGGCTCGCGAGCACGACTCCTTCGGCCGACAGCAGTGTGACGGTCAGCGCCGACAGGCCGAGGAACACGCCGACGCCGCCGAGCGGAATCAGCGCGTAGGCGAGCCGCCGATGCGCCGCCGCCTCGCCGATGAGCCACCCGGCGGCACGCAGCCATAGCGTGATCCAGCCGCCGATGACGAGCGCCGTCGTGCCGATGTAGCCGAGAATCATCAGGCCGTCGAGCCACGTGAACACGTCGTTTGCTTCGGGGTAATGCGTCAGCAGCCACCACGGGATGTCGCTGTCGAGCAGCGCGAAGGCGTCGCGCTCGACGAGCCATTCGGCGGCGGCGAGCTTGGCCTGCACGAACCACGGCGACGCCGACCACTGGAATGCGCCGATCGCGGTGCCGATGACGCCGAACACCAGCAAGCGCGCTTCCCAGACGTCGGTTTCCTCGCTGCGCAGGCTCGCGACTTCGGCGCCGGGCAGGCGGCCGACCAACTGCACCGCGTCGCGATGACCGCTGCAGCGCCCGCACATGTGGCACGCGGCGGCGCTTTCCATACGGCGGATGTCGACCAGCGGCGCGCAATTGACCGGGATCACCCGCTTTGCCGGATGCGCCTGCCACGCTTCGCGGTCGGTGCGGAAATGCACCGGCGCGAGCCGCGCGAGCAGGCCGAACACGCCGCCGACCGGGCACAGGTGGCGGCACCACACGCGCTTGCCGCGGCCATACACGAGGCCGACCGCAGCGGCTGCGACGGTCGAGCCGCCGAGCACGAGCAGCACGGCTTTGGGGTATTCATACACGCTGACGAGCTGTCCATACACCGTCGTCGCGAGGAACGCGACGAACGGCCAGCCGCCCCACTTGATCCAGTGCGGCACGGGACGGCCGAGGCCGACGCGCGACACCTGCTCGGCGACGAAGCCTTCCGGGCACAGCACGCCGCACCACACGCGCCCCATCAGCATCATCGACACCAGCACGAATGGCCACCAGATGCCCCAGAACACGAACTGCGCGAACAGCGTGAGGTTGTCCCACAGGTGCGCGCCGGACTCTGGCAACGGCAGGAAAGCCGGCGTGACGACGAGGAAAACGTAGGCGACGAGCACTGCCCACTGGACCCCGACGATCCAGCTGCGGTGACGGCGCATCAGGTCGCCGAGGCGGGCGAGCCGCGGCGGGCGCATTGCGGGCAGCCTGCAGCTCGTCATGGTCAGGTTCTCCGCGGCGGGCGGCCGAACCATGCGAACAGCGCCCAGTAGCCGAACCACGCGATCAGCACGGTCAGCGACGGTTGCGCGCGGTAGCCGGCGAATGCCGCGGCGATGCCGCCGGCGGTGCTGCCGTCGGCGAGCAGCGCGGAGCTGTCCCACACCGGCTCGAGCAGCGGCGGCAGCCATTCCATGTTGATCAGCCGTTCGACACCCGAGACAAGCAGCGCAGCGGCAAGCAGGCACAGCACGATCTCGGTCGCGCGGAAGAACACCCGGCTCGGCAGCCAGTGCGAGCCGCGCTGGATCAGCCACGCCGTCGCCAGCGCCAGCACGAAGCCGAGGCCGGCGCCGGCGAGCATGCGGTTCAGCGCCTCGCCGGACTGCTCGACGCCGAGGCCGTACAGGAACAGCACGGTTTCGGCCCCTTCGCGGCCGACCGCGATCGCCGCGAGCAGCGCGACCGACACCCCGCCCGCGGCGTCGGCGGCTTTCGTCAGTCCCGCTTCGAGCTCGCGCTTCAGGTGCCGGCCGTGCGCGCGCATCCACAACACCATGTGCGTGATCAGGCCGGCGGCGACGATGACGATGGCGGCCTGGAACGCCTCCAGCGCGTCGCCGGCGAGCTGGCTCTGCAGCCCGAGCATCGCCAGCGCGAGCACGCCGGCGAGCAGCAGCCCGCCGGCCACGCCCGCCCACAGGTGATGGACGCCGATGCGGCCGTCGCCGCGGGCGTGAATCCACGCGTAGAGGATGCTGATCACCAGGATCGCTTCGACGCTCTCGCGCCACACGATGAAGAGTGAATTACCCATGATGTTTCCTGAGCGTCCGGTTACTGGGCGACAAACCGGCCTTTTGCCGTGTCGGGGTGGAACTCGCCGAAGAACGGGTAGGTGCCGGGCTTCAGCGGCGGAAAGATGGTGCTGCGCGTCACGCCCGGCGCGACGACGAGTTCCTTGAACGGGCTCGTCGTCTCGAACTCCTCGGGGCCGGCGTTGCGGTTCGTGAGCTGCAAGCGAAAGCGGGTGTTGGCCGGCACCGTTATCGTGTCGGGCGTGAAGCGGCCGTTTTCGGCCACGACTTCGAACGTCGGCAATTCGGCTTGCACGGCGCTCGACGCCGTCAGGGCCAGGATGCCCAGTACACGGGCGAGCAGGCGCGGAACAATCACGATCGGGAATTCCTGTGCTGAAAATGACGAAAACCCCGCGCGGCGGGGAGCCGGGCGGGGCAGGAGGGGCGTGCAGGTCTAGAACGCATACAGCCCGCGCAGGCCGACGACGGTGATCGCTTTCGCGTCCGGGTCGGCGGCGGCACGACGCACGTATTGCAGGTCCGGCGTCAGCGACAGCTGGTCGTTCAGGTGCCAGCGGTAATACAGCTCGGCAACCTGCTCGGCGCCGCGCGCGGCGAAGCCGAAATCGTCGAGCAGCGGGGCGGCGTCGCGGAACTCGTCGCTCGCGCGCAGCCAGCCCCACGCGAGCCCGACGCTGTCGGCGCCGCGTCCCCAGGCGTTGCCGGCGATCTCGGTGCCGATCGTCACGGCGCGGTCGAACGCGGCCTTGCCGCTGCTCGACTGACCGTAGCGCGCGAACAGCGTCACGTCCTCATGCACGCGCTGGTCGACGCTCGCGCCCCAGCCGGTGGCGCTGCGAGTCGTCGCATCGAAGCCTTCGTACTGGCCGTTGCGCCACGCATACAGGCGGTACGTGCCGTCGAAGCCGTGGCTCTTGCGCCCGTACTCCAGCTGGCCGATGACGAACGGCTTGTCGAAGCTGCGGCCGAAGCGCGCGCCTTCGCCGGCGCCGAACGCCGCGATCGACGCCTGCCACCAGTCGGGCGCGCCGCTTTCATTGCGGTACGCGAGGCGCAGGCCGGGCGTGAAGCCGTAGCTGTCGGCGCCGACCGCGCCGCCCGAGTCGAGCATCGGGTTATGCACGAAGACGTTGTTGAGGAACTTCTCGGCTTCGTTGTCGGCGATCGCGTTCTGGTCGAAGAACACGAACGGGTCCATCTTGCCCACCGTCAGCTGCAGGCTGTGCGGCGAATTCGCGCCGCGATCGCCGAGCGGCGTCGTCAGCTGGTACCAGGCCTGCGCGACGATCGCGTAGGTTTCCTCCGAGCCGCCACCGGCCTGGAACGCGAGGCTGTTGAACGCGCCGGTGAAAGTCGGCTTCAGTCCGGTGAAGCTGTCGCCCTGGCCCATCCGCAACTGCGTGTAGAACTCGCCCTGGCCCTGACCGATGTCGCCGGCCGGCAGCGTGATGCCGAGGTCGCCGCGCCATGACAGTTGCGATTCGTGCCTGCCGTCTTCGCGCGCGTCGCCGTCGATCCGCTGCGCGACGGTGGCGACGCTGCCTTCGATGGCGATGCCATCGAGGGCTTCCGCCTGGCGCGATGGCGCGCCCATCGCGTTGGTCCGTTCCTCGATCGCCTTGAGCCGGATCGCGAGCTCGGGTTCACGCTCGCTGAGGCGGTCGCTGCCGAGGCTCGCGGCGAGATCCTGGTTCGCCTGTTCCAGCGCTTCGACGCGCTGCGCGAGGGCCGGAGCGGGTTTGGCTGTCGCCGCGAGCCGGGCTTCGAGTTCGCTGTTGCGCTGTTCGAGTTTCTCGATCCGTTCGGCGAGGCGCTTGAGTTCGGCAAGCACCTTGTCCTGGCCGGGCGCGGCGTGGCCCGCACCGGTTGCGCCCAGCACCGCGAGCGCGATGGCGGTCCGGGCAAATCGGGTCAGCGCCATTTCAGTAGCCGCCCTTCTTGCCGACGCCGACGTAGGTGAACTCGTTCTCGACCTCGAACTCCTTGAACCACGGCCGCACCCCGGTTGCACGGTCGGTGTGGCGGCCGAAGTGACTGCCGTGGTGGGCGGCGCCCGGCGGCAGGATCGTGTATTTGACCTTGTACTTGCCCGGGCCTGCGAGCTTGATGTTGTCGCCGTAATGCGGGCCGTCGCTCGCCACCATCGGCATGAACTCGCCCGACTGCTTCCAGTCGCTGCCGACCTTCGCGATCTCGAACTTGACCGTCAGGTACGGAATCCAGCTGCCTTCCTCGAAGCCGTTCGGGTTGCTTGCCAGCGCGCGGATGTCGGCCTCGATGTGGATGTCGGACTCCGAGGCTTTCTTCATCATGCCTTCCGGCTCCATCTCGACGGGCTGGAGATAGACGGCCGCGATTTCCATGCCGTTGCGGTGTTGCGGCGCGCCGATGGGATATTCCAGGGCGTGGGCGGCGAACGACAGGCTGACCAGCGCGGCGACGGCGAGGGGGCGAAGCGGGAAACGGTACATCGGGAATCCTTTCGAAAATTGCAGTGGGCAGGGTGCGGCGTGCATGAGTTGGAACGTGCGAGAATGATAAGAAGAATGAGAAGAGTTCGCAATAGCGAAATCGAGATTTTGTCCTTGTCGAACGCATATGCCAGAGCCGGCGGACGTCGTCCAGGCGTCGATCGAGGATCAATGTGCTGATTTCGAAGTCGATCCCTTCAGCCTTGGCATCGTCGATAATCTCCCACCAAGCGCTACCGCCCTGACGCCACATAGGCAAGATGCTTCATGAATGCAGTAGAAATCGAACAAGCCATCTCGGAACTGGCTCAGCAGCCCTTCGATGCGGCGGAGTTTCCCTTCGCCTTCCTCGCCGCGTTCGGCAACAAGGACACGGCCCTGAGGCGCCTGCGCGCCGGTAACAACAACGCTTCGGATGTGCCCGGTGGCGTGCTCCAACGCAACAACATCCACATCGCCGTGTGCGAAGCGGGCGCGGCGGGCGAAACCCTCAAGGTCTTGCGTGCCAGTCCCGCTACCACGAAGGCGAAAGCCAAGTTCATCCTCGCCACCGACGGGCAGACCCTCGAAGCCGAAGCGCTGGCCGGTGAGGGAGAAACCATTGCCTGCGCCTATCCGGACTTCCCCGAGCACCTCGGCTTTTTCCTGCCTCTGGCCGGCATCTCCACCATCAAGGAGATCAAGGACAACCCCATCGACGTGCGCGCCACCGGGCGCCTGAACAAACTGTACGTCGAACTGCTGCGCGAAAACCCGGACTGGGCCACGGACGAGCGCCGTGCTGACATGAACCACTTCATGGCGCGCCTGATCTTCTGCTTCTTCGCCGAAGACACCGATATTTTCAAAGCCCGCGGCATGTTTACCCAGACCGTGAAGGAAATGGGCGAGCCTGATGGCGCCAACACCCATGAGGTGCTGGCCGAAATTTTCCGCGCCATGAACGTCAAGGAGACCGAGCGCGCCTCGGCCCATCCTCGTTTGCCGAACTGGGCCAGCCGCTTCCCCTACGTCAATGGCGGATTGTTTTCCGGCAGCACCGAAGTGCCGCGCTTCACGCGCATGGCAAGGACCTATCTGATGCACGCGGGCGCCCTGAACTGGCGCGAGATCAACCCGGACATCTTCGGCAGCATGATCCAGGCCGTGGCCGACGACGAAGAGCGCGGCGCATTGGGCATGCACTACACCAGCGTGCCCAACATCCTCAAGGTGCTGAACCCGCTGTTCCTGGACGAACTGCGCACGCAGTTGAACGAGGCCGGCGACAACGAACGCAAGCTGCTGAATTTACGCCGCCGCATGGCGCGCATCCGCGTGTTCGATCCGGCCTGCGGTTCGGGAAATTTCCTCGTCATCGCCTACAAGCAGATGCGCGCCATCGAGGCGGAAATCAACCGCCGCCGGGGCGAATCGCATCTGGGCAGCAAAATACCGCTGACCAACTTTCGCGGTATCGAACTGCGCGACTTCCCGGCGGAGATCGCCCGCCTGGCGCTGATCATCGCCGAGTTCCAGTGCGACGTGCTGTATCGCGGGCAGAAGGATGCGCTGGCTGATTTCCTGCCGCTGGATTCGCAAAACTGGATCATCTGCGGCAATGCCTTGCGGCTGGACTGGCTGAACATCTGCCCGCCGACAGGGAGGGGAGTGAAGGTCGTGGCCGACGATCTGTTCGGTACGCCGCTCGATCAGACGGAAATTGATTTTGAGAACGAAGGCGGGGAAACGTATATCTGCGGGAATCCGCCATATGTCGGCGACAAATACCAGACGAAGTACCAGAAAGATGACCTGAAAACTCTAGCTGCAAAAGACGTTCGCGCAGTTGATTACATCGCCGGCTGGTTCTGGAAGGCTTCTGAATACATTAGGCACGGCGGCCGCTTTGCCTTCGTCTCTACCAATTCCATCTGCCAAGGAGTTCAGGTTCCGTTGATATGGCCGAAAATCATTGCTGCTGAGCAGGCAATTTTTTTCGGCCACAAGGACTTCCTGTGGGGCAATAACGCCGCCAAAAACGCGCAGGTTACGTGCATTATCGTCGGCGTGGCGAGAATAGGAATCAAGCCGAAATACATATTTGACGGGGAAGAGCGCAAAGAGGTTGAAAGCATCAGCTTCTATCTGACGCCCGGCAAGAACGTTATCGTCGAAAAGGCGAATGAACCGATCTCAGATGTCGCGGTCATGTTTGGCGGCAACATCCCCCGGGACCAGGGAAATCTTTTGCTCTCACCCGATGAGGCGAGGGACTTGGCAATCTCGCACCCGACGGCAGCGGCATTGCTAAAGCCCATCTTGGGTTCAAACGAGTTCATCAATGGGTTGGAGCGATATTGCCTTTGGATCACTGACGCACAGGCACCGCTCGCTTTCTCTATCCCGCCGATCAAGGCACGGCTCGATCGTATCCGCCAATATCGTTTGCATGGTAGCGAGCGCGGGCGTGCGGGCCTCGACACGCCTTATAAGTTTGAGCGCACGATCATCGGGAATGACCATACGATCATCATTCCCAGCGTTTCATCAGAACGCCGCGCCTACCTTCCATGTGGATTGTTACCCGCCGAGGTGCGCGTCTCCAACCTCGCGCTCGCCCTCTACGACGCCCCCCTCTGGAACATGGCGCTCATCGCCTCCCGCCTGCATCTGGTCTGGATTGCAACAGTCTGCGGAAAACTAGAAACCCGATACCGCTACTCCAACACCCTCGGCTGGAACACCTTTCCCGTCCCCTTCCTCACCGAGCAGAACAAGGCTGACCTGACCCGCTGCGCCGAAGCCATCCTGCTCGCCCGCGAAGCCCATTTCCCCGCCACCATCGCCGATCTGTACGATCCGGACGCCATGCCGGACAACCTGCGCCACGCCCACGAGAAGAACGACGAAACACTGGAGCGCATCTATATCGGCCGCCGCTTCAAGAATGACACCGAGCGGCTGGAAAAGCTGTTCGAGCTGTATACGAAGATGACGGCGGAGGCGGCCGGCAACGCACCCAGGAAAACGGGAAGAGGGAAAAAATGAGCGAACTCATCCTCTACAGCAGCGACGATGGCCGGACCCGGATTCACCTGCGGGCGGAAGGCGAAACGGTATGGTTGAGCCAGTTGGAAATTGCCGAACTGTTCCAGACCAGCAAGCAGAATGTCTCTCTGCATGCCAGGAATATCTTCGAGGATGGGGAGCTGAACCCGCAGGCAACCGTCAAGGAATCCTTGACAGTTCAAAACGAAGGCGGGCGGCAGGTGCGGCGCAAGCTCATTCATTACAACCTCGACCTGATCCTGGCCATTGGCTACCGTGCGCGTTCGCCGAGGGGCGTGCAGTTCCGTCAGTGGGCCAGCGCGCACCTCAAGGAGTTTTTGCGCAAGGGCTTCGTGCTGGATGACGAACGCCTGAAAAACCCAGGCGGTTGGGATCATTTCGATGAGCTGCTGGCTCGCATCCGCGAGATTCGTGCTTCGGAAAAGCGTTTTTACCAGAAGGTGCGCGAGCTTTTCGCCCTGAGTTCCGACTACCGGGTGCGCGAACACGAAACCGCCCTGTTCTTTGCCGAGGTACAGAACAAGCTGCTGTATGCCACCACGGGCCATACCGCCGCGGAACTGGTGGTCAAGCGTGCCGATCCCGGCCAGCCGAACATGGCACTGATGACCTGGAGCGGGTCTCGCGTGCGCAAGCAGGATGTGATTGTTGCCAAGAACTACCTGACCGCCGATGAAATCGACACGCTCAACCGCCTGGTGGTGATTTTTCTGGAGCAGGCCGAGTTGCGGGTCAAGCAGCACAAGGATTTGAGCCTGGATTTCTGGCGCAGCAATGTGGACAAGATGCTGGCTTTCAACGATCAACCGATTCTCTCGGGCGCAGGGTTGATCAGCCGTGAGCATATGGAGCGCGTTGCGCATGAACGCTATGTATTGTTCGACCAGCAGCGGCGTGAGGCAGAGCGTGCCCAGGCGGATGCCGACGACCTGAAGGAAATCGAGGAGATTGAGCACGTCATCAAGCAAGCCGACAAAAAAGGGAAAAGTGGATGAGTTCAGCAGCGAATGACACCCCCGCCAGCCTGATCCCGTCTGCCGACCCGGTCCACCCCCGTTCGGGCTACGTCCCGTTCTGGGCCTAGTCGATCAAGTTTTGATCGGGTTTTGATGATGCCGCGCCCGCAGCTTCCTCCATGCGACCGAAGATTTGAGAAATCCTTATCGAACATGGGTTTACCCAAGCGACCTGAACACTCTGAATTTTGATCCGGTTTTGATCGATGCCACACTTGTACCGTGCCATCTCCGCTGGAACCCCATTTGTCCAACAAACTGTTGGACAAGTCACGGACGGTAGTTCTCCAATAAACAGCGAATCGCCATGACCGAACAGACCAACCCGACCAACGCCTGCACCATCCCGTCCGTATCCATCACCACGGCCCGCACCGGAGCTTCCAGCAAGGCCAACGAGCTGGGCATGCGCGCCATGCAGGAGCGCGCCTACGCCAAGCGCGGCGAGCAGTACCTGCTGATCAAATCGCCGCCCGCCTCGGGCAAGTCCCGCGCGCTGATGTTCATTGCCTTGGACAAGCTCCACAACCAGGGCCTGCGGCAGGCCCTCATCGTCGTGCCGGAGCGCTCCATTGGCGGCAGCTTTGCCGACGAACCCCTGAGTCAGCACGGCTTCTACTGGGATTGGCAGGTCGCTCCCCAGTGGAACCTGTGCAACGCTCCGGGAATCGACGAGCCCCGTGTGGCGAAGTCCAAGGTCGATGCGGTACGCAAGTTTCTTGAAGGCACCGACAAGGCGTTGGTCTGCACGCACGCGACGTTCCGTTTTGCCGTGGAAGAGCTGGGCGTGGCGGCTTTCGACGACCGGCTGATCGCCATCGACGAGTTCCATCATGTTTCAGCCAATCCGGGCAATGTGCTGGGCAGCCAGTTGGGCGCGTTCATCACCCGCGACAAAGTGCATCTGGTGGCGATGACCGGCTCCTATTTCCGCGGCGACAGCGAGGCCGTGCTGGCCCCGGCGGATGAGGCCCGCTTCGAGACGGTCACGTATACCTACTACGAGCAGCTCAACGGTTACCGCTGGCTCAAGTCGCTGGATATCGGCTACTTCTTCTACACCGGTCCTTATGTGAATGCCGTGGCCAGGGTGCTGGACCCGGCGCTGAAAACCATCGTGCACATTCCCAATGTGAATGCCCGCGAAAGCCTCCAGGACAAGGAACGCGAGGTCAACGAGATCATGCACGCGCTGGGCGAATGGAAAGGGATCGACCCGGCCACCGGCTTCCACCGCGTCGAAACCCGGCATGGCCGCACGCTGAAAGTGGCGGACCTGGTGGACGACAGCGATCCGGCACAACGCTCCCGCGTGCTGGCGGCGCTGAAAGACCCGGCGCAAAAAGGCAACCGCGACCATGTGGACATCATCATCGCGCTGGGCATGGCAAAGGAAGGCTTTGACTGGATCTGGTGCGAACATGCCCTGACCATTGGCTACCGCAGCAGCCTGACCGAGATCGTGCAGATCATCGGCCGCGCCACCCGCGACGCGGAAGGCAAGGAACGCGCGCGCTTCACCAACCTGATCGCCGAGCCCGCGGCGGAGCAGGCCGCCGTGGCCGAGGCGGTGAATGACATGCTCAAGGCCATTTCCGCCAGCCTGCTGATGGAGCAGGTGCTGGCCCCGCGTTATGAATTTACGCCCAAGAACATCGGCCCGTTGCCGGGCTTTACCTACGGCCCGGATGGCTACCGAGAGGGTCAGACCAGTCAAGTCCAAAATCTGCTGTAAATTCTCTTCAGCCCGGATGATGACGAATGGTTTTTATCCGGCGAGAGCAACAACGTTGTTGCTCTCGCCGGCGGCGGCGCGGGCGGCGACCCACTCCGCGAATTCATCCATATCCAGATATCGTCTTTCCTGCCAGACCTCGTTCTGCTCGGCCAACAGGGCGCCGATCAGGCGCAGGGCGGATTCGTCGTTGGGGAAGATGCGGATCACCCGCTCGCGACGGCGAATCTCTTCGTTGAGCCGCTCCTGCATGTTGGTCGTGCGCAGCCGCCGCCGGTATTTCTCTGGCAGCGCCATGACCGCCATTGCGTCGGCGAAACCTTCCTCGATGCACGCCACGGCCTTTGCCGCCGTTTTCTCGAAGCGCTCGACGAATTCGGCGAGCCGGCGCTTGGCCTCGGCCATGTCCGCCGCCTGGAAGACGAGTTTGGCTGCCGCCGCCACGTCGGCCCGGATCTTGGCGCTGCAGCTCCCCAGAATGTTGCGCATCAGATGCACCTGGCAGCGCTGCCAGGTCACCCCCTGAAAATGCTTTGCGACCGCCTGCGTCAGCCCGCCGTGGCTGTCGGAAACGACGAACATGACGCCTTTCAACCCCCGGCCTTTGAGCCAGCGGAACGTCTCATCCCAAGTGGCGAAACTCTCCGTGTCGCCGATCTTCACGCCGAGAATTTCGCGGTAGCCGTCACTCCTGATGCCCGACACGACCAGTGCGGCGCGCGATACGACGCGGTCGCCTTCCCTGCTCTTGATGAACAGCGCATCGACCAGAACAAACGGGTAATCGCCTTCGAGCCGTCGCTCGTTGAAGGCACCGACACGTCCGTCCAGTCCGGCGCAGAGCGCGCTGACCGTCGATTTGGAAAAGCTCGTGCCGCACAGCTCCTCGGTGATCGCCGATACTTTCCGCGTCGAGACGCCTTGCACGACCATCTCCATCAGCGCCAGTACAAACGCCTGCTCGCTCCTCTGGTAACGCTTGAAGATCTCTGTCGAGAAGCTGCCATCCCGCGTCTGCGGCACCAGCAGCGTCACCGGCCCCACCCGTGTGTAGAGCGTGCGTGCTCGCGTGCCGTTGCGGTAGCCGGCGCGCTCTTCCGTGCGTTCGTGCCGCTCCGCTCCCAACGCTTCTGTCACTTGCGCCTCCAGTATCTGGTTCAGAACCGCTTCTACCAGTTTCGCCAGCCCGTCCTGACCGCTCAACAGCCCTGGCAACAAATCACGCCCTACGCTAACATCATATCCAGCCATCGCTTCGCCTGCCTTTCTTCGGTTGATCAACGCTTCGACAACGTCATCGTACCGAACTGAAGCGGTGGCTACCTGCCACTCGATTTACAGCAGTTTACGGACTCAATCGTCAGACCAACGTCGGTGTGAATGAAGCCACCGGCCAGTATCACGTCGAGATCAACGGGCTGGCTAAGCCGGAAACGGCCGAGGCAACGCGTATCTGCAGAGAGGATTTGAACGAAGTCGTCACCAGTTTCCTGCAGGACAAGACCGCGCTGGAGCGCGGCCTGTTCGACCAGGAAAACACCCTGCCCGAAGAGCTGACCCAGTTGCGCATGGGCAAGATCGTGCGCGAGCGTTATCCGGAGTTGAGCGCGGCCGATCAGGAGGCCATCCGGCAGCACGCCATCGCGGCGATGAACGTCACGCAGCAGGCCAAGCTGGCGTTGGCACAGGCTGATGCCGAGGGCAGCGATGCCGTGCAAGGCAGTACGGCCTTGCTGGAGGGGGTGCGCAAGTTCGTCAACGTGCGCGAGCTGGATATCGACCTGATCGACCGCATCAATCCCTTCGATGCGGCCTATGCGGTGCTGGCGAAAGCGATGGACGAAAAATCGCTGCGCCAGGTGCAGGCCAGCATTGCCGCCAAGAAGGTGAGCATTCCTGAAGACGAGGCCCGTGAGCTGGCGAAGCGTGCCTTGTCGTTCAAGAACGAGCGAGGCCGCCTGCCCGATATCAATTCTGCCGATGCGTGGGAAAAACGCATGGCCGAAGGGGTGGCTGCGCTGGCGCGTTGCCGCGCCCAGGCCAGGGCGGCGCAGGAAAAGGAAGAGTCCGCCAATGGCTGAAATGGATGACGACGAACTGCTGGATGCGCTGGGGGTGGAAGTCACGCCGCTCAAGATCTCCAGCCGAACCCCGCGCGAGGAACGCATCGTCGCCGGCTTCGAGGATATTCTGCGCTTTCATCAGACTCATGGCTGCGCGCCGCTGCATGGTGAAGGCCGCGACATCTTCGAGCGCCTGTATGCGGTTCGCCTGGACCGGTTGCGCAAATTGCCGGAAGCGCGCGCCTTGCTGGCCGAGATGGATGCGCCCGGTCTGCTGTCTCCTGGCGCAGCGGCAAGCTCCGCCGATGCCGACGCCTTGGACGAAGACGCCTTGCTGGCCGAACTCGGCGTCACCCACACGCCCACCGGGCAGAACGACATCACCGTGCTGCGCCATGTGCGCTCCAGCGCTGAGAAGCGTGCCGCCGAGGAGATCGCCGAGCGCACACCCTGCGCCGATTTCGATAAATATCAACCGCTCTTTGAGCAGGTAGAACGGGAGCTGAAAACCGGCATCCGCAAAACGCTACGCTTCGGACGTGATGCCAGCATTGCCATAGGCAACTTTTTCATCCTTGGCGGGCAATTGGCATATGTGGCCGAAATGGGCGATCAGTACCGCACGCCTAACAAGGAGACAAATGCCCGCCTGCGCGTCATCTACGCCAACGGCACCGAAAGCGATCTGCTACTGCGCTCCCTGCAGCGCGCCCTATACAAGGATGAGACAGGCCGCCGCCTGACCGATCCGGACATGGGCCCGCTGTTCGGCGAGGCGGTCGAGCCCGACGACATCGAATCCGGCACCATTTATGTGCTGCGCAGCCTGTCAAAGCACCTGTTCGTTGCCGAGCACCGTGAGCTGATCCACAAGATCGGCGTGACCGGCGGCAAGGTGGAAAGCCGCATCGCGGCCGCGTCCAAGGACGCGACCTACCTGCTGGCCGACGTGCAGGTGGTTGCCACCTACAAGCTGCACAACCTCAATCGCACCCGGTTGGAGAACATCTTCCACCGTCTGTTTGGCGCAGCACAGCTCGATTTGACCATCGAAGATCGCTTTGGAAATCCAGTGAAACCAAGGGAGTGGTTCCTGGTACCCCTTCATGTCATTGACGAAGCGGTTCAGCGCATACGGGATGGGTCGATTACTGACGTGGTCTATGACCCGAAAAGCGCACAGCTGATCGGCCAGGTTCAGCAGTAATTGCTGTTGAACGCGTGGACAACTGCAATGGCCGCCTTTGCCTTGTTCAACCCGAATTACTGCGAGTCCCTCGCTCGCCGGAAGCTGTCGGGCCGAAATGTTCCCACCCGCCGCCGAGTGCCTTGAAGAGGTCGAGCGCGGCGGACAGGCGCGCGAAGCGCAGCTGCGCGAGCTGGTCCTGCGCCTGGAACAGCGTGCGCTGCGCGTCGAGCACCGCGAGGAGGTCGTCGGCGCCTTCACGGTAGCGCAGTTCGGCGAGCCGCAGGGCGCGCGCCGCCTCGTCGCGGATCAGCTGCTGGGTGTCTTCCTGGCGACGGTTGCGGTCGACATTGCCGAGGGCGTCCTCGACCTCCTTCAGCGCGGTGAAGATTGCGGCGCGGTAGTTTTCGACGAATTCGCGCCGGCGCGAGCGCGCCGCCTCGACGTCGCCGCGCAGGCGCCCGCCGTCGAACAGCGTCTGCGCGAGGCTCGCGGTGAGCGCGACGCTGTTCGACGGATTCGCGAGCGACAGCAGCGCCGTGCTCGCGAGGCCGGCCGAGCCGGAAAGCTGCACCGACGGCAAGAGCGCGGCGCGCGCGGCGGCGACGTCGGCGTCCGCCCCGGCGAGCTGCGCTTCGGCACTGGCGAGGTCCGGGCGGCGCACCAGCAGGTCGGCAGGCAGGCCCGGGGCGACTTCGGGAATCGCGAGCGCAGCGAGCGTTTCGCCGTTGACGCCGAAGTCCTGCGGGACGCGGCCGAGCAGCACCGCGAGCGCGGTGAGCGTCTGGCGCTCCTGATTTTCGAGCGGCAGCAGCGCGGCGCGCTGCGCGAGCACGGTGCCGCGCTGGCGGCTGATGTCGAGCGCGGAGGCCGCACCGTTGCGATAGCGGGCCTCGACGATGTTGAACACGCGCTCGGCGATCGCGAGGTTGTCGCGGGCGATGTCGAGGCGGGTGCGGGTTGTGAGCAGCTGGAAATACGTGTTCGCGACGCCGGCGACGAGCGTCAGCCGCACCGCCTCGAAGTCGTGGCGGGTCGCCGCAAGGCTCGCGCCGGCGCCAGCGACGCCCGCAGCGAGCCGGCCCCACAGGTCGACCTCGTAGCTGATCGCGAGGCTCGCGCCCGACGATTCGCTGTCGATGGCACGTCCTCTCGCGGGGTCGGTGCGCCGCCAGTCGGTGTCGCCGCCGACGCTTGCGAACGGCAGCAGCGACGCGCCGGCCGCGCGCAGCTGAATCTCGGCCTGGCGCACGCGTTCCGCCGCGATGCGGAAATCGGGGCTGCCGGCGAGCGCCTCGTCGATCAGGCTTTCGAGCTGGCGCGACGAAAAACTGCGCCACCAGCCAGCGCCCGGTTGCATCGCGACGGCGGGCACGGGCTCGGACCAGCCCGGCGGCATCGTCAGCCCGGGCCGCGTCGCCGGTTCGGTGATCGCGCAGCCGGTGACGAGCAGCGCAACGGCTGCGAGGAGCAAAGTGCGCCGCCGGCGCAGGCCGGCTTGGGACGAGCTGCCGCGCGGCGCGGGAAAGGAGGATGAGGGCATCGAGAATGTCATTCCGAGGCGAGCGCGATGACCGGATCGAGGCGGGCCGCCTTGCGTGCCGGCAGGTAGCCGAAGACGAGGCCGGTTGCGAAGGCACAGCCGAATGCGAGCAGCACCGGCGGAGCCGAGTAGACGATCGGCGTGTCGAAGGCTTCGATGATCGCCGCGGCACCGAGGCCGACGACGACGCCGATGACGCCGCCGAGCGCCGAGACGACGAGCGCCTCGATGAGGAACTGCTGCAGGATGTTCTTCATCCGCGCGCCGGTCGCCATGCGGATGCCGATCTCGCGGGTGCGCTCGGTCACCGACACCAGCATGATGTTCATGACGCCAATGCCGCCGACGAGCAGCGAGATCGCGGCGACGGTGCCGAGCAGCACCGTCAGGGTGTTCTGCGTTTCGGACACGCTCTCGATGACCGACGCCATGTTGCGGATCTGGAAGTCCTCGACGCCGCTGTGGCGCGCCTGCAGCAACTCGTGCACCGCCGCCTGCGTGTCGTCGATCTGCGCGACGTCCTCGACCGCGACGGTGGCGCTGCGCAGGTGCCGTTGGCCGAACAGCCGCAGGCTGCCGGTCGAGTACGGCACGAAGATCACGTCGTCCTGGTCCGAGCCCCATGGCGTCGCGCCCATCGGACCCATGACGCCGACGACCTGGAACATGATGCTGTTGACGAGCACGAACTCGCCGACCGGATCAGCGTCGCCGAACAGCGCATTCGCGACCGTCTGGCCGAGCACCGCGACGGTCGCGTAGCGACGCTCGTCGGTGGCGCTGAAGAATGTGCCGCGGGCGATCGGCCAGTCGCGCGCGAGCGTGAAGTCGGCGCCGGTCGCGTTCGCGGAAGTGCGGTGATCGGCGTTGCCGGAGCGGATCGTTACCGTCGAGCTCTGTTCGGGCACCGCGGCGAGCACGTTTGGCAGGTCGCGGATCGCACGCACGTCGTCGAGCACGAGCGTCGCCGTGGTGTCGCGGCCGCGCTGGTTCGGCGCGCCGGGGCGCACCGTCAGCAGATTGGTCCCCATCGAGCTGATGCGGTCGACGACGTCCTGCTTCGCCCCGTCGCCGATCGCGAGCATCGCGATCACCGCGGCGACGCCGATGACGATGCCAAGCAGCGTCAGCGCGGCGCGAAAGATGTTCGCGCGTAGCGCCCGCAGCGCGGTCCGGCCGGCCTCGACGATGTCGGACAGCGGCGACGTGCGATCGACGTGCGGCGCGAAGTCGGGCTCGACGCCGGGGCGCGGACGGGGGCCGGCGTCGGCGACGATGTGGCCGTCGCGGATCTCGATGATGCGCTGCGCCTGCTCGGCGACCTCGCGCTCATGTGTGATCAGGATGATCGTGTGGCCGTCGGCGGACAGCTTGTTGAGCAGCTGCATGACTTCGGCGCCGCTCTTGCTGTCGAGCGCGCCGGTCGGTTCGTCGGCGAGGATCACGCGGCCGCCGTTCATCAGCGCACGCGCGATCGACACGCGCTGCTGCTGGCCGCCGGAGAGCTGGTTCGGCCGGTGCTCGGTGCGCTCGCCCAGGCCGAGCGACGCGAGCAGGCCGGTTGCGCGCGCGTGGCGTTCGGCCGGCGGCATGCCGGAATAGACCGCCGGCACTTCGACGTTTTCGCGCGCGCTCGCGCCGCCGATCAGGTTGTAGCTCTGGAACACGAAGCCGAACGTCTCGCGCCGCAGCCGCGCGAGGTCGTCGCGGTCGAACGCCGCGACGTCGCGGCCCATGAAGCGGTAGCTGCCGCTCGTCGGGCGGTCGAGGCAGCCGAGGATGTTCATCAGCGTCGATTTTCCCGAGCCTGAACTGCCGACGATGGCGACGAATTCGCCCGGCAGGATCGTCAGGTCGATGCCATGCAGTACCTCGACGGCGAGCTCGCCGTTGCGGAACGTTTTCGTCACACCGGACAGTTCGATCAACGGCACGCCCGCGGACGTGCCGACTTTCGTGTCGGCGCCCAGCGCGCCGATGAACGGCTCGGTTTTCATAGCCGCGGCGTGCGTCGCGCGGCGGCGGGGGCGTCGGTGCGCAGCGCCGCGCCGGAGACGACGCGGTCGCCTTCCTCGAGGCCGGACAGCACCTGGGCCTGGACGCGATTGCTGACCCCGACTTCAACGCGCCGCTCCTGCAGCGTGCCGTCGGCCGCCGCGACCCGGACGGTGCGATGGCGCGGCCCGGCGGTGCCGCTGGCCGGGCCGCGCGGGCGGGATGGGCGGGCTTCGCCACCGCCCGCTGCGTTGCCGCCGGCAGCCGTGCGCGTGACCCGCGGCGCTGCGGTGGAAAATGCCGACATCGGCACCAGCAGCGCATCGCGCGCGGCGGCGACGACAAAGAACACTTGCGCCGTCATCTGCGTCATCAGCGCCTGCTCCGGGTTCGAGACGTCGAACAGCGCGTTGTAGAGCACGACGTTGTTCTGCACGACCGGCGTCGGCTCGATCTTGCGCAGCGTCCCCCGCCAGCGGCGCCCTTCGCCGCCGAGGGTCGTGAAGTAGGCGTCCATGCCGAGCGTGAGGCGGCTCACGTCCGCCTCGGAAACCTGCGTCTGCACGGTCATCGTCGACAGGTCGGCGACGCGCAGGATCACCGGCGCCTGCTGGCTGGCGATCAGCGTCTGACCCTGGCGCGCGGTGATCGACACGACGGTGCCGGTGATCGGCGCATAAATGCGCGCGTAGTTGAGGTTTGCCTCGTCGGCACGCAGGTTCGATTCGGTCTGGTCGATCTGCGCCTTGAGCGCCTCGACCTGCGCCTGCGCGCCGAGTTGCGTCGCTTCGGCCGTCTGCAGCGCGTCGGCGGTGGTCGCGTCTTCCGCCATCAGGTTGCGTTGGCGCCGCAGCTGCAGGTCGGCGAGTCGCCGGTCGGATTCGCGCTGCATCAGCTGCGCACGCAGGTTGCGCAGCTGCGCGCGCGTCGCATCGACGCGGCTCTGCAGCACGATCGGGTCGATCTCGGCGAGCAGTTCGCCGGCTTTCACTTCCGAGCCGACTTCGACGTGGATCTTCTTCAACTGCCCCGACACCTGCGCACCGACATCGACGTAGTCGCGCGGCTGCAGCATGCCGGTCGCGGTCACGACATCCTCGATATCGCCGCGTGAGATGCTCGTGAACTGGTAACCGGACGCTTCGTCGGGCTTTGCGAGATATTTCGACCAGGCGAAATAACCCCCTGCGCCGAGCAGTGCGAGACTGAGCAATGCGATCGCAACGCGACGCCAGCGTCGCTTCGGGGAAGGTGCGGAGGGATTCATGTAGTGACCGGACTCGGGGTTGCCTGCGCACAGTGTGCCGTGCATTCGATAAGGATTGCAGCCCGAAGAATACGGGAAGGCATGCCGCTGCTTTGTATCGTATTGCAGGCAGGGGTTCCCGCGCCGGAGCGGGGCGGGTGATTATGACATGCCGCCGGCGGGAGACCGGCGCGTGCGGCCGCGCGGACGGCGGCCGGGAGGTGTGGGCAGGCGGGGACGTAGTCGCCGCCGCGCCTGCCGGTCAGTTCTCGGGAACGGTGACGAAGCCCATTTTCTGGATGCCGGCGAGGCGCGCCGCGGACATCACTTCGGCGAGCTTCTGGTAGCGCGTCTCGCGGTCCGCGCGCAGGTGCAGCTCCGGCTGCACCGGGTTCGCCGCGGCCTCAGCGAAGCGTGCCTGCAGCTCGGCGTCGCTGATCCGGCGGTCGTTCCAGTACAGCGTGCCGGCCTCGTCGATCGCCAGCGTCACCGTTTCCGGCTTCTCGTTCGCCGCCGCGCTGGCCGCGTTCGGCAGATCGATCTTGACCGCATGGGTCAGTAGCGGGGCGGTGATCATGAACACGATCAGCAGCACCAGCATGACGTCGATCAGCGGCACCATGTTGATCTCGCTCATCGGGGCGCCGCGCCCTTCCTGGCTGAATCCGCCGAAAGCCATCACGCGGCTCCCGGTGTCGGCACGCGCAGCTGGACCGGCGCCGCGCCGCGGGCAGTTGTGCTGGCGCCCGCGGCCATGTCGCCGGTCGGTGCGCTCGCCAGCCGCGTGCCGGTCGTGAACCAGGCGTGCAGGTCGTGTGCGAACGCGTCGAGTTCGGAAAGCTCGAGGCGGTTTGCGCGGGTGAACGTGTTGAACGCGAGAACCGCCGGGATCGCGACGAACAGGCCGAACGCGGTCATGATCAAGGCCTCGCCGACCGGGCCGGCGACCTTGTCGAGCGTCGCCATCCCCGATGTGCTGATGCCGATCAGCGCGTGGTAGATGCCCCACACGGTGCCGAACAGGCCGACGAAAGGCGCGGTCGAGCCGATCGACGCGAGCACCGTGAGGCCCGACTCGAGCTGCGCCGTCGACAGCGCGATCGACTTGCGCATCGCGCGGGTCACGAACTCGTCGGCGTCGAGCTTGCCGCCCAGCGTGTCGTCGTGCGTGTGGCGGCGCAGATGTTCGGCGGCCGCCGCGCCCTGGCGCGCGAGCGCTTCGAACGGCGAATCGGGTGCCGCGCCGGACAGCCGCGCGAGGCCTTCGTCGAGATGCGGGGCGTTCCAGAACGCTTCGACGGCGTTGTCGAAGCGGCGGGCGCGGAACTGGCGCACGGTGCGGACCAGGATCAGATACCAGCTCGCCACCGACATCACGACGAGCGTGAAGGCGACGAGCTTGATGATGAGGTCGGATTGGCCCCACAGGTGCGCAAGGCCGAAAGTGTCGCTAGGCATGTTCACAGTCCTTCGAGTTTGAAAATGATCGGCACGACGACCCACGCGTCGACATTGCGTCCGTCCTGCTTCGCGGGCACGAAGCGCCAGCGGGACACGGCGTTCTCGGCCGCGGTGTCAAGCCGGCGCGAGCCCGAGCTTGCAGAGAGTTCGATCTTGCCGGGCATGCCCTCGCCTGTCACGAAGACGCGCAGCATGACCTTGCCTTCCTCCCGCATCCTGCGCGACAGCGGCGGGTAGGCCGGCGGCGGATTGTTCAGGTAGGCGGCGTCGAAACGCGCGGCGACGGTCTCCGCCGGGCGGGAACGGACCGCGGGCTGCGGCGGCGCGGCGGGGGCCTCGGCAGGCGGGGCGGGAGTCCGGACGACGGGGGCGGGGGGCGTCGGCGGTTCGTCGTTGCTGACCGCAGTGGCGGAGTCCGTGAGCGGGACCGGGGGCGGCGTGACTTTCGCCGGCGCCGGCCGGCTTTGGCGCGGCGCCGCCTTGGGTGGCGCGGGCTGCGGCTTGCTGACTTCCGGTTTCGGCGGTGTCGGCAGGACGGGAGCCGGTGCCGCCATCGGGATCACCGCAGGAGGTTCGATCAGCGCGACGGTGATCGGCGGCTGCGGTGCTTCGGCGGGAGCCGGCTGAAATCGCGCGAACCCGATCGCCGCGGCAGCGTGCGCGAGCGCGACGAGCACGAGCATCAGGCGACGTTCGCGCCGGTTGCGTGCCTCGGGCCGAAGGGGCGACTGGCCTCCGGTCTTCAGGCGGGACCTTGTGGCCGGGCGCGGTGCGGCAGCCGGCTCGCGACGCGGTGCGGGATCCTGCCGGTCGAGGAACGAATCTGAGGGAAGGCTATGCGAGAGGTTCATCGGGTCTGTTCCGCGCGTCTGCCCGGTACCTGGCGGATTCTGCGCGAGAACGGGCGGGAGTGGGTGTGGAGTGGAGGGGGAGGCCGGCCGCGCGCCAGTCGGGTGCCGGAGGGTACAGCACGTACCCCGGCCCGGCGGCAGTGGCAACTAGCTGGAGCTTTCCATCTGCGACTGCAGGTAGTTCTGCAGGCCTACCTTGCCGATGAGCTCGAGCTGCGTTTCGAGATAGTCGATGTGCTCTTCGGTATCCTCGAGGAGCTCCTCGAACAGTTCGCGCGAAACGTAGTCCTGAGAGGTTTCACAGTACGCGATCATTTCGATGAGGTCGGTCCGCGCCGCCAATTCGAGCTTCAGGTCTCCTTCCAGGCACTCGGGGACGTTTTCGCCGACCAAGAGCTTGTTCAGATTCTGCAGATTCGGCAGCCCTTCGAGAAACAGCACGCGCCCGATGAGCTTGTCGGCGTGCTTCATTTCCTCGATCGATTCTTCGTACTCGTGATGACCGAGCCGCCCCAGGCCCCAGTTCTTGTACATGCGCGCATGCAGGAAGTACTGGTTGACGGCGGTGAGCTCGCTGGTCAGCTGCTTGTTGAGAAACTGGATGACTTTGACGTCGCCTTTCATAGGGCCTCCGCGGCAAACGAGAACGAGGACGCGACGACGGCGGGGGCCGGAGTCGCGGTCTGCTCTGCCAGCGCTGAACGCAGGCAATCGCGGGCGCACGTCGCGCAGCGGCCACATTCGCTCGCCACGCCGAGTTTCGTGCGCAGCTCGCGCAAGGTCGATGCGCCTTCGCTGACTGCCTGTTCGATGTGACGATCCGTTACCGCGTTGCAGACGCAGACGTACATAGTCTAGCCTCGTTATTCCGTTTGTTCGCCCGCTTGCCGCAGGATCACTTTGTCAAGATAAGTTTCCCCGCGCGGGTCGCGCGCAGGACGTAATGCATTCCGTCGTGGTCGATCGTCACGCTCGGACGCCCGAGCAGCAGCTGGGCGCTCGGGATCGCCTGCGGGTGCTGTTCCGTCGTGCTTCCCCGCGATGCCCCTTCAACCGGATGGAGGTGCGTGGCTCGCGGCGGGAGGGAGAGCTCGTTTGGCATGTTTTAATATAACGAATAGGAACGATTCGCATTACAACATTGCCTGCCGGATCGGTCAAGCGTCTTGCGTATCTTGCGGGGAAATCGGGGCACCTCGCGCTTTGCGGCCGTGATTCGAGCCGATGCGCAGGGAGAGCGGCGCTCAGGGAAGCTTGAGCAGCACTTTCATGTGGGGATCCGCATCGGCGGCCGACAGATAACCGATCAGGTTCGGGTCGGTCATGAGGCGCGCGCCAAGTTCGCGGACGTTTTCAGCTTGCTGCGGCGGCAGCGCGCGGCCCGTGAAAACCATGCGTGACCAGTAGGCGCGGATCTGGCTCGGGTTCTTGCCGGTGAGTTGCTCGTAGAAACGGTCCCGCACCCTGCCCGCCGGCAGGTCGACAAGTGCGACCGGTGTCCCGTCGGGCAGGCTGCGGGTGCGCCCGAGATACAGCTGCTCGGCCTGCTGTCGTGACAATTCGCCAATTCTGCCGTCGGCGCTGGTGACGATGACGATCTGCGCCGCGGCGAGCGGGGCGAACAGCGCCAGGGCCGCCGTGACGAGAATTCCGAGGGGGATGCGCTTCACCTGGATCGTCTCAGAAAGTCAGGTCGAGCGAGAGGCTGAACGTGTTCGCCGTATTTCCCGCGATTCGGGCAGCCTGCATATTGCCGCGCGGGAAGTAGGACCCCCAGGCGTTGCGATCCAGCCGGGCGTGAGTGAATTCTGCCTTGAGCGCGGTGGTGGGCGAGACGTCCCAGCGTCCCCCGGCGGTGATGCTGCGCTGAGCGTTGTTGCGCGAGGTCAGGTACGCCTTCCAGCCTGCATCGAGCGCTGGGAAGGACGCCGGAATCGTTGCCCTGGCGATCGGTTCGTCGAGGATCTGACGCGCGAACGAGACGTAGGGCGTCAGCGCGCCGAAGCGCCTGCCGGCGCTCAGGTACCACGCGCTCGAACTCGTCACGTAGCGGTCGGCTCGCCGGCGCACATATTCGCCGATGACCTGCCAGCGGCCGTCGTCCCATTGCAGCCCGACCGAAGTGAAACTCGTCCTGCCGTCGTCGCCCGACAGATCGCTTGTCACGCCGCCCAGTCCGACCGCGGCAAGGCCTGCGGTGAGCGCGGCATGCTGGGCGCCGTGGCGCTTGAGCATGAATCGTGCGTTGGCGCGTCCGAGATGCAGCGAAAGATCGCCCCGCGTCAGCACTAGACCGAGGCCCCAGGTCTCGTCGAGCCGCGCCCTGCCCTGCAGAAACGAGATCGCGCTGCGGCCGTAATAGGGGTGGAATTCGGCGTCCAGGTCGCCGATCCGAGCATGGTAGATGAAATCGATGCCGTCGAGGTCGTTGAACGGATTGAGGCCGTACACTTCGACGGGCGGGCGCACCCAGGGATTCGAGTAGTTCACGTACAGCGAATCCGACAGCATGAAGAACGGCGCACGGACCCGGCCCACGCGTACCGACAGACCGGGCGCGAGCGTCTGGCGGAAGAAAGCGAGCGTGACCCGCGGGTCGTAGCTGTTCGTCCCGTCCTCCATGACGAGGGCCTGCAGCGTGACGTCGTTGTCGGCCAGAAGCCGCAGGCTCGCCTGCAGGCCCAGCAGCGAGTCGGGGCTGAAGTCCGGATCGCTGCTGCTGCTGGGGTAATTGACGCCGTAACGCGTGAACCACATGTCGCGGCGGTCGGTGGTCACGGCGCCGAGCGTCGCGAAACCCGACAGTTCGGGCTTCATCGGGTCGGCCGCGGCGCTGTCCGTCGCGCGAAGGGTCACGGACAGCAGCAACAGCAGGAGGAAGCGTGCGCAATGCAGAGGGCGGACGATCATGTCGAGGCCTCGGTCAGCGTCGAAGTGCCGAACAGCAACTGTTCGGCCGCCGTGGGGTCCAGCGGGCGCGAATAGTGGTAGCCCTGCCCGTAGTCGCATCCCATCGCCCGGAGTAGCGCGTCCTGCACAGGCGTTTCGATACATTCGGCGACTACACGGATGCCGAGGTCGTGAGCGAGCTCGATGCTTCGCGCGACGATTTTGCGCAGGCGCTCGTCGTGCTCGAGGCTGCGGACGAACGAGCCGTCCAGCTTCACGATGTCGCACGGGATGGTGTGCAGGTAGCTCAGCGCCGAGTAGCCGGTACCGAAATCGTCGATCAGCACCGATATGCCGGCGTCGCGCAGCCGCTGCAGCACCTGCGCGGCGGAGCCGTACGACTCGGCGAAGACGCTTTCGGTGACTTCGACGCGCAGCCGGTCGTTGGCCAGCCCATGACGCCGGACTTCGGCGATGATCTCGCCCGCGAGGTCGGGCCGGGAAAACTGCAACGCGGAAAGGTTGACGCTGACCTTGGGGACCGGCCTGCCGTTGGCCCTGCGCTGCCACTGCAGGATGTGCTCGCAGGCGCGCGTCAGCACGAGCATGTCGAGCTCGTGGATCAGGCCGAGGGTCTCGGCGAGCGGAATGAACAGGTTCGGCGCCAGCATCCCTTCGGTGGGGTGCGGCCAGCGCACCAGCGCCTCGAAGCTGCTGATGCTGCCGTCGGCGAGCGCGACGATCGGCTGGAAATACACCGCCAGCCCGCCGCTGCGCAGCGCCGCGCGCAGCTCGCCTTCGAGCCGCAGGCTTTGCAGCGCCTGGGTGTGCATCGACACGTGGAACATCGCCACGCGGTCCTCGCCGCCCTCGCGCGCCTGCTGCAGGGCGTTGTCGGCATCGCGCAGCAAGGCTTCTCCGTCATTGTGGTCGGTGCTCAGCGCGATGCCGACGCGGCATTTCGGGTACAGCGTGTGGCCGGCGAGCCACGTCGGCTTCGCGAGGTTCTCGCGCAGCGCCTCGGCAAGGCGCAGCGATTCGGCCGGATCGTCGATGCCGTTGAGCAGCAGCGCGAACCGGTCGCCGCCGACGCGCGCCGCGACATCGCCCTGGCGCAGCGTCGCCCGGATCGCCTCCGCCACTTTCTTCAGCAGTTCGTCCCCAGCGGCGTGGCCGAAGCTGTCATTGACGAGGCGAAAGCGCTCAAGGTCGATCGCGAGTACTGCAAAGCCGAAACGGTCGGCCCGGCGCTGCTGCTGACCGAGTGCGCTGTGTACGTGCTCGAGGAACAGGGCACGATTCGGCAGTCCTGTCAGGCTGTCGTGGAGGGCATCGAACTGGAGCTGCATCTGCGCCAGCTTGTGCAGGTGGATGTCACTGATCGATCCCGCCATGCGGAACGCGCGGCCATCGGGGCCGCGCAGCGCCACGCCGCGCTTCATGACCCAGCAATAGCTGCCGTCGTGCTGGCGCATGCGGTATTCCGCCTTGAACTGGGCGCTGTCTCCCTTCAGGTGCTCGACCAGCTTGTTGCGATACGCCGATACATCGACCGGGTGGATTCCGCCGAGGATGTCGGTGGGCGACTGCAGCGGGCGGTCGGCCGAAAGGCCCGTGATCTCGCAGCAGCGCGGCGAGCAATACACCGACCCGGCGGCGATGTCCCAGTCCCACAGGCCGTCGTGGGCGCCCTGGATCGCGAGTTCGTACCGCTGCTCGCTGGTTTTCAACCGCGCCGCCGTGTCCTGCAGTTCCCCGATCCGGTCCTGCAGGTTCGCGGCCATGACGTTGAAATGCTGGGCGAGGCGGGCGAGCTCGTCGTGGCCGTCTTCCGGCAGGCGGTGGTCCAGCCGCCCCTCGGCGATCGCCTGGCTGCCCGCGAGCAGGCGGCTCAGCTTGCGGGTGAGCAAGAAACCGATGCCCGACAGCAGCGCGAAGGTCAGCAGGATCTCGGCCAGCGCGATCACCCCACCTTGCTCGGTGATCGCCTTGCGCGCTGCGGCGAGCACCGACACCGACACGCCGAACTGCAGGAAGCCGATTTCGTTGCGTTCGAGCAGCAGCGGCCGGCGCACGTGGATCAGCTCGTTGTGGTGGCTGTCGTTGGCGACGTCCGAGTTGTCCGGCGGCAGTTCGGTCATCCCGGGCATCCCCGCGCTGACGAGGAGGTGTCCATCGGCGGTGCCGATGCGCACATAGACAAGGCCTTCATCGGCTTCGCCGAGCAACTCGCCCAGCACGTCCTGCAGCACGTCGAACTGGCGCTGGTCGCCGTACGCCGCCGCCATCGCGTGGAGCATCGTTGCGTTCTGGTCGATGAGCGTGTCGAGGCTCGCGGACGTCGCGTCGTTCATCAGCCGCACGCTGTTGGCGAGCAGCAGCGTCAGCAGCAGGATCTGGACGACCGTGCTGCCCAGCAGCAGGCGGACACGGATTGAAGTGCTCCGGAAAGGAAACTTCACCGTGCCTCGCCGTTAGCGCCGTGCAAGCCGCTTCACGCCGGCGGCGGCGTCGATTTCCCCGCTGGCGGCGAAAGTCTCGACGTTCGTCACGATGCGATCAGGGTCATAGAGATAATTGACCATGATCCCCCACGACTGGTCGAGTCCCTTGTCCGAGGTGTCCGCGAGCCAGTTCAGCCGCTCGATGCGGGCTCCATTGCCCAGATGGAAGCGGGCGACCGGGTCGATCGCCTTGCTGTCTCGCCGGCCGCCGAGCAGGTAGGCCGCAGCGGTCCGCAGCAGCGGATCACGCAGCGCGCGCGCAAGGGGTCGGTCGGCGACCCATCCGTGGCTCCCCGCCAGTACCGGTTTGAGCCGCTCCGAGTCCGGCCCCTCGATGCCGATCGCGGCCAGGCGCTTCCAGTCGGTTTCGGTGAACGCCGCGGCGACTTCGTCCGGATGCTTCGAAGCCCAGCGCACCAGTCCCGGGATCGGCGAGAGCGTGGCGAAGGTGTTGAGTTTCGGGAAGTCGCGCTTGAGGTCGTCGAGGACGCGCTTGAGCAGGAAATTGCCGAACGAGACGCCCCGCAGCCCTTCCTGGGTCGCGCTGATCGAATAGAAGATCGCGGTGGTCGCGCGGTCGGTGTCGGCCGCCGGAGCGTTTTCGTCGAGAAGTTTCTGCACGTTGTCGGCGAGATCCTCCATCAGCGCGACTTCGACGAAAATCAGCGGCTCCTGCGGCATCCGCGGGTGGAAGAACGCGTAGCAGCGACGGTCGGACCCGAGCCGGTTCTTCAGGTCCCGCCACGACTGGATCTCGTGCACGGCCTCGTACTGGACGATTTTCTCGAGCAGCGCGGCGGGGGAATTCCACGTCAGCCGCGTGAGCTCGAGAAAGCCGACGTCGAACCACGCCGTCAGGCGCGCTTCGAGTTCGCGGTCGAGCGACTTGAGTTCCTTGTCTTTCTCGAGGAAGCGAAGCAGATCCGCGCGCAGGTCGACGAGGAACTTCACGCCCTGCGGGATCGCGTTGAACTGGGTCAGGATGCGGATCCGCGACGAGCGCATCGCGGCGCGCAACTGCGCTTCGGCGTCCCATTGCCGCTCCGTCCCCACCGCGGCCTGATACGCTTCGTGCGCTTTCGCGATTCTTTTCGGATCGGGGCCGAACTCGAGCGCGATCATGCGCAGGAATGCGATCCGTCCCGCATCATCGAGGCTCAGATAGGTTTCGGCGAGACGGCCTGCGCGCAGCCGCGTCGACACTTCGCCGCCCAGTCCCTCGGCGCATTCCTTTAGTTGCCGCCGGATGCGGGCGAGCACTTTTTCCGACGGCTCGCCGCTTTTTCCGCCTGCTCCGGCGACCATTGCGCGCACTTTCGACAGGCTGCGAGAAACAAGTCCGGATGCCACGTCATGCCTCCTAAAGTCGCTCCTCTTGCAATGAGAGCATCATAGTACGTAAATGTTGCCAAACGTATCCGGGATGGTGCGGCGGAGCCCCCCGATGAAGGGGCTTCACGTCCCGTCCGCTGCCTCCGCCACGCCGTGGGGGCCCTCACGCCAAACTCGCGAAGTCCGCGCGATGCCGAGTGGAATCCCTAATGTCATCAGCGTCGGGCCTGTGGCATGATCGGCCGAAATATTTCCGGGACGAGCCTGAATGCTTCCGTTGCTCCAATACCGCCGTCGACAAACCCTTTCCGGTCGGCCGCTGCGCGTCATGCTGGCGGCCCCGCGAGAGCGCTGCTGCGAGCGGCTCGACGACTTCCTGCTGAGCTCGCCGCTGTTTGATCTCGTCGGCAGGGCCGATGCCGAAAGCCGGGCGCTGCAGCTCTATTTCCGCGTCCGGCCCGACGTCACGCTGCTCGACTGGCGGGTCGCGGCGAACGAGCCGGCAAGATTCATCGGACTGTTGCGACGTGTCGCGCCGGATGCGTACATCATTTCGATCGTGCCGTCGCTCGACTCGATGCCTGCCCGCGCGGCGTCGGCGCTCGGCGCCGATGTCGTCGTGACCTGCGACATGCTGCCCGCCGCACTCGCGGCGCTGGCGGGGGCGACGGACGACACGGCGAGTGCGGAAAGCGGTCAATGCGCCTGATTCGCCTGATTCGCCCGATTCGCTGCGAGCAACCCGATGCCGACGGCGATCATCGGCACGCACAACCACTGGGCCGTGGACAGCCCGAGCGACAGGGTGCCGAATATTCCCGGATCCGGCGTGCGGAAGAACTCGGCCGCGAAGCGCAGCACCCCGTAACCGATCAGGAACATTGCGGAGACGGCCTTCAGCGGCCGCGGGCGCGCTGAATAGACCCACAGGATCGCGAACAGCAGCAGGCCTTCGCCCGCCACCTGATAGAGCTGCGACGGATGGCGGGGGAGCGCGTCGACCCACGGGTACACCATCGCCCATGGCATGTCGGTCTCGACCGGCCGGCCCCACAACTCGCCGTTGATGAAATTGCCCAGGCGCCCCGCGGCAAGCCCCGTCGGCACCAGCGGCGCGATGAAATCGGTGACCTGCCAGAAACCCTTGCCGCTGCGGCGTCCATATAACCACATTGCGACGAGCACGCCGAGAAAGCCGCCGTGGAAACTCATCCCGCCCTTCCAGATTGCGAGGATCTCCGCGGGGTGGCTGAGGTAATACGCGGGTTGGAAGAACAGCACTTCGCCGAGCCGCCCGCCGAGCACGACGCCGAGCATGCCGTATAGCAGCAGGTCGTCGAGCTGCTGCGCGTTCCAGCCCAGTTCCGGGCGCCGCCGCGCGTGCACGCGGCCGAGCGTCATGAACAGCACGAACGCGGTCAGGTACATGAGACCGTACCAGCGCACCGACAGCGGGCCGACGGAAAATGCGATGGGGTCGAACTGGGGATGGATCAGCATGGGCGGTGGGCGGATAGGAGCGTGATGTACGGAAGCCGGCCGCTCATTCGAACTGCGAGCGGAATTTCTCGAACTCGCTGCGCAGCAGGTCGAGCTCGTCGCGCAGGCGCCGCACTTCCTCATCGAGTTCCGAGGTCCGCCCCCGCATCGCCCCGCCTGCCGCGTACCCGCTCGCGACGGCTTCGCCCATCTGCGCGAAAGCCTGCCGGCCGCCCAGCAGATGCGCGTAGCGGGTCTCCTTCGTGCCGGGCGCCTTCGGCAGCGCGGCGACCATCGGCGGGTATTTTTCGCCCAGGTGCTCGAGCACCTTGTCCACCGCGGCAATGTCGTCGAAGCGATACATGCGTTCGCTGCGCTGGCGGATCTCGCCAGCGGTTTGCGCACCCCGCAGCATCAGCGTCGCAAGCGCGGCCTGTTCAGGCGGCGGCAGCGAATGGCGCAGGCGAACGAGGTGTTCGTACTTGCCGACGCGCGCGCCGGCCTGGTCGCGCTTCGACACGAGCTTGCGCGCGATGAGCCGGTCGAGCGCATCCTGGACTTCGGTTTCGGTGAGATTCATCACCGGATCGCGGCCGGTGAGCTGGTTCGAGCCGGTGACGATCGCGTTCACCGAGAGCGGGTAGTTATCCGGCGTGACGAAGGCTTTTTCCATCAGCACGCCGAGGACGCGGATCTCGGCGGGGTCGAGGTCGAAGCCTTCACCGGCGTCGGCCAGGGTGTGGTCGGTCATTGCATTCCCATTCGGTGCCGCGGGCGTGCCCGCGGCGGGAGGGGAATGATAGCCGACGGGCGTTTCGCTTCGGTTAGAATTCCAGGTCTGAACCCGAAGTGGCGCAGGCCGACGAGAGCCGAGCGCCCGATTTCCGAGCCGAGGACATCATGCCCCAGTACCGTTCCCGTACTTCCACCGCTGGCCGCAACATGGCGGGCGCCCGCGCGCTGTGGCGCGCCACCGGCATGAAGGACGGCGATTTCGAAAAACCGATCATCGCGATCGCCAACAGTTTCACGCAGTTCGTGCCCGGCCACGTGCACCTGAAGGACCTCGGCCAGCTGGTTGCGCGCGAGATCGAGGCGGCGGGCGGCGTGGCGAAAGAATTCAACACCATCGCCGTCGACGACGGCATCGCGATGGGCCACGCCGGGATGCTCTATTCGCTGCCGTCGCGCGAGCTGATCGCCGACAGCGTCGAATACATGGTCAACGCGCACACCGCGGACGCGCTGGTGTGCATCTCGAACTGCGACAAGATCACCCCCGGCATGCTGATGGCCGCGCTGCGGCTGAACATCCCGGCGATCTTCGTGTCCGGCGGGCCGATGGAAGCGGGCAAGGTCAAGTGGGAAGCCAAGGTGATCTCGCTCGATCTCGTCGATGCGATGGTCAAGGCGGCCGACAGCAGCTGCTCGGACGCCGAGGTCGATGCGATCGAGCGCTCCGCGTGCCCCACCTGCGGCTCGTGTTCCGGCATGTTCACCGCGAACTCGATGAACTGCCTCACCGAAGCGCTGGGGCTGTCGCTGCCGGGCAACGGCACGGTGCTCGCGACGCATGCCGACCGCGAGCAGCTGTTCCTGCGTGCCGGCCGCACGATCGTCGACATGGCGCGGCGCTACTACGAAAAGAATGACGCGTCGGTGCTGCCGCGTTCGATCGCGACCTTCCAGGCGTTCGAGAACGCGATCACACTCGACGTCGCGATGGGCGGCTCGACGAACACGGTGCTGCACCTGCTCGCCGCCGCACGTGAAGCCGGGGTGGATTTCACGATGGCCGACATCGACCGCATCTCGCGCAAGGTGCCGTGCCTGTGCAAGGTCGCGCCGGCGGTGGCCGACGTGCATATCGAGGACGTGCACCGCGCAGGCGGCATCATGGCGATCCTCGGCGAACTGAACCGCGCCGGCCTGCTGCATGCTGAACTGCCGACTGTGCACAGCAAGACGATGGCCGAAGCGCTGTCGCGCTGGGACGTCATGCAGGCCCACGACAACGCGGTGTTCGAATTCTACAAGGCCGCTCCCGGCGGCGTGCCGACGCAGGTCGCGTTCTCGCAGAACCGGCGCTGGAACGAACTCGACATGGATCGCTCGCACGGCGTGATTCGTGACCGGGCGAACGCGTTCACGCAGGAGGGCGGTCTCGCGGTGCTGTACGGCAACATTGCCGAGAAAGGCTGCATCGTCAAAACTGCCGGCGTCGATGAATCGATCTGGACTTTCACCGGACGTGCGTGCGTGTTCGAGAGCCAGGAAGCGGCCGTCGAAGGCATCCTCGGCGATCGCGTCGTCGCCGGCGACGTCGTCGTGATCCGCTACGAAGGGCCCAAGGGCGGTCCCGGCATGCAGGAGATGCTGTACCCGACGAGCTACCTGAAATCGAAGGGGCTCGGCAAGGAATGCGCACTGCTGACCGACGGCCGTTTCTCCGGCGGCACTTCGGGCCTGTCGATCGGCCACGTCTCGCCGGAAGCGGCGTGCGGCGGCGCGATCGGGCTGGTTGAGGACGGCGACTCGATCGAGATCGACATCCCGAACCGGCGCATCCACCTCGCCGTACCCGATGAAGTGCTGGCCGCCCGCCGTGCCGCAATGAGCGCGAAGGGCGACAAGGCGTGGAAGCCGGAAGGGCGCCAACGTGTCGTCTCGGCGGCGCTGCAGGCCTATGCGGCACTGACGACCAGCGCAGACACCGGCGGCGTGCGGGATGTGACGCAAGTCCAGCGCTGATGCGAGGCGGACGGAATCCGGTGAAGGCGCGGCCATGCTGCGGTGGGTGAGTTGTTCGGCTGGCTGATGCGGCTGTTCGGCGGCAGGCCGGCGGCGCCGCTCGTCGTCGCGGCGCCCCCAGCCACAGTCGTCGTTCCCGCGGCCGACTCCACTGCGGCACCGTCAGCCGCCGTTCGACCGGCCGCACCGCCTGATGACATTGCTGTAGACAAGGACGACGCGGCCGCGCCATTGCTGTGCCGCACCGAGGTCCTCGATCGCGACCAGTGCCCCCTCGGTTACGCATTCGAACTGCGCGAGGATCTCGCGGGCCGCATCCGTGCCCCAGGACGACGCGCGCGCGATTTCGTCAACGGTCTGCTTGTCGAGCAGCTTGCGCACTACCGGCACGGCGCAACCTTGCGCAATCGCGACCTTTGCATACGCGTCTGGGACGGATTTCTCGCACAGCCCGTGCTGGAGCGCCTCGTCGGGCTGCATGTCGCGCTGCTCGTCCAGCCCGAGAACCCGGCCCGTGCGGCCGGCGGCGAAACAATCGCTCATGCGCGTCGGCTGCGGGGGCTGGGGATGCGCATCGCGCTCGACCACAACGATCCCGGGCCGTGGCTCGAGAGCCTGCTGCCGGTCGCCGATGCGGCCGTGTTCCGCATGGGGTTCTGCGTGCCCGAGGAGGTCTCGCTGTTCGCATGCGCGATCGCGCGGCGGCAGCCGGACGTGGCAGTCTGGGTGTGGGACGTCGGCACCCACGACGACTTCGAACTCGCGCGCAGCGCCGGATGCTCGGCCTTTGCCGGCGGATTCGTAACGCGCCGCGACGACTGGAAAGGCAACAGCCTCTCGCCGCACGGGGCCCGCCTCGCCTCGCTGCTCGACCGCTTGCACCGCGGCGTCGAGACACAGGAGATCGCGCAGATCCTCAAGCACGACCTCGCGCTCGCTTATCGCCTGCTGCGCTATGTCAATGCCGCCGGGTGGGGGCTCAACCACCACATCACCTCGGTCGAGCAGGCAGTGGTGCTGCTCGGCCGGGAGCCGCTGCAGCGCTGGGTCTCGATGATGCTGCTCGGGAGCGCGCGCGGCGTGCCCGGGGCGGGCGCGGTGCTCGAGGTGGCGCTGACGCGGGCCCGTTTCCTCGAACTGCTCGGGGCACTTCGCGGTGAGCGGGACCCGGCCGCGCAGCTGTTCGTGCTGGGCCTTTTTTCGCTGCTGGACGTGGCGCTGAAAGTGCCCATCGAGGACGCGATTCGCCCGCTCAAGCTCTCGGCGGCGATGCGGGACGCGATCCTGGACCGGCGCGGACCCATGGCGCCGTATCTCGAACTGGCGCTGGCGCTCGAACAGGGCGACGCGCAGCGGGTGACGTCCTTCGCCGACGTGCTGGGTGTCGAGCCGGGCGAACTCACCCGGCTCCAGTTCGAGGCGCTCGACTGGGTTCAGGTCGCCGAGGCCTGATTGCGCTTCGGCTGCCACGCCGGCAGCCCTTCTTGACCGCTTGGCGACCGCCCTCTACCATCCGCCGCATGGACGCAGAACTCAACAAGCTCGAGAACCAGCTCGAACAGCTGATCGGCCTGTACGAATCTGGCAGGGTCGAAATACGCGAACTGCGGACCCGGCTCGCCCGGCTGGAGACCGATAACCGGGCGCTGGCCGAGAAGGTGCGCTTCGCGACGGGCAAACTCGAATCCTTGCTCGAACAATTGCCGGAATCCTAGACATGCCCTCGGACACACTCGACATCACCTTGCTCGGCAAGGCTTACTCCGTGACCTGTCGTTCGGAAGACAAGGAAGGTCTGCTCGCGGCGGTTTCTTATCTGGACGAAAAACTCAACGGTCTGGCCGGCAAGACGCATGCGTCGGGGGAGAAGCTCGCGATGATGACGGCGCTGAACATCGCCCACGAATTTTTGCAGTTTCAGCGCTCCGGCGGGTTTGACATGCAGGCCGTGAAGCGTAGAATCAATTTCGTAAACGCACGCCTCGACGGGGTGCTCGCGCAGCGAGAAAAGCTTTTCTGACAAAGGCTTGGCGCGAGTTGGACAAAGGTTTGGCGTGAGTTGAAAGATCAATCCCCCGCCTGTTCGTTGAAGTCGTAGATTCCTTGGACCAATGTCGAGAGACTTGGTCGCGGACCATGGATGCCGCAGGTGTGCACGCCCCTCGCCGGGTGAGCCTGATGCGGAAGGGAAGCGACCTCCCTGAACCCCAGGTTCAGGATGCCGGCGGAGACGAAACAGGTGGGGGGCCAAATTGAGAGGCACGGATTGCAGTCCGTGCCTCTCTTGTTTTTTGCGGGCGTTTTTCATTGTCTGCCAGCTGATGGGACTGGAAGCATGGTTTTCGATGTGTGGTGGTTGAGCTACCTTGCGCTCGGTGCGTTCGTCGGTTTCTTTGCCGGCCTGCTGGGCGTCGGCGGCGGCGGGATCATGGTGCCGGTGCTGACGAGCCTCTTCATCGCGCAGGGTTTCGCGGTCGACAGCGTCGTGCACCTCGCACTCGGTACGTCGATGGCGGCGATCGTGATGACTTCGCTGTCGAGTCTGCGCGCTCACAATCGCCATGGCGCCGTGCGCTGGGATGTCGTGCGCAGCATTACCCCGGGAATCCTGCTCGGCACCTTCGCCGCGACCTTCATCGCGTCCCGGGTCGCGTCCGAGCCGCTGGCGATCTTCTTTGCCGGCTTCATGGCTTACGTGGCGCTGCAGATGCTCGCAAACGTCAAGCCGAAGCCGTCGCGCGAGCTGCCGGGATTGCTCGGCATGAGCGCGGTCGGTGCAGGGATCGGGGGCGTATCCGCCCTCGTCGCGATCGGCGGCGGGTCGTTGTCCGTGCCGTTCATGACCTGGTGCAACGTCAAGGTCCATAACGCGATCGGCACCTCGGCTGCGATCGGATTGCCGATCGCGCTCGCGGGCACTGCCGGTTACCTGGTCAATGGCTGGGATGGCGCGGGGATGCCCGAATACAGCCTGGGCTTCATCTACCTGCCGGCGTTGCTGCTGGTCAGCGGCGTGAGCATGTTCACCGCCCCGGTCGGCGCGAAACTCGCCCACCAGTTGCCGGTCGCAACGCTGAAGAAGGTGTTCGCGGGCGTGCTGATCCTGCTGTGCGCGAAGATGCTGCACGCGATTTTCTTTTGAGTCCGGCTGGTTCGCGGGGCGGCAACGGGGAGGTCGAGTCATGAGGCGATTGCGGGCGGTGGGCGAGATGGCCGACGCAGATCCGGAGGCATTGCGCGAGGCATGCATTGGGGCATACCGCGACATCCGGGCGGACACCGAAGCGCTGGTCGCGCCGTTGTGTACGGAGGATTTCGTTATCCAGGCCGCCGACGAGGCGAGCCCGGCCAAGTGGCACCTGGCTCACGTGAGCTGGTTCTTCGAGACTTTCATCCTGCGCGAATACTCGCCGGGCTACGTCGAGTTCGATCCCGCGTACCGGGTCCTGTTCAATTCCTATTACGAGCAGATCGGCGCTTTTCATCCGCGTGCGGCGCGCGGATTCCTTTCCCGGCCGACGGTCGAGGAAATCTACCGCTATCGCGCTCACGTCGATCGCCACATGCTCGAGCTGCTCGACGACCGCCGCGACCGGCCGTGGCCGGAAATCCTCGAGCGCCTTGAAATCGGGCTGAATCACGAACAGCAGCATCAGGAACTGCTACTGACCGACATCAAGCGCAATTTCAGCGTCAATCCGCTGCGTCCTGCCTATCGCGCAGATCTGGCGGTGGCGCCGGCGCGTTCGCGCAGCGCGCTCGAGTGGCTAAGTTTTGGCGGCGGCCTGTGCGAGGTCGGCGATACCGGCGAAGGATTCGCGTACGACAACGAGCGTCCGCGCCACCGCGTGTGGATCGACCCTTTCCGGCTGGCGTCCCGGCCGGTGACGAACGGCGAGTTCCTCGCGTTCATGGAATCGGGCGGCTATGCCAATCCGGCGCTGTGGCTGTCGGATGGCTGGGCGCGGGTGAAGCAGTCGGAGTGGAGCAGTCCGCTGTACTGGGAGCGCATCGAAGGCGAATGGTGGCAGTTCACACTCGGCGGGATGCGGCGCGTGCATTCGGACGAACCGGTCTGCCACGTCAGCTATTACGAAGCGGACGCCTTCGCGACGTGGTCGGGGCGGCGCCTGCCGAGCGAGGCCGAATGGGAAGTGGCAGCCGCGGGTCACACAGTGGGCGGAAACCTGCGCGATGCGGGCTATCTCCATCCCGTCGTCGCGGACGCCGGTGAAGGCCTGCGCCAGCTCTACGGCGACGTGTGGGAACACACCGCGTCGGCGTATTTGCCGTATCCGGGCTTCCATGCCGCAGCCGGCGCGCTGGGCGAGTACAACGGCAAGTTCATGTGCAGCCAGATGGTGCTGCGCGGCGGTTCATGCGCGACTCCTGCCGACCATGTACGCCCGACTTATCGGAATTTCTTCTATCCGCACGAGCGCTGGCAGTTCCAGGGCTTTCGCCTCGCCGAGGACGGTGACTGAAACTTCGCCGCAGGCCGCCTGGGCGCTCACGGTGCCGACGTCAATCCCTCCATCAGCGTCTTCAGGTTGTGACGCATCATGTCGAGGTAGGTCGGCGCCGGGCCGTCGGCGTTCGATAGCGCATCCGAGTACAGTGTCCCGCCGAGCCGCGCGCCGCTCTCGTGGCTGATGCGTTCGGCCAGCCGCGGATCACTGATGCTCTCGACGAACACGGCAGGGGGTTTCTCGCGCCGCAGCTGGCGGATCAGCTGCGCGATGCCGCTCGCCGAAGGTTCGGACTGGGTGCTGATCCCGGCCGCGGCGAGGAAACGGACGTCGTAGGCGTGGCTGAAGTAGCCGAAGGCGTCGTGCGAGCTCACGACCTTGCGCCGCTCCGTCGGCACCGTCGCCAGCGTGCGGCGGATGGTCGCGTCGAGGGCTTCCAGTTCCGCCGTGTAGCGGGCGGCGTTCTGCCGGTAGACGGCAGCGCCGGCCGGATCGGTCCGGATCAGCGCCTCGGCGATGTTGGCGACGTAACGGATCGCGTTCGAGACGTCCTGCCACGCGTGCGGGTCCACGGCGCCCTCGTGGGCATGTCCATGTTCGTCCTCCTCTGCGAGCGGCCGGATGCCGGCGCTCGCGATCAGGACCGTGCCCTGGTAACCCGCGGATTGCGCCAGGCGCTGGATCCACTCGTCGAAGCCGAGGCCGTTGGCGACGATGAGCCGCGCGTTGCCGAGGCGCCGGGCGTCGGAGGGGCGGGGCTGGTAGTTGTGGGCGTCGGCGCCTGCGCCCACGAGGGTCGTCACGGCGACACGTTCTCCCCCGACGCGGCTGACGAAGTCGCCGAGGATGCTGAAGCTCGCGACCACTTCGAGCGGCGCGGCGCGCAGCGCCGGGGAGACGAGTGCAAGACCGAACGCGAGCGCGGCGAGGAGGGCGATTTTCAGATGATTCATCGGTACTGTGACGACAGGGCGGTTCAGGATTCGAGATGCGGGCGACGCTCGAGCCGCGCGCCGAGCATGCCGCCGGGCGCCAGCGCGAGCGACAGCAGATAGACGGTGCCGGCGGCCAGGATGATCGCCGGTCCCGCCGGGACGTCGGCATGAAACGACGCGAGCAGGCCGCCGATGCCGCTCGCCATGGCGATCAGGATCGCCAGCGCCAGCATCGAGGGCAGACGCCTGACCCACAGCCGCGCCGCGGCGGCGGGGAGGATCATGATGCCGACCGCCATCAGCGTCCCGAGCGCGTGAAAGCCGCTCACGAGATTCAGCACGACGAGGACCAGGAAGCCATAGTGGGCGACCGGGCTCGTGCCGCTGACGCTGCGCAGGAACGCGGCATCGAAGCATTCGATCACCAGCGGGCGGTAGAGCAGCGCCAGCGCGAACAGCGTCAGCGTCGAGATCGCGCTGATCAGCAGCAGCGAGTTGTCATCGAGGGCGAGCACCGAGCCGAACAGTACGTGCAGCAGATCGAGGTTGCGCCCGCGCAGCGACACGATCATCACGCCGGTCGCGATCGACAGCAGGTAGAACGCGGCGAGGCTGGCGTCCTCCTTGAGGATCGACGAGCGCGCGACGAGCCCCGCGGCGAGCGCGACGACCAGCCCGGCGATGATCCCGCCGACCGTCATCGCGCCGAGCGACAGGCCGAACGCAAGGTAGCCCAGTGCCGCGCCCGGCAGGATCGCGTGCGCCATCGCGTCGCCCATCAGGCTCATGCGGCGCAACAGCAGGAACACCCCAACCGGCGTCGCCCCCAGCGCGAGCGCGAGGCAGCCCGCCAGGCCGCGGCGCATGAACTCGAACTCGAGGAACGGAGTGAGCAGGGCATCCGCGATCATGCGGCCCCCGGCTCGGGTTGTCGCTGACAGACGCGCGCCGCATCGTCGAAATCGCTCGCGAGGCGGCGCGCGATGGCGAGGCGCTCGTTGGTGAGGACCTCGGCGGTCGGGCCGAAGCCGACTGGTTCGCGCGCGAGCAGCAAGCATTCGGGAAAGTGCCGGCGCACGAGTTCCAGGTCGTGCAGTACCGCGAGAATCGTCCGGCCTTCGGCATGCCAGCCAAGGACGATCGTGACCAGATCCTCGATGGTGCGGGTGTCGATGGCGTTGAACGGCTCGTCGAGCAGCAGCAGCGGTGCGTCCTGGAGCATCATCCGGGCGAAGCGCGCACGCTGCAGCTGTCCGCCCGACAGCGCGCCGATCTGGCGCGATTCGAAGCCGGACAGGCCGACCGCGGCGAGCGCCGCGTGCACGCGTTCGGCCTGGTCACGGCGCAGTCCGCCGAACGCGCCGATGTCGCGCCACAATCCCATTGCGACCATGTCGAAGACGCATACCGGAAAGCTGCGGTCGAGCTCGCTTTGCTGCGGCAGGTAGGCGACGCCTTCGCGGCCGGCCTTCAGCCGGAAAGTCCCCTGCAGCGGCGAGAGGTCGCCGGTCAGCGCCTTGAGCAGCGTCGATTTGCCGGCGCCGTTTGGGCCGACGATTGCGACCAGCGCGCCGCTCGCAATGTCGCAGCTGAGGTGGTGCACGGCCGGGTGCCGGTCGTAGCCGAGCGTGAGGTTCTCCAGGTGCAGCGCCGGGACGTCGGTGTCGCGTTTCATGAGAGTGCCCAGCCGATCGTGATCCACAGCAGCGCTGCGCCGGCGGCGGCGAGCGCGAGCCGGGTGCCGACCCCCTGTACGAGAACTGACGAGCTGAACGACGGGTGGGGGTGAGGAGGCGCGAGCGCAGCATGCCGGCCATGTCCGTGCGGGCCGTGGGGGTGGGACGCGGTTGCCGCGGCCGGGGAAGGGACGGGATTCATTGTCGGAGCAGAGGTGGCAGATTCGTCGCGGGAAGTGGGGTATGCGCCGGCGCTCATGCGCCCTCGGCTCGCCGGCACCCGCAATCCGGGCACGTGCCGTGGAAGACGAGTTCGGCCCGCTCGGGGCGATATCCGGCAGGCAGCGCCAGGCTCTCGTCCGGGCGTATCGATTCCAGACACACGACGTGACCGCAGCGGTCGCAATGGAAATGCGCGTGCGCACCGGCGTTGTCGCCGCCGCTGTTGAAGCGCCACGCGCGGTCCGGCCCGCTGACGCGATGCGCGAGCCCCTGCTCCACGAGCCAGTCGAGCGTGCGGTAGAGCGTGACGCGGTCGTGATGCACATCGAGCGCAAGCAGCCGCGCCGCGATGTCGTCATGGCTCAGCGAATGGGCGCTGTCACGCAGGATTCCGAGCACCGCGAGGCGGGTGCGCGTAATGCGTCCCCCGCATCCCGCGATCAATGCGGCAGCGCTTTTTTCGGAAGGCAGGGTCGGGGCGGGCATGGCTGGGCCGGGGTGCAGGTGTCGCTAACGCAACATTGTAGCATTTCAGGGGCGGAGCTCGGTGCCGTGTTGATGGGTGAACTCTTCGTCGTGTGACCGCCGCTCGCCCATCGCCTCGGCCTGCTCCACAATCTGGGCGAGGGGCCGGGCGTTGTGTGCTTGATATCAGCGTGCCTGATAAGGTCGGCCCGCCCGCCGTGGAGGCAGGAGCCGATTCCCTTACAATCGCCGGCATGAACCCTTCCGATACGCACGACCACGGCGCCGAGGCGTCACCGTTGGGCCAGTCCGTCGTCTATCCCGACAGCTACGCCCCGGAGCTCCTGTTCCCGATTGCGCGGCAGATCAAGCGCGACGAACTGGGCCTCGCCCCCGACACGCTTCCGTTCGTTGGCGAGGACCTGTGGAACGCGTACGAACTGTCGTGGCTGAACTCGCGCGGCAAGCCGGTCGCCGCGATCGGCACGTTCCGCGTTCCCGTCACGTCACCGCGCCTGATCGAGTCGAAATCGCTGAAGCTCTACCTGAACTCTTTCAACCAGCATCGATTCGTCGATCCGACGCTCGTGCACGACACGCTGACGCGTGACCTGTCCACCGCCGCCGGCGCGCCGGTCGCGGTATCGATCGAGGTCCTGTCGCGTCGGCCGACGCGTGTTTTCGGCTACCCGCATGGTGTGTTGCTCGACGAGATCGACATCGAGATCGACACCTACCGGACCGACCCTGCTTTCCTGCAAAGCGACTTCAATGCCGACGAAGTCAGCGAGACGCTGTATTCGCATCTGCTGAAATCCAACTGTCTCGTCACCGGCCAGCCCGACTGGGGGACCATCGTCCTGCGCTACATCGGCCCGCCGATCGACCGCGCCGGGCTGCTGCGCTACATCGTTTCGTTCCGCAGCCACAACGAATTCCACGAGCAATGTGTCGAACGGATATTCTGTGATGTGCTGCGCCGCTGTGCGCCGCGGCATCTGGCGGTCTGGGCGCGCTACACGCGGCGCGGGGGGCTCGATATCAACCCTTTCCGTTCGACCGGCCACTTCACGCAATTCGACAATATCGCCGAGGTGCGCCAATGAACCAGGCCGCTTTCAGCGCCGCGCGATGCCGGATCGCGCCGAACGCTAATACAAGTCGGTGAAGCGCCCGAGCCACAGCCAGTCGACGCCGAGCAGCACGACGACGATCAGCGTCCAGCACGCGACGACGAAGCAGCCGGCGGCGAGAACGTCGGCGCCGATGTGGCACAGTGCACCTCCGGCGCTGTAGCACAGTCCGGTCAGGATCACCCATTTCATGATGAAGCCCGGCAGGTATACCCGCATCGCGCGGTTGTGGCGGTAGTTCTGCTGGCGCTCGAGGCTACTGCCCCGCGTGACGTCGCGAAAATACTGGAACGGCCACAGGAAACGGTAGGCGACCCGCCACAGCGGGTCGCCGGACCGGGAGAAATCTGGTTGCTCGTCGCCAACAGTCATGGGTCGCCCTTTCGTCCCTGGCCGCCACGTGCCGGATGACGCGGCTCACTCGAGATCGCCACGTCGGCACGGTTCGGCCTGGCCACTGCCGATATCGCTGCCGGATGCGTGTCTCTTCCGGTGTCACGAGCCTGCCTTATGCTGGGGAGCGTTTCACGCCTCAAACAGTTCCGGCCGGGGGAGAACATTCCCGGTTTCGGAGCGCTGCGCCGCGTGCCCTGCATTCCAGGCGCCCGGAAAGTCGACGTCAACGCAAGCCGGGACCGAGGCGTTGATTGCTCAGGTCCGGACGGCGCGTTTGCGAGACTTGAATCGATGTTCGCGCAACAGTGTTGCGTCGTAGTCAAATCCGAGCCGCTGGTTTAATATCCGGCCACCTTTTTACACCACCCCTGATGAGGAAAAGAGCATGAAACTGTTCGTTGCCGCCGCGGTTGCCGCTGGCCTGCTGTCCACCGCCCCGGCGTTCGCTTCTGCTGAACTGGCCAAGGCCAAGAACTGCCTCGCCTGTCATGCGGTCGACAAGAAGCTGGTCGGCCCCGCGTACAAGGACGTGGCGAAGAAATACGCCGGTCAGGGTGATGCAGTCGCCAAGCTGGCCGACAAGATCCAGAAGGGTGGCTCCGGCGTCTGGGGTCCGGTGCCGATGCCGGCGAATCCGCAAGTCAGCGCCGACGAAGCCAAGCTGCTTGCGACCTGGGTGCTGTCGCAGAAGTAATCGGCGCCACATCGGAAGAGCCAGCCGCGAGCTGGCTTTTTTTCGCCCGCTCGGGGGGTAGTAGCCGTCGGGCTCAGTTCAGCAAACCGGCCGGCGGCCTCGTCATCCACGCGACGGTTTCATTCGGCGGAGTGGGGCGCGAATAATAGAAACCCTGCATCACGTCGCATCCGAGAGCCCGTAGCGTTTCGGCCTGCGCCGGGCGTTCGATGCCTTCGGCGATCAATTGCAGCCCGAAACCGCGCGCGATGCCGGTGATTGCCGAGATGATCGGATTCGTCACCGGTCCGTCGAGGTCGCGCACGAAGCTGCGGTCGATCTTCAGCGTGCTGACGGGTATTTTCTGCAGATAGGCAAGCGCCGAATAACCGGTGCCGAAATCGTCGATCGCGATGCCGAGACCGGCGTCGCGCAGCTGCCGCACCTTGTGTGCGACAAGCGTCGTATCCTGCATCATCATGCTTTCGGTGATTTCGAGGTCGAGACGGTTTGGCGGGATGTCGTGCCGTTGCAGGCACTCGATGACCGCGGAGACGATGTCCTCACGTTCGAAATCGTGAGTCGACAGATTGAGCGACATCTTCAGGTCGGCAAACCCGGCCCGTCGCCACTGCGCCAGTTGCCCGCAGGCCGCATTCAACACCCAGCGGCTGATTTCGCCGATCAGGCCGAGTTCCTCGGCGAGCGGGATGAACAGGTCGGGGGCGACGAAACCGTGGGCCGGACGGTTCCAGCGCAACAAGGCCTCGGTGCCGACGACCCGCTGTTGCGAAAGACTGACCTGGGGCTGGAAGTAAAGCTGTAATTGTGACTGGTCGACTGCCGTGCGGAGATCGTTTTCGAGCGTGATCCGGTCATGATGGTGGTGGTTGAGTTCCGGGTCGAAGAACCGGAAACCGTTCTTTCCCGAACGCTTGACCTGATACATCGCGATGTCGGCGTGTTGGGTCAGCGCTTCGGCAGTCCCGCCGTCGCGCGGATAGAGCGCGACGCCGACACTCGCCGTCGCCCGGAACTCGCCGTGCCCGAGCGTGAACGGGGTGTCGAGCGCCTCGAGGATCTTGCGCGCAGTGGTTTCGGCATCGCGGGCGTGGCCGATGTCCGGAAGCAGGACCGTGAACTCGTCGCCTCCCAGGCGCGCCAGCGTGTCGCCGCGTCGCAGCGCCGCGGACAGGCGGTCTGCGATACCGCGCAACAGCGCGTCGCCCTCGGCGTGGCCGTAGCTGTCGTTGACCAGCTTGAAGCGGTCGACGTCGATGAACATCACGGCCAGCGTGCCGCGCTGGCGCTGCGCCTGGACGATTGCCAGTTCGAGCCGGTCCTTGAACAGCACCCGGTTCGGCAGCTGGGTGAGCTGGTCGTGATAGGCCTGGAAAGTGATGATCTCTTCGGCGCGCTTGCGTTCGGAAATGTCGCGGGCGACGCCGTAGAGCCCGCAGGTGCGCCGGTCGGCGATGCCGGCGAGCATCGGCGTCCCCTGCAGCGCCACGGTGACGTATCCGGCCCCTGCCTGCCTTGGGCGGCGCAGGCGCAGTTCGACGGAAAAGGCAGCGCCGGCCGCGGTTTGTTCCGACTCCAGCAGGTGTTCGATGCGCTCGGCGTCTTCCGGCATCACGAGCGACAGGAACGGGCGGCCGATCAGCTGGTCGCGCTCGAATCCGAGGAGGTCTTCGACGCGCGGGTTGAGGTAACTGAAGCGGCCCGCGGTATCGAGCGTGAAGATCAGGTCCGGCGAACTCTCGACGAGGTAGCGGTGCAGCCGTTCGGATGCGTGCAGGCGGCTGCTCATGGCCCGGTTCGCGCGTTCCAGCGCCGTCTTGTGCAGCGCGCCCTGCACGGCGCGCTGCAACTGCGCGACATGGTAGGGCTTGCGCACGAAGTCGTCCGCCCCGCGCCGCAACGCGCCGATCGCGGCGTCGATCGCATCCTCGCCGGAAATCATGATCACGGCTTCGCTGCGGCGACGGCTCGCGAGCCAGTCGAGCACGGCAAGACCGGTACCGTCCGGCAGGCGGTAGTCGAGCAGGATCAGGTCGTACTGCGTGTCGTGGAGCCGTGCAATCGTTTCGGCGACGTTCGCGCACTCGTCGAAGCTGCGCCCGTCGCGGGCGAGCAGGTGCGGCAGGGCGCGCCGCAGCGGTGCGTCGTCATCGACGATCAGGATCCGCGCCGACGCGCAATCCGTACGAGAGTCGGATGCACTGTCGTAGAAAGGCTCTTCTGCCGGAATAACCATGGTTCTCCGATCTGATCAATGCACTCGATGGACGGACAATGATGCCTCAGTTCAGGTGTTTGTATCCAGAGGTAACAGCAATTGGAAGCTGGTGCCGCTGCCGGCCTGGCTGCGGCAGAGGATCAGGCCGTGCCATTGTTCGAGGATTTCACGGACGATCGACAGGCCGATGCCGTCGTGGCCGCTGCCCTTGCCGCTCGGACGGGGGCTGAAAAGATCCGCGAGCCGCTCCGGGGGCAGGCCGGGGCCGTTGTCGATCAGGCGGATTTCAAGGCATTGCCTGCCGTTTGCAAGCACCTGCCCGGGAACGGCAACCGAGAAGCGGCCGCCCGGGTGAAGGGCCTCGGCCGCATTGCGGAACAGGTTCAACAGCACCTGGCGGAGCGCCGAACCCGGGATTGCGGCAGCAGGCAGAGCGGCTGCGGCGCGCAGCTCGAACCGGATGCCGCGCCGGGCGAACAGGGATTCGCCGTACAGGCCGTGGAGTTCCTGCAGCAGTTCGGGGACGCGGCAGCGTGCGGGTTCGGATTCGGCAGCCGGAGTCTCGGCTGCCCGCTGCAGAAGGTCGGCGATGCGGTCCAGCTCGCCGTGCAGCGCGTCCATTTCCCCGGCGAGTCCGCTGGCGCCCGGATGGCGCTGGGCGACGATGCCGAGGTAACTCTTGATGACGGTGAGAGGGTTGCGCGCCTCGTGGACGATGCGTCGGACATGTTCGCGATGATGCGCCTCGATGCGTTCTTCGGCTTCGGCGCGAGCGCTCTGCCGCTGGTCGAGGTCGCGCAGGGCCCGCGCAGCGGCGGTCGCGAGTTCGGCCAGGATGCGGGCCGCCGCGGGAGCCAGCGGGCTGCGCTCGTCGGCTGCGATGACGGCAACGCCCGCGCCGTCCTTCAACCCCAGGGGCACGCAGCGGATCCCTTCCCGGCCGAGCCAGCGCACGATGTGCCAGTCGGGGACGCTCCGCGGCGGCACGCCGGAGCGCAGGAAACATGACGAAGGGCTTGCCGTGCGGGCCGCCAGCGCGATGATGCTGGCTTCGTCCTCGAGGCGCAGGCGCAGCTCGCTGTACGGTTTCGCAATGTCCCGCCCCGCCGCCAGCGGCAACGCCTGGAGGATGCCGTGCTCGTCGGCGGCGACCACGAATACCGCATCCGCATCGTTTCCGCACAGCAGGCGAAGCGCCATTATGAGGCGCTCCGCGACGCGTTGCGGGTCGAGGTCCATGAAGGCGGTCCGCAGGAGTCCGGACAGCGCCGTGTCGAGCATCGCATCAAGGCCCGATCCGCAAGGGCTCCCTGGCCTGGCAACAACCGGCGCACCGCTGCCGGCCCACTCGTCGCCCGGTTCGTCGCCCATCGCGTCGGTCAGCGCCGGCGGGGTCGAGGACTGCCGCACCAGGAAACCGACGTCGGTACGCAGGCTCAGGAGCGTCTCGACCGCCAGGCCGCACATCCGCGCGAGGCTTGGCAACTCGCGTTCCCAGCCCTCGCGGGCGAGCCGGCGCGCCGTCCGCAGCAGGGGCACGAGCGGATGGGCGGACAGGCCGGCTTCTTCCAGCGGGTGGTCGAATGCCAGTGCGTCGGCAAGCGGGCCGGCGAGCCCGCACCGCTGAGCGACGGTCGCACCGAACGGGTGCCACAGGCCGGCGAGATAGGCTTCGTCCGGATACGGGTAGCGGGTTTCCAGGGCGAGATGGAGCGCGCATTCAGCCGCCATCAGGGCCTCGCCGTAGCGCAGGCGGGCATCGCGATCGACAGGGGCCGCGCTCCATGCGATCTGCAGCAGCCAGGCACGCAGCACGCTGGCACCGAGGACCTGCAGTCGCTGCGAGAGTTCGACGCGCAGTGTCGAGGCGAGGCGCTGCCGTGGCGGCAGCGGGGCGGCGACGAAAATCGAACAGAGCAGGGCCGGGTCGCGCAGGATCAGCGACGCGAGCTCGTCCCAGTCGGGCGCGTCGGGAACGAGCAGCCGCAGCGCACCCTCCCGGTGCTCGGCCAGGGGGGCGAAAGAACGGAGAGGAAAGAGGCCTTGCTCGGACAGGACCGTCATCGGGTGGCCGGGCGCTTTTGTCGGGACGATGGGGCATTCTAGGGGCGACGCGTTGCGCGCGATGTGACCGAATGCCTGCGGGAACGACTGACGCATACTTAATCCTGCGTCTCCGGACGCTGCCGGCAGGGGGAGCGCCCGCCGGGCTGCGGGCCGCTTCAAGCCTGCAGGCTGTCCGCGAAGCCCAGCGCGCCGACGATTGCGCGGTTGATCTGCTCCGGAGCGATCTGCAGTTCCGCCGCCTGCTTCTGCAACGCCGCAGGGTCGAAGCTTTCGCACTTTTTCGCCAGTTTCAGGAAGGGCGCATAGGCGCCCTGGTCCAGAAGCAGCGCGTCGCTGACCGCGGCGGGAAGGCTCATCTCTTCGAGCAGGCTCTGCATCGAGGTTCCGAGCATCACGTCGAGCAGCGAAAATGCGCCAGTGATGAAGAGGTTGTCATGTTCGGACTTGTCGAAGAACGCCGCGCCGATTTCTTCCATGAACCGGCCGCGCGAAATCGACGTCTGCATCATCGCCGGTGCGCCCGGGTCGCGGTTCGCGGTGACCAGCAGCAACGACAGCCATTTGTGCAGTTTCGCGTAGCCCAGGATGCTGACCGCGTGGCGGAAGGACTGGATCTCGCACATCAGCCCGAATCCGGCGGAGTTGATGTAGCGCAACAGCTTGTAGGAAACCGCGACGTCCTGGCGCAGCACGGCCTCGATCTCGCGGATGTCGGCGTTGTTGCGCACCAGCCCGATCAGCCGGACGAGTTGCGCGTGCGCCGGCGACAGCTGCTTTGGCGGCTGGTTGCCGTGCAGGAAGAACCAGCCGGAGGCGCCGTCGTAGCCTGCCTGGACGGCCTGCCCGAAGGCGTCGACATTGGGCAGTCCCCACGCGAGGGCAATGCCGGGCGAACCCGACGAGGCCTGATGCTTCCTGCTGTCCATCAGGACGAAGCGCCAGTCGTAGCCGGCCGGCACCGGCGTTCCCGGCGCGAACCAGCTCAGGCACACGCTGACGCCGGCTTCGCGCAGCTGCGGCAGCAGGGCCTGCGTCTGCGGATGGGCAAGGGCCTGCACCGGGATCTCGACCATCGCGTTCGGCGGCGCCTGCCACTTCATCAGCTCCGGCATCGGCACGAGTTTGCCGAGGCAGAGGAAAATGGGGTGATGCGTCGGCCACGTCTCGCCCAGTCCGTTGAGCATTTCCACCACGGCGGCGATGTTCGGGGCATGGGCAATCAGGCGGTTCGCGGTGATCGCCCGGTTGCGGTTGACGACCGGTTCGCGCGTGAGAAAGGCAGTCTCGGCCATCGTCTCAGCGGCCCGCGTCGGAAGCGAAGGTGAATGCGTCGGAGAAGAAAGTCTCTGCGCGCAGGTGGCGCTCGGCGACGAGGTCCCGGCGCGCCGCGTCGATCATCGCCGGGGCGCCGCAGGCATACACTTCATGGGCGGAGAGATCGGGGAGGTCCTGCATCACGGCGTGGTGGACGAGACCCGTTCGCCCGTTCCACGAGTCGCCTGGGCCGGGTTCGGAGAGGACCGGAACGTACCGGAAGCCGGGCAGCAGCGATTCCCATGAGCGGGCCAGGTCGTCGAGGTAAAGACCGGCGCGGTCGCGCGCGCCCCAATACAACGTTATCGGACGTCGTTCTCCGGTGCGGATCGCGTGCTCGACGATGCTCTTGATCGGCGCGAACCCGGTGCCGCCCGCGATCAGCACCGTCGGTCCGCTGGAGCCTTCGTGCAGGCCGAAGCTGCCGAGCGGGCCTTCGAAGCGCAGGATGTCGCGCTCTTTCATCGCGTCGAACACGTGGTCGGTGAATTGTCCGCCGGGCACGTGCCGGACGTGCAGTTCGAGGTGATCGGCATCCTCCGGCGCATTGGCGATCGAGAAGCTGCGGCGGCCGCCGCCGGCGAGGATGAAGTCGATGTACTGGCCGGCGTGGAAGCGGAAGGGGTCGCTGGCCGGCAGCTTCACGTCGACGATCATCACGTCCTGCGCGACGCGGCGCAGGCGCTGCACGCGACAAGGCAGCTTCTTGACCGGGATGTCGCCGGCGCGGCGCACATTGCGGGCTTCGATGACGAGGTCGCTGCGGGCGCGGGCACGGCAGAGCAGCGCGAGGCCGGCGGCGCGCTCCACGTCGGGCAGGGCGTTCGCCGAGACTTGGCCGATGTCGATCTCGCCGCTGACCACCCGGCCCTTGCATGCGCCGCACGCGCCGTCGCGGCAGCCGTAGGGAAGCAGCAATCCGGCAGCGAGCGCTGCGTCGAGAATGGTCTGGTCGTCTTCGGCGGTGAAGCGCTGTCCGTCAGGCTCGAGTGAAATCTGGAACGGCATCGGGCGTGAGATAATTAAAACATGAAGAGAATATTGATCGTCGGCAGCGGTGACGTTGCCATGCGGGCGATTCCGTGGCTGGCGAAACGCTTCCGGGTATATGCCGTGACGCGCAGCCCGACCGCGTGCGCGGCGCTCCGCTCCCGCGGCGCGATCCCGTTGCTCGCGGATCTCGACGACCGGCGCAGCCTCGCAAGACTGGCCGGGATCGCCGACGTGGTCCTGCATTTCGCCCCGCCTCCCGGCGCCGGCCTCCAAGACCCGCGTACCGCAGGGCTGCTGGCAGCGCTGGCGCAGCGGCCGAGTCTACCACAGCGGGTCATATACATAAGTACGACGGGCGTCTATGGCGACTGTGGCGGCGCGCGGGTCGGCGAGGCGAGCCGTTGCGTGCCGCGGACGGATCGCGCGCGGCGGCGCGTCGACGCCGAGCGCCGCCTGAGGCGTTTCGGGCGCCGCTGCGGGGTCGCCGTCAGCATCCTGCGCGCGCCGGGCATTTACGCCGCCGACCGCCTGCCGCTCGCGCGCCTGCGGCGGGGCGAGCCGGTGCTGCTGGCAGAGCAGGACGTGCATACCCACCACATTCATGCCGATGACCTCGCACAGCTCGCCTGTGTCGCGATCTTTCGCGGACGCCCGGGGCGGGTGTATAACGCGGTCGATGATACGAGCATGAAGATGGGGGACTATTTCGACTTCGCCGCGGATTTTTTTGGTGTTCCGCGGCCGCCGCGCATGAGCCGGGCCGACATCGCCGCGGCACTCTCGCCGATGGCGCTGTCGTTCATGTCGGAGTCGCGTCGTTTGTCGAACGAGCGCATCCGGCGCGAATTGCGCGTCCGCCTGAAATACCCGACCGTGCGCGAAGGGTTCGCCGCGGCACTCAACGATCGCGGAGGAAACATTTGATGCTGGTGGTCAAGGCGCTGCACATCACGTTTGTCGTGAGCTGGTTCGCCGGGCTGTTCTATCTGCCGCGCCTGTTCGTGAACCATGCGATGGTCGAGGACGCGGCGACGCGCGAGCGCCTCGCGCTGATGGAATACAAGCTGTACCGGTTCATGACGCCGCTCGGCATCCTCGCGGTCGGCCTCGGCTTCTGGCTGTGGTTCGGCTTCGGCGACAGGATCGCGATCGGCGGCTGGCTGCATGCGAAAACGATGCTGGTGCTGTTCCTCGTCGCGTACCACCTGTACTGCGGCAAACTGATGCGGGATTTCGCCGCCGGCCGCAACACCCGCAGCCATGTCTGGTTCAGGGTGTTCAACGAAGTGCCGGTGCTGGTGCTGTTCGCGGTCGTCTTTCTCGCGGTGTTGAAGCCGTTCTGACGTACAGTGCCGGCGGCGAGGCGGTCGCACGATCGCTTTGCCGCCGCGCCGCCCGATGCGTCGCATCCTTTCCGATTCCCTTTCCTTTCTTTCCCTTCCCTTTCCCGTCGCGGTCCCCGATATGTCCGAATCCTTTTTTTCCCCCTGTCCGCGCGGCCTCGAGCCGGCGCTCGCCGAGGAACTCGCGACGCTCGGCGCCGCTTCGATCGCGCCGACCCACGGCGGGGTCGGTTTTTCCGGCGACTGGCGCGTGTGCTACCGCGCCAACCTCGAGAGCCGCCTCGCGACCCGCGTCATGTGGCGCCTCGCCGAGGGGCGCTACCAGAGCGAGGAGGACATCTATCGCCTCGCCTACGGCGTGACCTGGGCGAAGTGGTTCACCGTCGACGACACGATCCGCATCCATGTCACGGCGAAGCAGTCGCCGCTGAAAAGCCTCGAATTCATCACGTTGCGCATCAAGGACGCGGTGTGCGATCACTTCCGCACCGTGACCGGCAAGCGCCCGAGCGTCGACACCGCGAATCCGGCCATCCGCATCCACGCCTTCCTGACGCGCGACCGCGTCACGCTGTATCTCGATACCTCCGGCGAGCCGCTGTACAAGCGCGGCTTCAAGCCGGCCGCCGTCGAAGCGCCGCTGAAGGAAAACCTTGCCGCCGGCATCCTGCGCCTGTCGGGGTGGCAGCCGGGCGAAGCGCTGCTCGATCCGATGTGCGGCAGCGGCACTTTCCTCATCGAGGCAGCGCAGATCGCGCTGGACATCGCGCCGGGGCTCGGCCGCGGCTTCGCGTTCGAGCGCTTCCGTCATCTCGATCGCGCGGCCTGGGCAAGCATCCGACAGGCGGCCGAGGCACGTCGCCAGCCGCCGCGGCGGCTGAAGATATACGGCTCGGATATCGTCGGCGAGCAGGTGCGGCGCAGCCGCGTCAACCTGCAGTCGGCGGGGCTCGGCGATTGCGTCGTCCTCGACCGCGCCGATTTCCTCAAGCTCGAACCGCCGGCGGAGTCGGGCGTGCTGGTGACCAATCCGCCCTATGGCGTGCGTATCGGCGAGGCGGAAGAACTGGCGGCGCTGTATCCGCAGTTCGGCGATGCGTTGAAGCAACGCTGGAGCGGCTGGCGCTGCTATTTCCTCACGGCCGACCCGGCGCTGCCCAAACTGATCGGGCTCAAGGCCAGCAAGCGCACGCCACTATTCAACGGCGCGCTCGAATGCCGGCTGTTCGAATACCGGATGGTCGCCGGCAGCATGCGGCGCAAGCCGGCCGGCGGCGAGTAGGCGCGCGGCCGGCCGAGGCAGCGGCCCGGGGGCCGGACGCTTCACACGATGTCGAGGTGCTGGATGCCCGACACCAGGTCCTTGTCGCCGTGCTTGCTGTTGAGCTTGATCTGCAGGCGCAGATCGTTGACCGAGTCGGCGTTGCGCAGCGCGTCCTCGTAGCTGATCCGCTCTTCCTCGTAGAGGTCGAACAGGCTCTGGTCGAAGGTCTGCATGCCGAGCTCGCGCGAGCGCTTCATGACCTCCTTGAGCCCCGGCACTTCGCCCTTGAAGATCAGATCGGCGATCAGCGGCGAATTCAGCAGCACCTCGACCGCCGGCACGCGGCCCTTGCGCTCCTTCAGCGGCAGCAGGCGCTGCGAGATCAGCGCGCGCAGGTTCAGCGACAGGTCCATCAGCAGTTGCGGGCGGCGGTCTTCGGGAAAGAAGTTGATGATCCGGTCGATCGCCTGGTTGGCGCTGTTCGCGTGCAGCGTCGCGAGGCACAGGTGACCGGTTTCGGCGAACGCGATCGCGTAGTCCATCGTCTCGCGGTCGCGGATTTCGCCCATCAGGATCACGTCGGGCGCCTGGCGCAGCGTGTTCTTCAGCGCGGCTCCCCAGTTGTCGGTGTCGATACCGATCTCGCGCTGTGTGACGATGCAGTTCTTGTGCTGATGCACGTATTCGATGGGATCCTCGATCGTGATGATGTGGCCGTACGAGTGTCCGTTGCGGAAGTCGACCATCGCCGCCAGCGACGTCGTCTTGCCGGTGCCGGTCCCGCCGACGAAGATCACCAGCCCGCGCTTGGCCATCGCGATGTCGCGCAGCACCGGCGGCATGCCGAGCTCGTCGAAGTTCGGGATCGTCTGCGCGATCGTGCGCAGCACCAGCCCGACCTTGCCCTGCTGGATGAACGCGTTGGCGCGGAAGCGGCCGACGCCCGGCGGCGAGATCGCGAAGTTGCATTCCTTCGTCGACTCGAACTCGGTCGCCTGACGGTCGTTCATGATCGCGCGCGCGAGTTCGGTCGTGTGCTGCGCCGTCAGCGTCTGGTTCGACTGCGGCGTGACGCGCCCGTCCACCTTGATCGCTGGCGGAAAACCGGCGGTGATGAAGAGGTCCGAGCCGTTTTTCTGCACCATCAGCCGCAGCAGGTCGTGCATGAACTTCAGGGCCTGATCGCGTTCCATTGCTGCGCTCCCGCGGAAAGTGTCCGCTCTTTCTGTATGCCGGGTTGCCCGATTATCGCTGCCAGTCGGGGTGAAGCAGGGGGTGGTTGCGGTGCGCCGCGAATCCGGCCGGAATTACCCGGCGAAATTTACCCGGCGAAATTGTCCTTGTTCTGCGCGCGCAGCCTGGCTTCGCCGACCGACACGACGTTGCGCCGCACGAGGTCCGCGAGGTTCTGGTCGAGCGTCTGCATGCCGACTGCCTGGCCGGTCTGGATCGCCGAGTACATCTGCGCGATCTTGTTCTCGCGGATCAGGTTGCGGATCGCCGGGGTGCCGATCATGATCTCGTGCGCCGCGACGCGGCCCTGCCCGTCCTTGGTCTTCAGCAGCGTTTGCGAGATCACCGCGCGCAGCGACTCCGACAGCATCGCGCGCACCATGTCCTTCTCGGCTGCCGGAAAGACGTCGACGATGCGGTCGACGGTCTTCGCCGCCGACGAGGTGTGCAGCGTGCCGAACACGAGGTGGCCGGTCTCGGCGCCGGTCAGCGCGAGGCGGATCGTCTCGAGGTCGCGCAACTCGCCGACGAGGATCACGTCCGGGTCCTCGCGCAGCGCCGAGCGCAGCGCGTTGTTGAACGACAGCGTGTCGCGGGCGACTTCGCGCTGGTTGATCAGGCAGCGCTTCGATTCGTGGACGAATTCGATCGGGTCCTCGATCGTCAGGATGTGGCCGTAGTCGTTCTCGTTGACGTAATCGACCATCGCGGCGAGGGTCGTCGACTTGCCCGAGCCGGTGGGGCCGGTCACCAGCACGATGCCGCGCGCCTGCTTGGCGATGTCCTTGAAGATCTTCGGTGCGTTCAGCTCCTCGAGGCTCAGCACTTTCGTCGGAATCGTCCGGAACACCGCCGAGGCGCCGCGGTTCTGGTTGAACGCATTGACGCGGAAGCGGGCGAGGTTTGGCACCGCGAACGAGAAGTCGCATTCGAGCACTTCCTCAAACTGCTTGCGCTGGCCGTCGTTCATGATGTCGTACACCATCGAGTGCACGTCCTTGTGCTCCATCGGCGGCAGGTTGATGCGGCGCACGTCGCCATGTACCCGGATCATCGGCGGCAGCCCGGACGACAGATGCAGGTCGGAAGCCTTGTTCTTGACCGCGAAGGCAAGCAGTTCGGTGATGTCCATGGGATTGTCGCTTGAGGTTGACCGGGCGGATTGCGGGGCGCGGGGGCGTCCCGGTCGCGATGCTATACTCGCTCGCCTGATCCACGGCCGAAATCCGCCGCTATATGACATCAATCTCCGCGAACTTGCAAGCCGTGCGCCAGCGCGTCGCGGCTGCCGCCCGGGCGTCGGGACGCACGCCGGAGGACGTCGCGCTGATCGCCGTCAGCAAGACGCAGCCGGCGCAGCGCGTGGCCGAGGCGGCACAGGCCGGCCAGCGGCTGTTCGGCGAAAACTATGTCCGGGAAGGTGTGGCGAAAGCGGTCGAACTGCACGCGCAGCAACTCGAGTGGCATTTCATCGGGCCGCTGCAGAGCAACAAGACGCGCCCCGTCGCCGCGCATTTCCAGTGGGTCCACTCGGTCGACCGGCTCAAGCTCGCCGAACGGCTGTCCGAGCAGCGCGGCGGCGACCTGCCGCCACTCAACGTCTGCATCCAGGTCAATGTCGGCGGCGAGGCGAGCAAGAGCGGCGTCGCCCCCGACGAGGTGCCGGCGCTTGCGGCGGCGGTTGCGAAGCTGCCGCGTCTGGCGTTGCGCGGCCTGATGTGCATCCCCGAAGCCGGGGGCGACGAAGCGCTGTTGCGTGCGCGCTTCGCGACTTTGAGGCAGCTGCGCGATCGCCTGAACGACGCCGGGTTCGCTCTCGACACGCTGTCGATGGGCATGTCGGACGACCTGGAGCTGGCGATCGCCGAAGGCGCGACCATGGTTCGGGTAGGCACTGCAATTTTCGGCGCACGGAACGTGCGCGAGGAGCGAGCATGACGGAACGCATGAAGATCAGTTTCCTGGGCGGCGGCAACATGGCGACCGCCCTGATCGGCGGCCTCGCCGAGCGCGGTTTTGCGAGCGCGGACATCCAGGCGGTCGACCTGCAGGCCGACAACCGCGCGCGCCTGGCGGAGCGCTTCGGCCTGCGCACGACGCAAGACGTCGATGACGAGGTGCTCGCGTGCGACGTCGTCGTGTTGGCGGTCAAGCCGCAACAGATGAAGGCCGCCGTCGCACCGCTGGCGGGGCGCCTGACGCGCCAGGTGGTCGTCAGCATCGCCGCCGGCCTGCGGCTCGCCGATGTCGGTCGCTGGCTCGGCGGCTACCATCGGTTAGTGCGCGCGATGCCGAACACGCCGGCGCTGATCAGCGCCGGCGTCACCGGCCTGTATGCCGATCCTTCCGTGGATGCCGCCGGGCGCGAATCGGCCGAGCGCATTCTCGGCGCCGTCGGCAGCACGGTGTGGATCGCCGACGAGGCGCAGATGGACGCGGTGACGGCCGTCTCCGGCAGCGGCCCGGCCTACGTGTTCCATTTCATCGAGGCGCTCGAAGCGGCCGGCGCCTCGCTCGGCTTCGACGCGGCAACCGCGCGGCGATTGGCGATCGATACCGTGCTCGGCGCGGCGAAACTCGCCGCCGGCTCCGACGAGGCGCCCGCCGTGTTGCGTGAGCGCGTGACGTCGAAAGGCGGCACGACCGAGGCCGCGCTCGCGAGCATGGCGTCGTCGGGCGTGTTCGACGCGATCGTGCGCGCGGTGCATGCCGCGAACGTGCGCGGCCGCGAACTCGGCGAACAGCTCGGAAAGGATTGATCCGTCATGCTCGGCAACGTGCTGCTCCTGATCCTGAACACCGCCGCCGGCTTCCTGACGCTGATGCTGCTCGCACGCTTCTTCATGCAGTGGCAGCGGGTGTCGTTCCGCAACCAGATCGGCCAGTTCGTCGTCGCGACGACCGACTGGATCGTCCGCCCGCTGCGCCGCGTGATTCCCGGCCTGATGGGGATCGACCTCGCGAGCCTCGTGCCGGCCTGGGTGCTGCAGACGCTGATGGTGTTCATCGAGCTGTGGGTGAGGGGGGTGTCGCTCGACGGCAGCGTTGCCGGCCTGCTGCTCGGCGTCTGGGGGCTCGGCCTGCTGGAACTGCTGCGCATGGCGATCTACCTGGTCTTCGCCGTGGTGCTGATGTCGGCCGTGCTGTCGTGGGTCAGCCCGCACGCCCCGGCGGCGTCGGTCTTCCACAATCTATCGGCGCCGTTCCTGCGGCCGTTCCGCCGCGTGATCCCGCCGATCGCGAACGTCGACCTGTCGCCGCTGGTGCTGCTGCTGGTGCTGCAGATCGTGCTGATGGTGATCAGCGGGCTGCGCGGCAACTTTGCGGTGCTGCTGGCGGGCTAACGGGCGTGGACTGGCTGCGTGAAGCCGCGGACGGCAGCCTCGTCCTGTCGCTGCATGTCCAGCCCGGGGCGAAGAAGACGGAATTCACCGGCCCGCATGGCGAGGCGATGAAGCTGCGTCTCGCCGCGCCGCCGGTCGACGGCAAGGCGAATGCCGCGCTGACGGTTTTTCTCGCCGGCTTCTGCGGCGTCGCCCGCTCCGCGGTCACGCTGCTCAGCGGCGAGACCTCGCGCGCGAAACGCGTGCGAATCGAAGGGGCGGGCAGCGAAGCCCTCGCCCGCCTGCGCGCGCTCGGGTAGGTCGTTTGCTGCGGAGGCGGTCGCTGCGGATGAGCGTCCCGCCAGATCGCGCGGATCTCTGCCGCGCCCTCCAGCGGGCTGGGGTTCAGCTCAAGCTCAGCTCGTGCATCACCTGGCCTTCGACCAGCGTGTAATGCACGCGTCCCGGCAATTCCAGCCCGAGGAAGGGCGTGTTCTTGCCCTGGCTGTGCAGCGTGTCGCGGCGCACCGTCGTGTGGGCGGCCGGATCGAACAGGCACAGGTCGGCCCGCGCGCCCGGACTGAGATGTCCGGCCTTCGTGATGCCGACGATGCGTGCGGCGTCGGAAGTCACGCGGGCGAGCGCGTGGATCAGCGGCAGCCCCGCTTCTTCCGCCCACTTCAGCGTCAGCGGCAAGAGCAGTTCGAGGCCGGTCGCGCCGGGCTCGGATTCGCTGAACGGCGTGAGCTTGCCGTCGTCGTCGACGGGCGTGTGGTCGGAGCACAGCGCGTCGATGCTGCCGTCGGCGAGCCCCTGCCGCAGCGCGTCGCGGTCGCGCTGGCTGCGCAGCGGCGGCACGAGGTGGCAGTTGCTGTTGAAGTAGCCGATATCCATGTCGGACAGGTGCAGGTGGTTGATCGAGACGTCGCAGGTGACGTCGAGCCCGTCGGCGCGCGCCTGGCGGATCAGCGCGAGCCCTTCGGCGCTCGATAGCCGGGTCACGTGCAGGCGTGCGCCGGTCGCGCGGGCGAGCTGGATATGGGTATACAGCGCGATCGTTTCGGCGGCCGTCGGGATGCCCGGCAGGCCGAGGCGGGTCGCGACTTCGCCGTCGTGCGCGAAACCGCGCGACAGGAAAGGCGCGAGCGGCTGCAGCCAGACGCGGAAGCCGAAAGTCGCCGCATACTGCATCGCACGCAACAGCACCGCGCTGTCGATGACCGGGACGTTGGCCTGGCCGAATGCGACGCAGCCGGCTTCGACGAGCTCGGCCATCTCCGACAGGCGCTCGCCGTTGAGCCCGACCGTCAGTGCGCCGACCGGATAGACGTGCGCGCGGTTCAACTTCTTCGCGCGGTAGCACAGCATTTCGACGAGGCCCGGTTCGTCGAGTACGGGATCGGTGTCGGGCGGGATCGCGAGGCTCGTGACGCCGCCGGCCATCGCTGCATCCATTTCGGATTCGAGCGTCGCGCGGTATTCGAAGCCGGGCTCGCGCAGGCGCGCGGCGAGATCGATCAGGCCGGGTGCGACGACGAGGCCGGTCGCGTCGATCGTGCGTTCCGCGGCGAAGCCGTCGGGTGCACGCCCGTGGGCGACGATCTTGCCGTCCGCGAGATACATGTCGCGCGTGTCGTCGAGTCCATTGGCCGGGTCCACGACGCGGCCATTGGCGATGCGAATCTTCATTTACTTGCTCCCTTGCTGACCGGCCAGCATGCTCATGACTGCCATCCGCACCGCGATGCCGAAAGTGACCTGCGGCAGGATCACCGCCTGCGCGCCGTCGGCGACCGAGGAATCGATCTCGACGCCGCGGTTCATCGGCCCCGGGTGCATCACGATCGCGTCGGGCTTCGCCAGCGCGAGCTTCTCGGCGGTCAGGCCCCACACCTTGTAGAACTCCTGCGGCGTCGGCAGCAGCGCGCCGTTCATGCGCTCGTTCTGCAGCCGCAGCATCATCACGACGTCGACGTCGCGCAAACCTTCGCGGATGTCGTGGAAGACGCGCACGCCGAGCCGCTCGACGTCGCTCGGCAGCAGCGTCTTCGGGCCGATGACGCGCACTTCGGGCACGCCGAGCGTCGTCAATGCGCCGATCTGCGAGCGGGCGACGCGCGAGTGCAGCACGTCGCCGACGATCGCGACGGTGAGGTTCGTGAAGTCGCGCTTGAAGTGGCGGATCGTGTACATGTCGAGCAGCCCCTGCGTCGGGTGCGCATGGCGCCCGTCGCCGGCGTTGACGACGTGGATGTCGTCGCGGCCGGTCGCCTGCAGGTGCTGTGCGATCAGGAACGGCGCGCCGCTCGCCGCATGGCGCACGACGAACATGTCGGCCTGCATCGCGCACAGGTTGTCGACGGTGTCGAGCAGGCTCTCGCCCTTTGCCGTCGAGCTGGTCGACACGTTCAGATTGACGACGTCCGCCGACAGGCGCTTCGCGGCGATCTCGAAAGTCGTGCGGGTGCGCGTGGAGTTCTCGAAGAACAGGTTGAAGATGCTTTTGCCGCGCAACAGCGGCAGCTTCTTGACTTCGCGTTCGGCGACCTCGGTGAAGGGCGCCGCGGTGTCGAGGATCGCCGTCAGGATGCCGCGCGGCAGGCCGTCGATCGTCAAGAGGTGCTGCAGTTCGCCGTGTTTGTTGAGCTGCGGATTACGCATCGATCAGCCTCAGCGTCAGTTCGCCCGTCGCGCCGGCCTCGAGCTGCAGGCTCTGGTTCGCGGGCAGGGGTTCGGGCAGGGTCAGCGCGCAGTAGCGCGGCGCGATCGGCAGTTCGCGGCCACCCCGGTCGATGAGCACCGCGAGGTCGACGCGCGCCGGGCGGCCGAAGTCGAACAGCTCGTTGATCGCCGCGCGCGTCGTGCGCCCGGTGTAGAGCACGTCGTCGACGATGATCACGTCGGCGCCTTCCACCGTGAAGGGGATCTCGGTGCGCTTGGGCTGCGGATGCAGGCCTTTCGAGCCGAAATCATCGCGGTAGAACGATACGTCGATCGAGCCCGGCGGCTGGCTCAGGCCGAGCGCGCGGTGCAGGCGTTCGGCGAGCCACACGCCCCCGGTGTGGATGCCCACCAGCGCGGTCGCCGGTGAGACGTGCGGGCGCATCTGCTCGACCAGCGTCTTGCAGAGCGCCTCGGCATCAAGGCTTTGCATGTCCATGAGTGTCCAGGAAGTGTTGCAGGATGATCTGTGCCGCGACGGCGTCGAGGACTTGCTTGCGGGCGCGCCAGTCGTGCGTCCCCGCTTCAGCCAGCGCTGCGTCCGCCGCGGCCGACGACAGCCGCTCGTCGCATTCGAGCACCGGCATGCCGAACCGGCCGTGCAGCTGGTTCGCGAAACGTCGGCAGCGCGCGGTCATTTCGTGCGGCGTGCCGTCGAGATGGCTCGGCATGCCGACCACCAGTCCGACCGGCCGCCATTCGGCGAGGAGCTTTGCGATCGCCGCGAAGCGCGGCGCGCTGGCTTCGCCCTGGAGGGTCAGCAGCGCGCTGGCCCGGCGGGTTTCGAGTTCGCCGACGGCAACGCCGATGCGCGCGAGACCGAAGTCGAAGCCGAGCAGGGTGCCGCGGGCGGGCAGGGCAGCGGGCGCTGGTCCCGGCGCCTCAGGCATGCCCCGCGGACTCGCTCAGGTTCGCGAAGTCGATGCCGAGCATTTGCATCGCCGCAGCGAGGCGCTCCTCGGGCGGGAGTCCGAAAACGATCGTGAGGTCGGCCGGCACGGTCAGCCAGCTGTTGTCGGCGATCTCCTGTTCGAGCTGGCCGGCGGTCCAGCCCGCGTAGCCGAGCGTTACCAGCACGTCGGGTGGCTCGCCGCTGCTGCCGACCGCCTGCAGAATGTCGCGCGAACTCGTCAGGCCGACTTCGTCGTTCACGACGAGCGTCGAATGCCATTCGCCCGCCGGACGATGCAGCACGAAGCCGCGATCGGTCTGCACCGGCCCGCCGAAATAAACCGGCTGGCCGGCAAGCCCGTCCGCTTCGAGCGGCACGTCGATGCGTTCGAACAGTGCCGCGAGCGTCATGTCGATCGGCCGATTGACGATGATCCCCAATGCGCCCTGCTCGTTATGCTCGGCGATGTAGGTGAGGCTGCGCACGAAATTCGGATCGGCCATGTTGGGCATGGCGATCAGGAAATGGTGCGTGAGATTCGAAGTGATTGCGCTCATGGCTGCATTTTAGCTCGTCGTGGCGAGGATGCGCAGGAATGCGTTGGAAGGGATTTTTCGTCGCAACTCCCGCGTGGCAACTCCCGCGTGGCAACTCCCGCTTCCCGACCACCGTGTCCTCCGCGCGGCTCTTCAGGGCGGCAGGGCGGCTCGCCCGGTATGGGTGCGCAGCAGTCCGAGCAGCTCGTCCTCGTCGTACGGCTTGCCGAGATAGTGGCTCGCGCCGATGCGTCCGGCGTACTCGCGGTGTTTGTCGGCGAGGCGCGACGTGATCATGATCACCGGCACCTCGCGCGTGCGCTCGTCGGCGCGGATGTTGCGCAGCAGGTCGAAGCCGTCCATGCGCGGCATCTCGATGTCCGACAGGATCACGTCCGGCACCGCTTCGAGCAGCCGCTCCAGGGCCTCGACGCCGTCCTTCGCCGCGACGACCCGGTAGCCTTCGCGTTCCAGCAAGCGTCCGGTGATCTTGCGCACGGTGAGCGAATCGTCGACGATCATCACGGTCGGGACGCGGACCGGCGCCACCTCGAACGGCTCCAGCGGTTCCGGCGCTTCGCCGCCCGCGTTCGCCGCGGCCGCGGTGCCTTCGGCGAGGCGGCGGCTCGCCAGTGCGACGGGGTTCAGGATCAGCACGATCTCGCCGTCGCCGAGCACTGTCGCGCCGGAAATGCCGACGATGCGCGCAAGCTGCGGGCCGGCATTCTTGACGACGATTTCCTGGTTGCCGCGCAGCGCATCGACGTGCAGGGCCAGCGTCTGCGCGCCGATGCGCAGCAGCAGGACCCAGTTGAAGCGCTGCTCCGGCGGCTGGGTGAAACGGTCGCCGAGCAGCTGCGGAAGATAGCGGTACGCGAAGTGCCGGCCCTGCCACTCGGTGCCGCCTTCGCGGCGCAGCGCGTCGAGCGGTTCGGCCTTGAGTTCGAGCACCTGCGCAATCATGCTCGACGGGATCGCGTAAGTCCGGCTGCCGGCGCGGATCAGCAAGGCCTGCGTGACCGCGAGCGTGAGCGGCAGATGGATGCGGAACTCGGTGCCGCGGCCGACCTCGGCATGGACGTCGATGCGACCGCCCGCCGCCGCCGTCTCGGACTTCACGACGTCCATGCCGACGCCGCGGCCGGCGAGCGGCGACACGCTGTCGGCGGTCGAAAAGCCCGGGATGAAGATCAGGTTCGTCAGGCGCCACTCGTCGGCCACCTCGTCGGCGCCGAGCAGGCCGCTCGCGCGCGCCCGTTCGGCGATGCGCCCGTAGTCGAGGCCGCCGCCGTCGTCGGCGAGTGCGATCGCGATTTCGTTGCCTTCCTGGCTTACGCTCAGCGTGATCTGGCCGATTTCGCCCTTGCCGGCGGCGCGCCGCGCGTCGGGATGTTCGATGCCGTGCGCGACGGCGTTGCGCAGCAGGTGTTCGAGCGGCGCAACCAGGTGCTCGAGCACGCTGCGGTCGATCTCGATGCGTCCGCCGCGCAAGTCGAGGGCGGCACGCTTGCCCAGTTCCTTCGCGCTCTGGCGGACGACCCGGTAGAGCCGGTCGGCGAGGCTGTCGAACGGCACCATCCTCACCTGCATCAGCGCCTGCTGCAGGTCGCGTGACAGGCGCGCCTGGCTGTTCAGCGCCAGCTCCGCGCCGTCGAGGTTGCGCAGCAGGCTCTGCTGGACGGTCGTCACGTCGCCGACGCTCTCGGCCATCATCCGCGTGAGTTCCTGCAGCCGCGTGTAGCGGTCCATCTCGAGCGGGTCGAACGCGCCGTCGTGCGCGTCGCTGCGAGCGATGCGGGACTGCATCTGCACGTCGGCCTGGATCTCGACTTCGCGCAGCTGGTTGCGCAGGCGGATGACGTTTTCGGTCAGGTCGAGCAGCGAGCGGCGCAGCGTGCGCAACTCGCCGGCGACGCGCGTGCGGGTGATGCCGATTTCGCCCGCCTGGTTGACGAAGCGATCGACCGCGTCCGCGCGCACGCGCAAAGTCGCGGCGCCGCTCGCCCCTTCCTGCTCGGCTGCCGTTGCCGGTGCCGCGTCGTCCGGTGCAGGCGCCGGTTGTCCGGGGGCGCCGCCGGCGATCGCGTCGATCATCTGTTCGGCCTGATCGAGCCCGGCGGTCAGTTCGTCGATCAGTCCGCCGGCCGGTTCCTGTCCGCCTTCGAGCGCTGCAACGAGCTGCGATTCGAGGTGGTGGACGTGCTGTCCGAGCGTCATCGCGCCGGCCATGCGCGCGCTGCCCTTCAGTGTGTGCAGCAATCGTGCCGTGCTTTGCGCGGCATCGGCCGCGCCGTCGGCGCGCCACTGGCGCAGCGCCGCGTGCAGCTCGCCGAGCAGCTCCGCGCCTTCGTCGAGAAAGACCGGCAGCAGCTGCGCGTCGAGTTCGTCATGGACCGGGGAGCCGGATTCGGACGGCACGATCCCGGCGTCGGCTGGCTGCCCGGCGATGATGTTGTCGTGGCTGGCGATGCCGCGGACGCTCGGTGCCCTTTCGGTCTCGGTTCCGGTTTCCAGTGGGGTCTCGCGGCCGACGTCGCCGAGCTGCTCGACGAGCTCCGGTACCGCGAGTGGCATGCGGCGCGCGACCACTTCGGCCAGCATCGCGCCGAGCGTGTCGTTTGCGGATTTCAGCAGCGCGGCCTGTTCGGCCGTGGGCTCCTGGGCGGTGTCGCGCAGGCGTTCGAGCGCGTGTTCGAGTCCGCGTGCGAGCTCGTGCAGCGGCATCAGCCGCGTGGTGCCCGAGATGCCCGCCAGCGTATGGGCGGCGCGAAGCGCTTCCTCCGCCGGTATCAGGGTCGGATTGGCCTCCAGTCGCGCGAGCTCGGCGTGCAGGACCGCGAGGTGCTGACGCGCTTCGCCGACGTAGAGGTCATAGAGCGGCCGGCTGACTTCCGCCGCGCCGATGCGCACGATTTCCCGCTCGGCGGTCGCGGACAGCCCGGCCGGCTCGCCGGGGCCGGCATCGGACGCCCCGGCAGCGGCTTCGAACGACGCGCCTGGCGCGAAGTCGAGCACCTCCGGCTCGAACGGCAACAAGGTCGCTTCGGGATCGCTTCCGGGAAGATCACCGAAATCGAAGACCGAGCTCTCGATTTCGAGGCCGGCAAGGAGTTCCTCGTCGCCGAAGGGTGTAGCCGGTGCGAAGGCGTCGGCCGCTGCCTCGTCGAGCGGCGTGCAGGCAGGGAGCGTGTCGGGTTCGGCGGGATGCCCGGGGAATACCGGCGGCGCCTTGTCTTCCGGCAGGGCGATTTCAGCGGGTGTTTCAATGATCGCCTTCGGCTCGGTGATCGCCTTTGGCTCGGCGATCGCCTTCGGCCCGGCAGGTGGCGAAGCTTCGGCCGCGTTCGCGTCGCTGCGCAGATGCTGCGCCTCGGCGACCAGCACCGCGACATCCCGCGCCTGACTCCGGCCGGCTTCGAGATCGCGCACCCATTCCAGCAATGTCGCGCGAGCCGCGTCGATCAGCCGATGAAGGGCGCCTGACGGCGTCCACTCGAGCTGCAGCCAGCGGTTCAGCGTCTGTTCGATTTCCCACGCCGTTTCACCGAGGTCGTGCAGACCGACCATGCGGCCGCTGCCCTTGAGGGTGTGGAAGCCGCGGCGGATCGAGACGAGATGCTCGCGCGCGTCGGCGTCGCTGCACGACAGGTCGAGGCGTTCGCCGATCGTCGCAAGGACTTCATGGGCTTCCTCGATGAAGATCGCGAGCAGTTCGGCATCCAGTCCGGTGGCTTCGGCTGCGGGCGGTGCCGCGGCAGGCTCTGCTGTCTGCGCGCCGGCGGGCGCCGGGGCCAGCGTCTCTTCGACCTCTTGCGGGTCGAGAAAGCGCTCCAGCCGTGCGGGGCCATGCTGCAGGGCTTCGACGTAAAAACCCAGCGCCGAGAGTCGCCGCGCGAGCCGTTCGTGTTCGCCCTGATCGGGGCTCTGCCCGGCGTCCGCAAGGCGCGCGACCGTGCCGGCGGCGTCCTCGACGAGGGCGACGGCCGTGGTGTCGCCGATCAGCGCGAACGCCCCGGCGATCTGCTTGAGCGGCTTTGCGAGGCCCGCCAGCAGCGCGCGTTTCTGTTCGTTGCGGAAAAAATCGTCGAGAACCTGCTCGACCTGTGCGAGGCTCGACAGGATTTCACGCGAAAGCTGTCCGAGCGCGTCGCGCTCTTGCGCGCGCCGTGCCGTCTCCACCGCCGGCGAACGCTCGGCAGCGGGGACCGCCTCGCCTCGTGCGAGCGCTTCCAGGCGCGCCACCGTGTCGTCGACGTGCGCGGAAAATCCGGCACCGGGTGCGCCGCGCTCGAGCCCCGCCTCGCACAGCAGCAGTGCGGTCGCGATTTCCAGCGCGATCGGATCGCTGCAGCGCAGTGGGTCCTTGCGCAGCCATGCGATGAATTCGGCGATGCCGCGAAGCAGCCGGTCGAGCGCCGGCCGGCCGAGCCGGGAAGCTTGTGCGGCGAACTCGACGAGATGCGCGTCGAAGCGCGGCAGCTCCACCGCCTGGCCCTCCGCGAAGCCGTCCCAGGCCTGTTTCGCCGCGCTCATCAGCCCCTGCAGGGTCTTCAGCAGCGCAGCGAGCGGAGCTGCACTGACCGTCGCGCCGGGTTGCGGAAGCAGCGCGTCGAGTCGCCAGGTCGCGCGGACGTCCTTCTGGTGGGCGCTGCGCGCCGGCGCCTGGCTGGTCCAGTACAGCAGCTCGCGCACGAGGCGGTCGGGGACGACGACCGGGATGTCGGACAGGCGCTTGAGCTGGGCATCGAGCTGCGAGCACAGGCGCTTGATTTCCGGCCGTGCCGGCAGGTCCTGATGGATCAGCGTCTCGAGGAAGGCCTGTGCGGCGTACCACAGCACGCCGACCGGGGTGCCGGTGTGCAGGGCTTCGATCTCGCCGACCGCTGCGAGCATCGCGTGCGGACCGGCGGCGTCCGCGGGGGTGCGCAGCCATTGCAGCAGGCCACGCTGGAACAGCGCGCGGTGGGTGCGCAGCTGTTGCTGGCGGACGTCCTCGTTCAATCCGGCCGGCGCCGCGCCGCGCCGCGCAGGACGCAGCGAGAGGTCGGGGAAAAACAGTTCCGCGGGCGACAGCGGCCCCGCGCCCCGGACGGTGCCAATCTCCTCGTATAGCGACAGAAGGCGCAGCGGCTGGTCCGGCGTGCCGTGCACAAGCTCCTCGAGATAGTTGCCGATCGTCGCCAGCGCACGGCGCGCGAGATCCACCGTCGAAGCGTCGATCGGCCGTTCGTCGTGCGCGAGCATGCCCAGCAGCTGGTCGAGCGAGGACGCGAACTGGCTCAGCCCGTCGAGGCCGACGATCGACAACGCGCCGCTCGCCTGGTGGAGATGAGTCTGCGCAAACTGGACGCAGGCGGCGGCCGCCGAGGCGCCGAGCGCTTGCTCGAGGGATTCGTCGGCGCGCGCGAGCGCGAGATCGATTTCGGTCTTGACCCACGCCAGCGGGCCGAGATCCAGTGCGTCAGGGTGGCTCATGGGCGTCCTCGATGCCGCGGGTCAGACCTTGAAGCCCGACACCGAGCCCTTGAGCTCGACCGCGAGATCGGCTAGCTGGCCCACCGACACGGCGGTCTGCTGCGTGCCGCGCGCCGTCTGCTCGGTGACTGCGAGGATCTCCTTCATCGCTTCGGCCACGCGCGTCGCGGCCGCGGCCTGCTGCTGCGTGTCGCCAGAAATCTGTTCGATGAGGCGCGCGGTTTCCGTCGACACGTCGCCGATCTCGGCCAGCGCCTGGCCTGCGGCGTCGGACAGCTGCGCTCCTTCGACCACGTCGCGCGTTGCCGTTTCCATCGAACCGACCGCATCCTTGGTGTCGGTCTGGATTGTTTTCACGATCGCCGCGATCTGCTTCGTCGCCTCGCCCGAGCGCTCGGCCAGGCGCTGCACTTCTTCGGCGACGACAGTGAAGCCGCGCCCCGCTTCGCCGGCCGAGGCGGCCTGGATCGCCGCGTTCAGCGCGAGGACGTTGGTCTGTTCGGTGATGTCCGAGATGAGTTCGACGATCTCGCCGATCTCCTGCGACGACTCGCCGAGCCGCTTGATGCGCTTCGAGGTTTCCTGGATCTGGCCGCGGATGTCGTTCATCCCCCGGATCGTGTTCTCGACCGCACCGGCGCCCTTGCGCGCCGAGTCGAGGGAGCGCCGCGCGACCTGCGCCGAGCGCAACGCGAGTTCGGACGATTCGGTCATCGAACGGGCCATCTGCTGCACGGCCGCGCCGGCTTCCTGGATCTCCCGCGACTGGCGTCCGGTCGCGTCGAGCAGCTCGTTCGACGTGCTCTGCGCCGATTCGGTCGCGGCGGTGACGCGGCCGGCGGCGTCGTTGATCCGCCGCACCAGCACCGAGAGTTCCTCGATGGTGTAATTGACCGAGTCCGCGATGGCGCCGGTGATGTCTTCCGAGACGGTCGTGCGCACCGTCAGGTCGCCGTCGGCGAGGTCGCCCATCTCGTTCATCAGCCGCAGGATCGCCTGCTGGGCAAGGTTGTGTTCGTTCTCGGCGTTCTTGCGCAACGCTTCGGCTTCGGCGCCGCGGGCAGCGATCTCCGCATTGTTGATCTTCGCCATCAGGCCGAGGAGCGCCAGGCCGAGCAGTGCGACGACGGCGATCCCGAGCGTCGCCGGAGTCAGGCCGCGGACGCTTTCGTCGAGGGTGGCGGACAGCGCGCGCACATGGGTCGTCAGTGCCTCGGAATCCTGATAGAAGATATAGCGACCGGCCTGTTTCGCCCGCACGAGGACGTCGATGTTGTCGACGATGCGGGTGACCGCGCCGAGAGTGTCCTGCGCGTGCGCCTCGAAACCCTGCAGGCGCGCGCGCGCCGCGGGATCCGTCGTCGCCTGCGCGATCGTGGCGACGAGGTCGACGAGGACGCGCGCGTCCTGGCCGAGCGCGGTCGCTGTCTGCGGTTCGATCGCGTTGGGGGCGAGCAGCGCGTTCGCGTTCTTCGTGATGCGTTGCGTCAACATCACCACGGTGCTGGCCGCGGCGATGTCGGCGCCCGAAGTGTTGGTCTGCAGCTTGACTTGCGCCAGCTGCCGGGCCTGCTGGAACAGCTGTTCGTCCTCCTCGTTGAGCGTCGTGATGGCGTCGGTCAGCGTGAGAAGGATCTTCTCCTGGCCGAGCAGCCGGGCGGCGTTGCGGTCGGTCTCGCTCCACGCCGCGCGCAGCGCGGCGATTCCGGCTTGTGCGACGGCAGGCACCGGTGGGATTTCCCTGCCGGCGATCGAGCCCCCCTGATCGAGCGTGTCGAGGAGTTCGGTGAAGCGGCTCGTCCCGCTGCGCAGGTCGACGAACGCCTGCGGGTTGCCTTGCAGCGACAGTTGCGCCGCCTTGGCGATCCGTTGCGACAGCGTTTCCATTTCGCCGGCGACGGAAATGTAGGTCGTCGCGTTCCCCGATTCGCGGAACTGGTGGAAGATCAGCCCGAGACCCGTGATCGTCGTCAGTGCGAAGGCGATGCCCAGCAGGACGATCTTTTCGGACGCGGTGCGGGCGTGCTTTTGCGCCGGTGCCTTCCGTTCCTTCGCCGCGGGGCGGCGCAGCGGCGCTTCCATGATCGTGGTCGCGGCCGGCGCGTCCTCCACGTAGGCCGTCCTGGCGATGCTGAAGTCCAGCTTTGGAAGCTTGAGGGCCATGTTCTTGCTCCGCGAATTCGGATCGTCGTTCAGGGGAAAAACGGGTTTGCGTCAGTCGATGCCGGCGTTCAGGAAGCCGCGATGCGCAAGGAGTTGCGGGACGTCGAGCTTCAGCCACAGACGCTCCCGCGCGTCGCGCAGGCGGCCCTGGACCCACGGCCGCGCGTCGTCGCCCCCGCTCTGGTCCGGCTGGAAGTCGTCGGGGCTGCGCAGGCCGATCGCGCGCGAGACGAGCAGCGCGCAATTCACGCCGTGACGCATGCCCACCAGCAGCAGCCGCGTCGCTCCGCCCGGGGCGATCGGCGCGCCATCGTGGAAGGCCGAAAAGTCCACGACGCTGAACAGCGTGCCGCGCACGTTCACGAGGCCGCGGAACCATTCGCACGCGAGCGGCACCGGCGCGAGCGGCGGCACCGGCAGGATCTCGCCGGTGTCGGTCAGGGTGATCAGCCAGTTTTCCGTTCCTGCGCGCACGCCCAGCAACGCGTGGCGGTCGCCGCTGCGCGCTTCGGCAAAACGGCGGACGAGGTCTTCCTGGAACTCGCGCAGGCTCAGTCGCTTCGCCATCCGCCTCAGCCCAGCGCCTGGATGCGGACGAGCAACTCGGCGCCGTCGACCGGTTTCACGAGATAGTCATGGGCGCCCTGGCGCATGCCCCAGATGCGGTCGGTCTCGAGACCCTTGCTGGTGCAGATGATGATCGGGATCGAGCGGGTGGATTCGCTGCGCGCGATCATGCGCGTGGCCTGGTAGCCATTGATACCGGGCATGACGACATCCATCAGGATGAGGTCGGGCATTTCGCTCTTGCTCTTCGCGATCGCGTCCTCGCCGTTTTCGGCCGTGACCACCTGGTAGCCGCGCGCGGACAGCAGCTCGGTCAGGGCGAAGCGTTCGGTCGGCGAATCGTCGACCACGAGGATTTTCTTGATCGTCATTTGTCCCGGTGCTCCCGTGGCGGTCAGTCTGTGGCGCGGCTGGCGTGGGCAGCTGCCGCCCTGAGCAGGCTGTCCTTCGTGAACGGCTTGGTGAGATATTCGTCCGACCCGGCCATGCGGCCGCGGGCGCGGTCGAACAGCCCGTCCTTCGACGACAGCATGATCACCGGCGTTGCTGAAAGCCGGGGGTTCTTCTTGATCAGCGCGCAGGTCTGGTAGCCGTCGAGCCGCGGCATCATGATGTCGACGAAAATGACATGGGGGCGATGGTCGGCGATTTTCGCCAGCGCATCGAAGCCGTCCTCGGCGAGGAGCACCTCGCAGCCCGAGTGGGTCAGAAAGATCTCGGCGCTGCGCCGGATGGTATTGCTGTCGTCGATCACCATCACCCTGAGTCCGGTCAGATCCATGACGTCAATCCTCGCTGCTTCGTTCTTGCGGGCCGTTCCGCCCGGCCGGCATGTGCGACATTCGCAGACTTCAGAGCTCGACCAGTTCGAAGTCTTCCTTGCGGGCTCCGCACTCGGGGCAGGTCCAGTTCGGCGGAATGTCTTCCCAGCGGGTGCCCGGCGGGATGCCTTCGGCGGGCACCCCAGCGGCTTCGTCGTAGATGAAGCCGCAGATCAGGCACATCCAGGTCTTGTATTGCGTGTTGGCCATCTAGCGGCGTGTTCGGCGCGAATTGGCTGTAAAATCCGCCGCATCTTACCGCATTTTCCCTGCCGCGCCAGACCAGCCGGCGTACCCAGCAGCAGGTAGCCTTAATAAATGTCTTACGGTACTTCCGACGTTCCGCCTTCCGTGCTCTGTTTTGCCACCAGTGACGCGACGGGCGGCGGCGGCCTGCAGTCCGATGTCCTGACGCTCGCGAGCATGGGATGCCACCCGCTGACAGTCGTCGCGGCGGTCGCCGTGCGCGACACCCGCGGCATCGAGGAACTACTCGCGCTCGATGCCGACGCGGTCGCCGCGCAGGCGCGCGCGGTGCTCGAAGATATCCCGGTGCAGGCGCTCAAGCTGGGGCTGGTCGGGAACGTCGAAAACGTCGCCGCGATCGCCGAGATCCTGTCCGACTACCCCGATCTGCCGCTCGTGCTGGAGCCGGCGCTGTCGTACGTCGAGGGTGACGAAGGCGCGGCAGACGAGATGCTCGCGGCGCTTGCCGAACTGGTCCTGCCGCAGGTGACGGTGCTCGTCGCGAGCCGCCACGAAGTGCTGCGGCTCGCGCTCGCCAGCCTCGAGGACGCGGACGCCGACGGCGACGCCGACGCCGACGCCGACGAGCCGCTCCTGCTCGAGGACGCCGTCGCGCACCTGCTGGCGCTCGGCATGGAATACGTGTTGCTGACCGGGGTCGGCGAACCGGGGCCGCAGGTCGTCAATATCCTGATGGGGGCCGAAGGCGTCGTGCGCACCGACGCGTGGGAGCGGTTGCCGGGGCGTTTCCTCGGCGCCGGTGCGACGCTCGCGGGTGCGGTCGCGGCCGCGCTGGCGCACGGCATGGAAGTTCCCGAGGCGGTGCGCGAAGCGCAGGAGTTCACGTTCCAGGCGCTCACCGGCGCGTACCGGCCGGGGATGGGGCTGGCGCTTCCCGACCGCTTCTTCTGGGCGCGGCCCGAGGAGCGCGACGATGCCTGACACACGCCTGCGCGGCCTGTACCTGATCACCCCGGACTCTCCCGACACGACAACGCTCGTGGCGCAGGTCGAGCGCGCGCTCAGAGGGCAGCCCGCGCTGCTGCAGTACCGCAGCAAGCAGCCGGACGCCGCGCTGCGGCTCGGGCAGGCGCGGCAGATCGCGGCGCTGTGCCGCCAGGCCGGCGTGCCGTTCATCGTCAACGACAGCCTCGAGCTCGCGCTCGCGACCGACGCGGACGGCGTGCACCTCGGCCGCGAGGACGGCGATCTCGACGCGGCGCGACGCGCACTCGGGCCGGGCCGGATTCTCGGCGTCACCTGCTACAACGAGTGGCCGCGCGCGGTCGCGGGATGTGCGGCCGGCGCCGATTACGTCGCATTCGGCGCGGTGTTCCCCTCGGCGACGAAACCGGCCGCAGTGCGCGCGCCGCTCGAGCTGTTCGTCCGCGGCCGGCGCGAACTCGATGTGCCGCTCGCCGCGATCGGCGGCATCACGCTCGACAACGCGGCGCAAGTGATCGCAGCCGGGGCGAGTCTTCTCGCGGTCGTCTCCGACGTCTTCGATGCCCCCGATCCGGGCGCGCGCGCCGCCGCCTACCGCACGCTGTTCGACGCCTGAGGGCGTCCGCTTTTTTCCCTTCAAATGCCATCACGGGTTGCCATCGACATGACCAGCAGAAACGAAGCTCTTTTCCAGCGTGCCCAGAAGTCCATCCCCGGCGGCGTCAATTCGCCGGTCCGGGCGTTCCGCTCGGTCGGCGGCACGCCGCGCTTCATCGCCAGGGCCGAAGGGGCGCGCGTGTGGGATGCCGACGGCAAGGCCTACGTCGACTACGTCGGCTCGTGGGGGCCGGCGATTGCCGGCCACGCGCACCCGGCGATCGTCGAGGCGGTGCGCGCGGCGGCGCTGCGCGGGCTGTCGTTCGGCGCCCCGTCGGAGGCCGAAGTCGACATCGCCGAACTGATCTGCGAGCTGATGCCGTCGATCGAGATGGTGCGTCTCGTCAGCTCCGGCACCGAGGCGACGATGAGCGCGATCCGGCTTGCGCGCGGCTTCACCGGTCGCGACGCGATCGTCAAGTTCGAAGGCTGCTACCACGGCCACGCCGACAGCCTGCTGGTCAAAGCCGGCTCCGGCCTGCTGACGTTCGGCAACCCGTCGTCGGGTGGCGTGCCGGCCGACTTCGCCAAGCACACGATCGTGCTCGACTACAACGACCTGCAGCAGGTCGAGGACGCGTTCCGCGCGCGCGGCGGCGAGATCGCCGCAGTCATCGTCGAGGCGATCGCCGGCAACATGAACCTCGTCAAGCCGCTGCCGGGCTTCCTCGAAGGGCTGCGCCGGCTCTGCACCGAATACGGCGTGGTGCTGATCTTCGACGAGGTCATGACGGGTTTTCGCGTCGGCCCGCAAGGTGTGCAGGGGCTCTACGGCATCACGCCGGATCTCACGACACTCGGCAAGGTCATCGGCGGAGGGATGCCGGTCGGGGCATTCGGCGGCCGGCGCGACATCATGGAGCATATCGCGCCGCTCGGTTCGGTGTACCAGGCGGGCACGCTGTCGGGCAGCCCGGTCGCGGTCGCAGCCGGCCTCGCGTCGCTGAAATTGCTGCGCGAGCCCGGCTTCTACGAAAACCTCAGCGCGCGCACGACGCAGCTCGTCACGGGGCTCGCCGCGGCGGCGACCGACGCCGGCGTGAGCTTCAGCGCCGACGCGGTCGGCGGCATGTTCGGCGTGTATTTCAGCGCCGCCGTGCCGAAATCCTTCGCCGACGTCATGGCATCCGACCGCGACGCCTTCAACCGCTTCTTCCACGCGATGCTCGACGCCGGCCACTACTTCGCGCCGTCGGCGTTCGAGGCGGGTTTCGTGTCGGCGGCGCATACCGCAGCCGACATCGACGAAACGATCGCGGCGGCGCGCACGGTGTTCGCGACGCTGGGGTGAGCGGGGCCCGCGCCCCGTAGCGCGCAGGCGGATGAGCCGAGGGCGTCATCCGCGACCTGTTTCCGGCGTGCGCCCGGAAGGCGCTGCACTACCATGCTTCCCGCCTGTCGCCCGGCGGGTTCGGCGGCTCACAGCAGGAACAGCGTCGCGAGTCCGAGGAAGATGAAGAAGCCGCCGGAGTCGGTCAGCGCGGTGATCATCACCGAGCCGCCGATCGCCGGGTCGGCGCCGAGGCGCATGCGCAACATCGGGATCACGACGCCGGCGGCGGCGGCGAGCAGCAGGTTCAGCGTCATCGCGGCCGTCATCACGACGCCGAGCGACACGCTGCCGTAGAGCCACCACGCGAGCACGCCGAGCAGCCCGCCCCACACCACGCCGTTGAACAGTGCGACGCCGATCTCCTTTTTCATCAGGCGCTGCATCGCCGACGGCTCGACCTGGCCCATCGCGATCGCGCGCACGATCATCGTGATCGTCTGGTTGCCCGAGTTGCCGCCGATGCCGGCGACGATCGGCATCAGCGCGGCGAGCGCGACGAGCTTCTCGATCGAGCCTTCGAACGCGCCGATCACGCGCGAGGCGATGAAAGCGGTGACGAGATTCACCGCGAGCCATGCCCAGCGGTTCTTCACCGAATCCCACACCGACGCGAAGATGTCTTCCTCCTCGCGCAGGCCGGCGTGGCTGAGGATCTCGGCTTCGGATTCTTCGCGGATGAAATCGACGACGTCGGCGACGGTCAGCCGGCCGATGACGCGCCGCTCGCGGTCGATGACCGGCGCCGACACCAGGTCGTAGCGCTCGAACGCCTGCGCGGCGTCGTCAGCCTCGTCGTCGGGCTCGAAACTGATGATGTTCTCGCGATGCATCGCATCCGCGACGGTCATCTCCGGATCGTTGATCAGCAGCGATTCGAGCGTCAGGATGCCTTTCAGGTGATCGTTGCGGTCGATGACGAACAGCTTGTCGGTGTGATCGGGCAGCTCCTCGAAGCGGCGCAGGTAGCGCAGCACGACTTCGAGCGTGACGTCCTCACGCACCGTCACCATGTCGAAGTCCATCAGCGCGCCGACCGATTCCTCCGGAAACGACATCGCCGCGCGCAGCTGCTCGCGGCCTTCGCTGTCGAGTGCCTGGAAGACGTCCTGCATGACTTCCGGTGGCAGGTCCGGGGCAAGGTCGGCGAGCTCGTCGGCGTCGAGGGTTTCGGCCGCGGCGATGAGCTCGTCGGGGCGCATCGTCTCGATCAGCGTCTCGCGCACCGCGTCCGACACTTCCAGCAGGATTTCGCCGTCGCGGTCGGCCTTGACGAGGTCCCAGACGAACAGGCGGTCCTCGGGCGGCAGCGCTTCGAGGATGTACGCGATGTCGGCCGGGTGGAGCTTGTCGAGGCGAGTCTGCAGCTCGGCCAGGTGCTGCTTGTGGACGAGGTTTTCGACGAGCTCGTGGCGCGGCATGTCCTGCCGATGGACGAGTTCTTCCACCACCTTGTGGCGCGACAGCAGCGCCTGCACTTCGCGCAGGTGCTGCTGGATGTCGTCCGGGTGGAGCTCGTCTTGCGCGCTCATCGGCGCCTCCGGGGCGGGTGTGGAATCGGGTATGGACAGGGCGTAAGGCGCGAATTCTACGGACTTCGACCCGCCCTTGCGACCCCGGATCCGACAAAATGCTGCGCTGCGGCGAAAGTTCGTCACCGACGCCCTCGACCCCCGTGCCGGCCGGTTCGCCGGAAGGCGGTTTCAGGGCACCGTCGCGTAACCCATCCGCGACCGGATCCGCTGCGCATGGGCGGCGAGGCGCGGTCCGAACTGCTTCTCGTAGCGGCGCGGATTCGGCAGCATCACCGCCAGGCGCGCGGCTTCGGCAGGGCCGAGGCGGCTCGCCGGGGCGCGGAAATAGCGTCGCGCCGCGGCTTCGCAGCCGAAAATGCCGTTGCCCCATTCGACGACGTTCAGATAGACCTCGAGGATGCGGCGCTTGCTCCACACGGCTTCGATCATCACCGTGATGACTGCCTCCTGGGCCTTGCGGAAGTAGCTGCGCGACGGCGACAGGAACAGGTTCTTCGCGAGCTGCTGGCTGATCGTCGAGCCGCCGGCGACCGCGCGGCCCTTGCGCTGGTTCTTCTCGAGCGCGCGCTGGATGCCTTCCCAGTCGAAGCCGTCGTGGTCGATGAAGGTGTCGTCCTCGGCGGTGATCACGGCGCGCTTGAGGTGGATCGAGATGCGTTCGTACGGCACCCACTCGTGCCGCAGTGCGACATCCGGCCGCTTCTGCTGCAGTTCGTCGAGGCGCAGCTGCATGAAGCTCGTGCTCGACGGATTGAACTGGCTCCACCACAGCACGAGCGTGAAAATCCACAGCTGGTACAGCGCGAACAGCGCGACCAGCGCCAGCAGCGCCCAGCCGAGTCCGCGCAGCGCGGTTTTCATGTGCCGTCGAGTTGGCGGCGCAGCGCGGCGAGCACCGGCGCGGTATCCGGCCTTATGCCCCGCCACAGCAGAAAGCTCTCGGCCGCCTGCTCGACGAGCATGCCCAGGCCGTCGGCCCGCTGCGTGGCGCCATCGCTGCGGGCCGCGGCGAGGAAGGGCGTATCGCCGCGCCCGTACATCATGTCGTACGCCAGCGCGCCCGCCGCGTACAGCCAGGGAGGCAGCTGCGGCGCTTCGTTGGCGAGGCTCGCGGCGGTCGCGTTGATGACGACATCGAACGCACGCCCGGCCAGGTCGACGAAGCTGCACGCGTCGAGCGCGACGTCCGGCGCGTGGCTGCGGAACGCCGCGGCCAGGGCGTGCGCCTTGTCGACGCTGCGGTTCGCGAGCGTGAGCGATGCTGGGCGCTCGGCGAGCAGCGGCAGCAGCACGCCGCGCGCCGCGCCGCCCGCGCCGAGCAGCAGGACGCGCTGCCCTTCAAGCGGGCGATCGAGGTTGTGGACGATGTCGCGGATGAGTCCGGCGCCGTCGGTGTTGTCGCCGAAGATGCCGTCGGGCCCGAACGCGAGCGTATTGACGGCGCCGGCAGCGCGCGCGCGCGGCGAGCAGCGTCCGGCCAGCGCGAACGCTTCGAGTTTGAACGGCACCGTGACATTCATGCCGCGGCCGCCGGCATTGCGAAAGCGCTCGACCGCGTCGCGAAAGCCGTCGAGCGGCGCGAGCAGCGCCTCGTAGGACAGTTGCTGCCCGGTCTGCCGCGCGAACTCGGCGTGGATGGCCGGCGAGCGGCTATGGGAGATCGGGTTGCCGATGACGGCGTAGCGGTCGATGGTCACTGGGCGATTACCTTGTCGGCGTTGGTGAAGGTCCAGGTGCGGGCAATCTCGAGGATGTCGGTGTCGCCGCGGATGTCGCTGGGGAAAGGCGCGAACGGCGCGGCGAGCTGGACGATGCGCTTCGCGGCTTCGTCGAGGATCGGCTCGCCCGAAGAACGCTGGACCTCGACGCGCTCGATCGAGCCGTCGGCGCGGATCGCGACGACCAGCAGCAGGCTGCCGTACAGCCGTCCGCGCGCCGCTTCCGGGTAGTTCAGCGTGCCGACGCGCTCGATCTTGTGGCGCCAGTCCTCGACGTACTGCGCGAAGCGGTATTCCTTGGTGCGCGCGCCGATGAACTTCTTGCGCGGGCGCCTGGCGTAGTCGTCGAGCTGGCGGTCGATCTCGGCTTCCAGGCGCGCGACGGTGGCCGCGCTATTGAGCAGGTCGAGCCCCGACGGGGTGGCGGCGGGGGCCGGTGGCGCCTCTCCGCTGCGGGGCGGGGGGCGGGAGACCGCCGCAGCGGCCTTCGGCTGCGTCAGCACGCTGCGCTGCACCGGCGCGGGCGGTGCGACGCGCTTCCTCGCCTCGACGAGCGCGTTGCCGTCGCGGCGGACTTCCTGCGGCGGCAGCGGAGACTTCGGCCTGACTTGTCGGTCGCTGTTGCCGCCGCCGTCGACGTTCGCCTGCGCCAGCGCCTCGGCCTTGTCGGGCGCGCGCGCGTGGCGGGCATTGACGAGGACGACCTCGAGCCCCGGATCGCGGATCGGCGGGCGCACCGGGAGCGTGAAACTGATGCTCAGGATCACCGCATGCAGCACTACCGAGACGGCGAGCGCCAGCTGCAGCCGGCGCGCGTCCCGCCCCGCGCCGCCGGTCAGCTTCGCCAGCGTGCGCAGGGCGCTCGCGGCGGGCGTCGATCGGCGGAGGGTCGGGCAGCTCGACATTGCGCAGCCGGCTCAGCCTTCCAGCGCGGCGTCTGCGGCCTCTTCCGGGGTCGGCTCGGCGAGCGTCTCGACGTAGCGCGCGCGGACGTCGACGTCGAGCACGTCGCTGTCCTCGATCGTCAAGCGCACGCGGCTGCCCGGCAGCTGCACCGGCAGCGACGGCACTTTCAGCAGCAGTGGAATCGTCTCCAGGCGCACGAGGTTGTCGCGCAGCACCTTGCCGTCGACCGCGATGCCGGGCTGCTGGCGCAGCCAGCGCAGGCACCAGTAGCGCTCCATCTGGCGCTGGAAGTCGGCGTATGCGGCGTAGGTCAGTTCGAAGTCGCGCAGCACCGCCATCAGGTCCGCCGACTTCGGCGCGAAGGCCGGCGGCTCGTGGCGCAGCACCGAGATGATCTGCCACTGGTTGATCATGTCGACGTAGCGGCGCAGCGGCGAACTCGACCACGCGTAGCAGTCGACGCCGAGGCCGTCATGCGGCGCGGCGACCGTCGTCATGCGCACCTTGCCGCCGCTCTGGGCGCGATAGAGGCCCGGCACGCCGGCCTCGTCGAGCAGCTTGCCCCAGGTCGCGTTCGCCAGGATCATCATCTCGGCGACCAGCTTGTCGAGCGGTGAACCGCGCCGGCGCTGCGTGATCGTCACGTAGCCGGCGCCGTCGGCGGTCTCGGTCTGCCAGTCGACGTAGAAGTTGAAATCGACCTGGTTCTGGTTGGATTCGGCCTTGCCGCGGCCGGCTTCGAGCACCGTCGCGAGATCCCACAGCAAGGTGAGCTCGCGCTTCCACTCGAAGTCGGGGCCGTCCTGCTCGTGCAATACCTGCTCGTTGAACAGCGGCTCGATGTCATGGTGGCGCAGGTTCGCGACGATTGGCACGCGCTCGACGCGGCTCTCGTGGCCGACGATCGCCAGCGCCGCGGTGACGTCGAGGTACAGCGACACCGCCGGACAGTCGCGCCCGGCGGCGAGCGTGAACGCCTCGACGACCGCGTCCGGCAGCATCGTGATCTTGTTGCCCGGCATATACACCGTCGACAGCCGGCGGCGCGCGATCGCATCGAGCGCCGAGCCGCGCGCAAAGCCGAGCGCCGGCGCGGCGATGTGGATGCCGATGCGCCAGCCGCCGCCTGCGCGCGGCGTCACCGAGAAGGCGTCGTCGATCTCGGTCGTCGTCGCGTCGTCGATCGAGAACGCCGCGACATCGGCGCGCGGCAGCTCGGCCGGCTCGTGCGGCGGTTCGAAAGGCGGGAACGCGACGCCGTCCTCGAAATATTCGAACAGGAAGCGGTGATAGTGGAAATCGTAGCTCGATGCGAGCGCGCCGCACTTGAGCAGCAGCCGCGGCGCCGACAGGCCGGCGTCGACGCATGCCGCCTCGAACGCCTTGGTCTCGATGCGGTTGCGGTCCGGGCGGTACAGCAGCTGCGGCAGCATGCCGGCGAGTTCCGGCGGCAGGCGTCCTGCGACGAGTTCGCTGCGCATGCGCTCGATCGCCTCGGCCTGCTGGCGCTTCTTTTCCAGGCCGGCGAGCGCCGCCTGCAGGATCTCGGCGGGAGCCTTGCGGAAACGCCCGCGCCCCTTGCGGTGGAAATAGATCGGCGCCGAATGCAGGCGCAGCAGCACGGCAGCGGCTTCGACGGCGTTCGGCGCGTGGCCGTGGTACTCGGCGGCGAAGTCCTGGAAGCCGAACTCGCCGTCGCCGCACACTTCCCACAGGAAACCGGTGTCCAGTTCCTCTGCGTCGGCCGCGGCGCGTTCGAGCAGTTCACCCGGCGCGGGCTCGCGGAACTGCAGCAGCACATGGCTGCTTTTCAGTTTCACGCGTTTGCCGTGAGAGGTCTCCACCTGCAGCGAGGAGTCGTTATCAGCGAGAACCGTCCCGGCCTTGAAGGCCCCGTCCTCTTCGAACAGCACAAACATCAGCTACCGCCATCAATGAGCAAGCCCGACAGTTTAAAGGATTCGGTCGCAGCGGGCTCGAAGTCCCGGGCAGGACGCGGCGCGCGGCCCTCGTCACCCGCCGCTCGTCGCGCACTGTCCGCCGAGGGTTCCTTCGGCCGGGCGTTGCGCGGTGGCGACGAGCGCGAGCGCGCCGATCGAATATCCCGTGCCGCCGATGCTGCGATGCGCTTCGAGCTCGGCGGCGATCGCGTCGCGCAACGCGTGCTGCGTGGCCTGCGGCAGGCGCGCGAGCGCTTCGGCAGCGCCCCCGGCGAGATCGAGGAAAGCCTGCCAGTACGCCGCCGCGTCGGCGAAATGGCATGTGAAGCGGCAGGGTTCGATGTGCACGTCGACGAAACCGGCCGCTGCGAGCGCCGCTTCGAGCACCGCCGCATCGCCAAAGCGGAACACCGACGGGCGGGCGACTTTCGGCGCCGGCAGCAGGCGGGCGATGCAGTCCTGTGCGCAGCGGATCAGCGGGACGTCGTCGCGTGCGCCCCACGTCGACAGCGCGACCCGGCCTCCCGGGCGCAGTACGCGGTGCATCTCGGTCAGCGCCCGCTCCGGGTGCGGGAACATGAACAGCGCGAGGCCGGCGAGCACGCAGTCGAAGCTCGCGTCCGGCAGGCACAGCTGTTCGGCGTCGGCGGCGGCGAACGAAAGCGCCGGCGCGCCGGCGGACGGCGCGGCTGCGGCAATTTCGCCGAGCGTGCGGCGTGCGCCTTCGGCGAGCATCTCCTCGGCGATGTCGCTCGCGAGCACCCAGCCGCCGGGCTGCACCTGGCGGGCGGCTGCGCGCGCGAGCAGGCCGGGGCCGCTGGCGAGGTCGAGTACGAGCCGGCCCGGTGCGAGCCGTGCCGCGTCGAGCAGCGCGTCGGCGAGGTCCGCACGCAGGTGGGCGCCGTCAGCATAGCGGGCGGCGATGCGGTTGAAGCCGGCCCGCTCGATCGACTTGAAGCGGCGCGCGTCGAAATCGGGCGCGCTCATGATGCCAGTCCCGCAAACGCGAGCAGCGCGTCGAGATAATCGTTCCAGCGCGAGAAGCCGTGGTCGCCGCCGGCGAGCACGGTCTGCCGCGCGCCGGCATATTTCGTGACCGCGTCGCGGTAGTCGAGCACTTCGTCGCCGGTCTCGGCGAGCAGCCAGTAGCGTTCGGGCCGGGTGATCGCGGCGATGTCGAGCGCGCGCAGCTCCTCGATGTGCCGCGACGTGAAGTCGAAGCGCTCGCCGGTGTAGAGGTTCGTCTGCGGGCCGATCCAGGCTTCGAGCGACAGCGGCGCGACGACGGCGGGGTTCACGAGCGCCGCCGCGAGCCCGTGCTTCTCCGCGAGCCAGGTCGCGTAGAAGCCGCCGAGCGAGCTGCCGACCAGCGTCGGAGGAAGCTCCGGCCGTTCGCGGCGGCAGTGCGCGATCTGCGCCTCGACCAGCGCGACCGCCGCGTGTGGCGACACCGGCAGCTGTTCGCACCAGAACGCGTGCGCCAATCCTTTCGCAGTCATGTGGCGCTGCAGCGCTTGCGCCTTGATCGACGCCGGAGCGGAGCGGAAGCCGTGCAGGTAGATGATCATCGGAGCCTCTCGGGACGGCCGGAAAGCGACAGTCTAGCCGCGGCCGGCGGGATGCGGCGCGGTTAGGGCTCGCTCCACTCGACGAGCCCCAGCTGCCACGTCGCGAGCACCACCAGCCCGAACACGATGCGATACCACGCGAAGGCGACGAAAGTGTGGTTCGAGATGAAGCGGATGAAGGCCTTGACGGCGAACATCGCCGCGAAGAAGGACGCGACGAAGCCGATCGCGAACACCGGCAGGTCGGCCATGTGGAGCAGGTCGCGGTTCTTGTACAGGTCGTAGACGGTCGCCGCGAACATCGTCGGAATCGAGAGGAAGAACGAGAATTCCGCTGCGGCCTTGCGCGACAGTCCGAACACGAGCCCGCCGAGGATCGTCGCCCCGGACCGCGAGGTGCCCGGAATCATCGCCGCGGCCTGCGCGAAACCCACTTTCAGCGCATCGGGCCAGCGCATCTCGTCGATCGCATTGATGCGCGGATGGTACGCGCGGCGCTCGAGCCAGAGGATCAGCAGGCCACCGACGACGAGCGCCGTGGCGACGGTCAGCGGGTTGAACAGCAGGCTCTTGATCGTCGAATGAAACATCAGGCCGAGCACTGCCGCCGGCAGGAAGCCGATGAACAGCAGGCCGACGAAGCGCTGCGCCGCGGCCTCGGTGCCGACGCCGGCCGCGACCCGCGTCAGTCGTTCGCGATAGTCCCAGCACACGGCGAGAATCGCGGCGAACTGGATGACGATCTTGAACACCTTGCTCGCCTCGTCGTTGTAGCCGAGCAGGTCGCCGAAGATGATGAGGTGGCCGGTGGAGGAAATCGGCAGGAATTCGGTCAGCCCCTCGATGATACCGAGAATGAGCGCGATAACGAGAAGAGAGAGGTCCATGCCGTAGTCGTGGAAAATTGAAGTGCCGGATTATACGGACGACGGCGTTATGCCATCGTGAAACCGGCGGAATGCCGCGCGAGCGGCTACGACGTGGCGACCCGCGGCGCGGTGGCGGTCAGCCGTTCAAGACGTTCGAGATATGCCAGCGCGCGCTCGCGCCGGTCGCCGCACATGTCGGCGGCGGGCGCGAGGCTCGTACAGACGGCCGGCCGGCGCGGATCGCCGAACAGCCGGCAGCGGTTCGCGTCGTCGAGCTGCGCGCAGCGCACGCCGGCCGGCTTGCCGCCTGCCATGCCGGGAATCGATGACGAAATCGACGGCGCGATGCAGCACGCGGCGCAGCCCGGGCGGCAATCGAGTGCCGCGCTCACGCTTGCGGACGCAAGGACGACCACCAGCCGAGAATCGCGTCGACGTCCGGTGCCAGCAGCGTCGAGCCGCCGCCGGTGAAGTGCTGCCATTCCGCGAGGAAGCGCTCGCCGACCGCGGTGACGACGGGAACGCCGGACGCGACCGCCATCGCCATCTCGGTGCGCAGCCCCGAACCGCAGGCCTCCTGCGCGCCGAACTTGTTGATGAACACCAGCGCCGCGCCGCGTTCGAGCGCGCTGCGCACCGCCATTGCCGCGTGCGCGAGCGCGTCCGGATCGAGCCGGCACGCCTCCGAACCGCTGCCCAGATCCTGCGACAACGGAAACCGTTCGCCGCCCGACAGGTCTTCGAGCTCCATGCCGCACGGATCGTCGGTCGTCGTCGGGATGTCGTGCTGCAGCACGCCTCCGAGCCGGACCCCCTGCTGCGCCAGCCGCCGCGCGGCTTCGATCAGCACCGGCTCGATGTGGTCGGCGGGCGTGTAGAGGATCGCGGCGATCGGCAGGGCATCGGAGGACATGGCGGACTCGGGCTGGCGGGATGAATGTGCGATTGTCTCATCCGCTGCAGCAGCGATGAAGGGATTGTTGGCTGCCGCAGGCAACACGCATTGGGCTGAGTGACACAGGAGAATTTGGAGAAGGTGTCCCGCGCAACCCGAGTGTGACCGCCTTGTCGCGGCGGCTATTGCAATACGACTTGCGATTCAGCCCATTTGAGTACCGCGTCGACCCGGTCCCAAGTCGCAACCGAGTCAGCCATAAACGACTTTTCCCTCGCGCAGCGCCCAGTACAGCGCTGAGCCCGGCTGGGCGCCCCAGTGTTGCACTTCGTCGGCGGAATAGACAAGGACATCCGTCGGGATGCGCAGCGGGCGTAGCAGCCGGCGCAGGCGCACCATTTCGCGCGCCCGGTCGGGGACTTCGTCTTCGATCACGAGAAGGTCGAGGTCGGATTCGGCCGTTGCATCTCCGCGGGCATACGAGCCGAACAGCAGGATTTTCCGGGGGTGCGCACCCTCCGCCAGCGCCCGGACGGCGGCGGCGACGGTCTGATCGGAGATGCGCCCCGTGCTTGCCATGTCTGCAGCCTACACCTGCCGATACACCTCGGCGCCGCTCTTGACGAACTCGACCGCCTTCACTTCCATCCCCTTCGCGAGCGCCTCGTCTTCCTTGATGCCTTCCTGTGCGGCGAAGTCGCGCACGTCCTGGGTGATCTTCATCGAGCAGAAGTGCGGGCCGCACATCGAGCAGAAGTGCGCGACTTTCGCGGAGTCCTTCGGCAGCGTCTCGTCGTGGAATTCCTTCGCCTTGTCCGGGTCCAGCCCGAGGTTGAACTGGTCTTCCCAGCGGAACTCGAAACGCGCCTTGCTCAATGCGTTGTCGCGGATCTGCGCGCCGGGGTGGCCTTTCGCGAGGTCCGCGGCGTGCGCGGCGAGCTTGTAGGTGATGATGCCTTCCTTGACGTCCTGCTTGTTCGGCAGGCCGAGGTGCTCCTTCGGCGTGACGTAGCACAGCATCGCCGTGCCGTACCAGCCGATCTGCGCCGCGCCGATGCCGCTCGTGATGTGGTCGTAGCCCGGCGCGATGTCGGTCGTCAGCGGTCCGAGCGTGTAGAACGGCGCCTCCTTGCAGTGCTCGAGCTGGAGATCCATGTTCTCCTTGATGAGGTGCATCGGCACGTGCCCCGGGCCTTCGATGATCGTCTGCACGTCGTGCTTCCACGCGATGTCGGTGAGTTCGCCGAGCGTCTTCAGCTCGCCGAGCTGCGCGTCGTCGTTCGCATCGTAGATCGAGCCCGGGCGCAGGCCGTCGCCGAGCGAGAAGGCGACGTCGTAGGCCTTCATGATGTCGCAGATGTCCTCGAAGTGCGTGTAGAGGAAGCTCTCCTTGTGATGCGCGAGGCACCACTTGGCCATGATCGAGCCGCCGCGCGAGACGATGCCGGTCATGCGGTTTGCAGTCATCGGCACGTAGCGAAGCAGCACGCCGGCGTGGATCGTGAAGTAGTCGACGCCCTGTTCGGCCTGCTCGATCAGCGTGTCGCGGAAGATCTCCCAGGTCAGTTCCTCGGCCTTGCCGTCCACCTTTTCGAGCGCCTGGTAGATCGGCACCGTGCCGATCGGCACCGGCGAGTTGCGGATGATCCACTCGCGGGTTTCGTGGATGTTCTTGCCGGTGGACAGATCCATCACCGTGTCGCCGCCCCAGCGGATCGACCAGGTCATCTTGTCGACTTCCTCCGAGATCGACGAGCCGAGCGCGGAGTTGCCGATGTTGGCGTTGATCTTAACGAGGAAGTTGCGGCCGATGATCATCGGTTCGCTTTCCGGGTGGTTGATGTTGTTCGGGATGATCGCGCGGCCGCGCGCGACCTCGCTGCGCACGAACTCGGGGGTGATCGCTTCGGGGATGCTGGCGCCGTACGATTGGCCGGGATGCTGGCGCGTGAGGAGCTTGGCCATCTTCTCGCCGGTCGGGCCCGCGGTGCGCAGCGACTCGACGTAGGCCGCGCGGTTCATGTTCTCGCGGATCGCGACGTATTCCATCTCCGGCGTGATGATGCCGCGGCGCGCGTAGTGCATCTGGCTGACGTTCATGCCGGTTTTCGCGCGGCGCGGCTTGCGGTGCAGGCCGGGGAAGCGCAGCTCGTCGAGGGCCTTGTCGGCGGCGCGGCTGCGGCCGAATTCGGAAGACAGGTCGGCGAGCACCTCGGTGTCGCCGCGCTCCTCGATCCACTGCTGGCGCAGCGCCGGCAGGCCGGAGCGGATGTCGATTTTCGCGGTGGGGTCGGTGTACGGGCCGGAGCAGTCGTAGACGAAGATCGGCGGATTCGGCTCGGCGCCCATCGACGCGGGCGTGTCGGCCTGCGAGATCTCGCGCATCGGCACGCGGATGTCCGGGCGCGAGCCTTCGACGTGGATCTTGCGCGAGTTCGGCAGCGGCGCAACCGCGGCTTCGTCGACATGGGCTTTCGCGGCGATGAATTTTTCGCTGGCGTTCATGGTGTCTCCGTATCTGGGGGGTAGTCGGGCCGCTGTACCGCGCGGCGTGTCGTTATGTGTGCTGGCGGGGCCAGACGGTGTGGAAATGATGGACCGGGCCGTGTCCCCGGCCGACGGCGAGCGCGTCGGCCGATGCGATCGCGCGCAGCAGATAGTTACGCGCGTCGCGCACCGCGGCTTCGACCGGCCGGAGTGCACGCACCTGAGCACGCAACTGAGCGCCTGCATGCTGCGGCAGCAGCGCGGCGATCGCGGACGACAGCGTGCAGCCGGTGCCGTGGGTGTTCTTCGTCTCGATGCGCGGCGACGGCAGCTCGATCATGCGGTCGCCGTCGAACAGCAGGTCGACGACTTCGGCTCCGGGCAGGTGGCCGCCCTTGAGCAGCACCCAGCGCTCGGAGGACAGCGGCAGCATGTCGCGCAGCCGCTCAGCGGCGCGGTACATCTCCTTGACCGACTCGGGCGGGCGCTGTTCGAGCAGCACGCCCGCTTCCGGGAGGTTCGGCGTGATCATGAAACTCTGCGGCAGCAGCGCCTCGATCAGCATCGCGACGGCGTTCTTCGCGAGCAGGTGATCGCCGCTTTTCGCCACCATCACCGGGTCGCAGACGACGAAGGGCGCGTCGAAATGGGCGAGCCGGTCGGCGACGGTCGCGACCACGTCGGCGGTGCCGAGCATGCCGAGCTTGACTGCGGCGAGCTTGACGTCGGCGAACAGCGTGTCGATCTGCAGGCGCAGGAACGCGACCGGCGGCGTATGCATGCCGGTGACGGCCTGCGTGTTCTGCGCGGTCAGCGCGGTAACGATGCCGCAGCCGTAGGCGCCGAGCGCGGAGAAAGTCTTGATGTCGGCGAGCACGCCGGCGCCGCCGCTCGGGTCGACGCCGGCGATCGACACGACGTTTGGAGGCGTGCGCGTCATGCGCGGAGTCCCGTGCGGGAGAATGGCTGGATCGGCGGTGAACAGGTCTGCATGAAAGCGTTTCCCTACGCCGGTGCGATCCGGATCAGGTTCAAAGGGTTTTTCTCAGCGCGTGCGAAAGCCGCACGGGCACCCCCAACGAGCTGCGAACGTTACCGGACGAGTGAGGCTTCGGCAAGGATTTTTAGCGTCCCGATCGAAACCGTTCATTTCCTCATGCCCCCCTGCGATCACCCGCCGCCGAAGCCGGCCAGCGCGGCGACGCCGAGCAGCGCGAACAATGCCGCCGCGATGCCGTGGATCAGGCGGATCGGCAACCGGTTCGCGATACGGTCGCCGGCGACGACGGCCGGCACGTTCGCGACCATCATGCCGAACGTCGTTCCGGCGACGACCGCAGCGAAGGTGCCGTACTGTGCGGCGAGCGCGACCGTTGCGATCTGCGTCTTGTCGCCCATCTCGGCGAGGAAGAATGCGACGATCGTCGTCGCGAGCACGCCGAGCTTCGGCGTGGCGAGCTCGTCGTCGTCGAGTTTGTCCGGGACCAGGATCCACGCCGCCATGGCGAGGAAGGACGCGCCGAGCACCCAGCGCAGCAGGTCCGGGCCGAGCAGCGTCGTGACCCACGTGCCGACGGCGCCGGCGAACGCATGGTTCGCGACGGTCGCGATCAGGATGCCGGCGACGATCGGCCACGGGCGACGGAAGCGGGCCGCGAGCATGAAGGCGAGCAGCTGGGTCTTGTCGCCGATTTCGGCGAGCGCGACGATGCCCGAGGACATCAGGAAGGCTTCGGCAGGAAGATTCATCAGGTTCTCCGGGCCGGCTGATGACCGATGACCGCACGCCTCCCGGGCCCGAAAAATCGGAGGGCATGCAGCCAAAAGTCTCGCCAGGCCCGAAGGCTGGCCACGCCATGCCCGACGGGCAAGTCTGTTGACGTGGTCCCCGCGAATGCGCGCGGGCGGCTACTCCCTGATGACGGCGCGCATTCTACCGGTGTGATACGTTGATTGGAAGGCAGGCATTCAAAGCGCAATCCGGAATGGATCGACGCTGGCTGCCAGGATCCTTCACGAATCGCAGCCGGTTGTCGCTAAAGATATCCTGATCCCGGCCGAAGACCGTAACACCTCCCGGAACTCCTTCATGACGATGAAATCCTCGCCGCCCCTCCTGCACTGCTGCCTGCTCGTCGCGCTGGCATTCGTCAGCCCCGCGGCGCTCGCCGAGCCCTGGGAGGTTGTCATCAGGGACCGCGAGCGCCAGGTGGAGATCGACCGCTCCAGCGTCATGGCGTCGGATGCCGGCAGCAAGGTCGCGTGGGGGCGTATCGTGCTGTCGCCGGAACGGGCCGCATCGGAAGGATATGCCGTGGTGAAGGCGCTGAACCGCTTCGATTGCCACAATCGCAGGTTCCATACGGTCAAGCGCGTCTATCTCGATGCGCGCCAGTTCGTGCTGCGCGAAGAACCTGTGCCCGACCAGCAGCCGATAGCGGTGGCGCGCAACAGCGTCGATGAGCGGGTGTGGCAGGAGGTCTGCCGGCCCGCGTCGGCGAGCGACCTGCAAAAAGTTGCGCACGACGCCGTCGCTTCGGCGGCGGCAGTCACCGATGATTCCGCGATCGACCCGCCGGTCAGGCTCGCAGCGGTCTCGACTCAGGCGCCCCTGGTACCGCCACCGAAGACGTCGCCCAGAACGGCGCCTTCCGCCGCCGCTTCGACTGCACCGCGGCCGGAGTCGAAGCCAGAACCGAAACCCGAGCCGAAGCCGGGGCCGAAGCCGGGGCCGAAACTCGAGCCGAAACTCGAGCCGAAACTCGAGCCGAAACTCGAGCCGAAACTCGAGCCGAAACCCGGGCCGAAACCCGGGCCGAAACCCGGGCCGAAACCCGGGCCGAAACCCGAGCTCAAGTTGCGTGCGGCGCAGGCTTCCCTGTCGCCGATCCCCAAGTCCGCGCCGGCCCCTTGGGTTCCCTTCGTGAGCGATGCCGCCTGGAGCTACGAAGGTGCGACGGGCCCGGAGCACTGGGGCAGGCTGCGGCCGGACTGGTCGCTGTGTGCCGAAGGCAGGCGCCAGTCGCCGATCGAGCTGGGCGGCGGGGTCGTCGTCGATCTCGAGGCGCTACGCTTCGATTACCGGGAGACGCAGTTTCGCATCACCGATACGGGGCGCACGCTCGAAGTGCGGGTCGGCGAAGGCATGGGGGTCGAGATCCGCGGCCAGCGCTATGAGCTCGAGCATCTCGAGTTCCACCGGCCCTCGCTCGCGCGGGTTGGCGGGCAGGCCTCCGACATGGCGGTGCATTTCCATCATCGCGATGCGGCCGGACGGATGGCGGTCGTCGCGGTGCTGCTCGAAGGCGCCTCCGGCGGACATCCGCTGATCCAGAGTCTGTGGAACAGCCTGCCGCTGGAGCGCGGCAGCAGCTACGCGCCGGCGTCGCCGATCGACCTCGCCAGCCTCGTGCCGGTCAGTCCCGCCCACTACCTGTATGTCGGATCGCTGGTCACGCCGCCCTGTACCGAAGGCGTCGTGTGGGCGGTCATGAAGGAGCCGGTGAAGATATCGGCGGAGCAGGTGCGCGTCTTTGCGCGTCTCTATCCGCGCAACGGGCGGCCGATCCAGCCGCTCAACGGCCGCCTGGTTCTCGAGTCGCGCTGAGGCGGATCTGCGGCGGATCTGCGGCGGATCTGCGGCGGGCAGCCCCTTCGCTGCGGGCGCTGCCCCTCGATGGCGGACCCGGGCTTTCCCGCGGGCCGCGGGGGCGCATATCATGACCTCCCGCCGCCTCCGCTTCGTCTCGTGAGCGGATCGCAGTGACGGCGGAGGGCGGATGCCGGACATCGGGGCAAGGAGGGTTCATGTTCGAGGGGATGGTAGCGGGGGCCCGCAGGGTCGGAATCCCTGCCCCGGCGGGTTTGGCGGCGACCGGGCAACGACTTCGGGAGCGGCGCGCGCCGCACGATCCGCTGCGCATCGAGGCGCAATGGGATGGCCAACGTGTCACGGCGCCGGCCATCCTCGATTTTGATTCGCGTACGCCGGATACGCGGCAGCTCGCCGGCTGCACGGTCGGGGAGGCGCTGGCGCGGCTCCCCGTGCTGTGCGCAGCGGCCCCTCGTGCGCAGACGATCGTTGCGATGGCGGCATTCGTCGCCGCCGGTGCGGAAGGGGCGGCGCGCGGCGAAGCACGGGACGAGGAGCGCACAGTCGCAGCGGAAACCGCGCAGGAGCATCTGTCGCGGCTGATGCTCGACTGGCCGGTGCTGTTCGGCCACGAGCCGCGCCGGGAGCGGTTTGCCGTGTTGCACCACGGGCTCGCGCAGATCGGCGGCGGGCGGGCAGCCTACGAGCTCGGCGGCGATCTGCTCGATCTGGTCGCGGTTGAACTGCTCGGCGGCTTCTTCCGCGCGACGCGCGAGCCGACGGCGTTGCGTGAGTTCGTCGAACGCGCCCGGCAGGGCGGCACGATCGGCGAGGCGCTCGCCGACCTGATCGAAATCGGCACCTCGACCTCCGAGCACGAGGGCGTGCCGCTGCTGCCGTCACTGTCGGCGCAGGCCTGGGGCGAGACGCTCGGGGGGTTGCCCTCGCCGCAGTTCTGTCGCACGCCGTCGCTGCACGGGCAGGCGCATGAAACCGGCGTGCTCGCCCGTCATGCGGGTTCGATGCTGGTGCGCATCCTGCTGACGAAAGGCCATCGCATCGCGGCGCGCCTGTTTGCGCGTGTCATCGATCTGGCAGATTGCGCGAGCCGCCTGCGTCATCCGCTCGCGGACGACATGCCGGCGCTGCTCGACGCGGCGCCGCTCGGCGACCGGGCCGGACTCGCGTGGGTCGAGACCGCAGGCGGCCTGGTGCTGCACGCAGTGCGGCTCGACGACGAGCGCATCGCCGAGTACTCGATCATCGGGCCGACGCAGTGGAATTTCCACCCGGAAGGCCCCTTCATGACCGAAGGTTCGGGCTGGAGCGCGGCGTCGATCGAGGCGGCGCGGCTGCGCTTCGCGGCGCTCGTGCTGTCGCTCGATCCAGGCCGGGATTTCGAGATCGTGCTGAAGCCTGTCGAGGGGTGAATCCCCGTCCGCGCGGAGCGGGCGGGGGATTGCAGGGCTCGCTACTGCACCAACGACTGCCGGCTGATTCCTCGGGCGCAGGCGGCGCGAGACAGTCGCCGTACCGGTCGTCGACGAACCGTCACTTCGCGCCTTCCGCGGCCGGTTTCTGCGGCGCGACTGCTGCATTGCGGGCTTGCGCGCGCTGCTTCGCCATCTCCATGAGAGGGGGATAAGGTCCGTAGCGGTGCTGGTCCGCCGAAGCGCCGTCCACATACGGCGGGAATGCGGCATCGACGGGCTTGTTCCACCGGGCCGGGAAATCCTTGTCGAGACTGGCCTTGATCGGGCGCGGCTTCGACAGCACGTAGGCCACGACGTCGTAGGCTTCCTCATCGTTCAGCACCGGCGTCAGGTGCGTCGTGCCCTGCGGCATGTTGTGTTTCACGAAGCGCGTCGCCGTCAGCAGGCGGTTCATGCCCGCGCCGTTGTTGAACGTGTCATTCCCCCACAGCGGCGGGAAGATGTAGCCTTCGGCGTCGCCGACCTTGCCGCGGCGCTGTCCCTCGCCATTCATGCCGTGGCATGCCGCACACGTCTTGCCATAGAGCGCTTCGCCCGCGGCGAGGTCGGCGCGCCGCTCAGGGACCTTCGTCGGCTTCGTGCCCGCACCCTCGAGTTGTGCTCCGATCGGGATGCCGCGCGACAGGTAGTGGATGTACGTCACGAAGGCCTTCATCTCGGGCGAATCGAGCGGTAGCGCGCGCCCGTTCATGCTCCGCTCCATGCAGCCATTGACGCGCTCCTCAACCGTACTGATCGAATCTTCGCGCGAACGGTACTGCGGAAAGGTCGCCGACACGCCGGTCCAGGGCATCGCGTAGGGTTTGGTCGCGTTGTCCTGGTGGCATGAAGTGCAGGCGAGATTGTTGCCAGCGAAGCGTTTTTCCTTGTCCTGCACTTCCGGCCCGATCAGCGCGAAGGTGCGCGTCGTCAGTTCGTGCCCGTAGCGCACCAGCTTGCCGTACGCATCGTTTGGAAGATTTTCCGGATTCGGCGCGGGACGATCGAGCAGGCTCGTTTTCGCGCCTTCGCCGGCGGCGCCGGCGCCGCCGGCGAGAATGGCGGCAAGGCTTGCCGCGAACAGCTTCGCTTTCATTTGTCTCCTCTCTACAGGGAAGTTTATTTAATTATTAAATGCTTATTTAATCTACCTGCGCCGGGCCTACCGGACAAGGCGCTTCGTGCTGCCCACTCCCCGTTTTGGGTAGCTGACGCAGCCCACCCGCGGTTCCATCGTCACGTGGGCGACGACGGGGCTGGCGGCGGCCGGCCTTCGAGGTCGGAAACCTTTTCCTCCACCACCTCCGTATGCACCAGTACCGCTGAATGGCGCGGCCGGATCGGCAGTCCGCGGGATTCCCGATGCGCGCGCGTGAACGCCGCGCCGAACAGCAGGATCAGCGACGAATAGTTCACCCATAACAGCAGCAGCACCAGGGAACCCGCGGCACCGTAAGTCGAAGCTGGCGCCGTCTTCGCCAGGTAGAGCGCGATCAGCGATCGGCCGAACGTGAACAGCGCCGCTGTGACGAAGGCGCCGAGCGCGACGTCCTTCCAGCGCAGGATCACGTCCGGCAGCACGCGGAAGATCGTCCCGAACAGCAGCGTGACGACCGTCAGCGACACTACCGTCTCGACGCCCGCCAGCAACGGCGCCGGCACCGGGAGCCAGTCGCTCGCGAAGGCGATGATCGAGTTCAGGATCACGCTCAGCAGCAGCGATACCAGCAGCACGAAGCCGATCGCCAGCACCACCATCAGCGACAGCAGGCGCGCCTTGACGAGCAGGAAGACGCTGCTGCGCGAGGGTTTCGCCATCACCCCCCAGATCGCGTTCAGCGAGCGCTGCATCTGCGCGAACACGGTGGTCGCGCCGAACAGCATCGCGCCGATGCCGACGAGCGTCGGCAGCAGGCCGCTGGCTTCGATGCGGCTGCTTGCCACCGCGGTCTGCACCGCTTCGGCGGCCTCGGAGCCGATCGCCTGTTCGAGCTGCGCGGCGATCTGGCCGCGCGCCGCGTCCTCGCCGAGCACCGCGCCGACGATGCTGACGACGATGATGACGACCGGCGCGACCGAGAACACGGTGAAGAATGCGAGCGCCGCGGCATGGATGAACGCGTCGCTGTCGAGCCAGTAATTCACCGTGCTGCGCAGCACGCCGAACCAGTAGCCGAATACTTTCCTCATGAACAGCCCCTCGCGCCGGGAATTCGTGCGGCCAAGCATTTTGCGCTCCGCGCACCCCTTCCCCCGTCCCTCCACCCTCGTTTTCCTCATGCCGGCAGCCGCGATCCGGGTTGGGAACGGTGGCGCTGCGTCCGTAAGCGCGTGATGTGAACGCGACGAAAGCCGCGGCTGTGTGGAAATCCGCGGCTTTCGGAATTGTGCGGCGACGCACGGGGAATCGTCGCCGTGGTCCGTCAGGCGTGATGGTGACCGCGCTCGAACACCTTCTTGACGAGGTATGCGCCCGCCACGGCGGCACCGGTTGTCATCAGCAGCGTCCCGGTATGCATCGTGCGGACGCCGTTCATCGCGATCTCGCCGGCATGCGGGGCGGACAGTTCGAGCCGGCGTTTCATCATCTCCGCGCCGAGTTCCGCGAGCCGGTTGCCGAGCAGGCGTTCCGCCTTCGGCAGCATGATGGTCTCTTCCTCGGCCGCGTGATGCAGCACGTCGCGCATCAGGCTCATGAAAGTCTCGTCGTATTGTGGGTCGGTCGGCTCCATGCCGCGCAACTGCGCGATCAGGCGCCGCATTTCCTCGTGCTCGCTCACGGACTTGTCGACCGTCGCGCTTTCGGCCATCGCCTGCCGCATCGCCGGGTAAAAGATTTCTTCCTCGAGCTGGGCGTGGATCTCGAGCGACAGGCACGCGCTGTTCACGAGCGCCTTCTTCGTCTGCGGCGAGGTGTCGGTCTCGTACTGATGGAAGACCGACAGCACGTGCGAGTGGTCGGTGCGGATCATGTTCGTCGCACTCGGAGAGAGTTTGCGCATCAGCGGGTTCATGGACTGGCCTCCGTCAAAAGTTAGGGCTGCAGTCGACGACAGCAAACGCCGTTCCCGCGCCGGGGCGGGCGCCGGAGCGGTGAGCGGCAACGGGGCGGGGGCGATCGGGGGTTGGAATGCGAGCGTGTTCCCTCCTCGTCCCGGCGGGGCGCCGCGGGGTAAGTCTTACAGGAGTTTGTAGATATCGGTACGGACGCGTCATGCCCGGGCTGCCGTATCGCGCTCCGGGGCGATCTGCTCACCGCACGGTGATCGTGATCTTCCTCGAATATACCGGCGGGTTGTGCGGGACGTGCTTGTCGTCGCCCATCAGCAACTGCAGCGTGTGCCTGCCTGGAGGCAGTTCCAGTGTCGTTTCCGTTTCCCCCGCACCGAAATGAAGGTGGTTGCGGTCGGAGGGAATTTCCTGGTCCGGCGACGGCAGATCGGTGTCGATCAGCAGATGATGGTGGCCGGTATTCGGAAAGCTCACGTCCTTCGGCGCGACGCCCATGTTGCGCAGCCCGAACCACACTTTGAACGGCCGTCCGGCGGGCAGGACCTGGCCATCGTTGGGCCAGCCGATGTAAAGATAGGCATTGGGCGGCGCAGCGGTGCTGCCGGCGATGGCGCCCTGGGCGAGCAGCAGGAACGCGGTGGCGGCGGCGATGAATAGCTTGTGCATGGGCTTGTGCATGGATCGGCTCCCGGTCTTGTCGGAAGATCAAACTGGAACTCCGGGCGTCACCCGGTCAGGGCACCGTGATCGATATCTTTTTCGAATATATGGGGGGGTCGTGCGGTTCGTGGTTGTGATCGCCCATCAGCAGCTGCAGCGTGTGCTTGCCGGGCGGAAGCTCGATGCGCGCCTCGGTTTCGCCGGCGCCGAAATGCACGTGATTCCGGTCCAGCGGAATCTGCCCGTCGGTGGAGAGTTCGGTATCGATGAGCAGGTGATGATGGCCCACGTTGGGCAGTTCGACGCCTTTCGGGCACACGCCCATGTTGCGCAGCCCCATGCGTACCCACAGCTTGCCGCCACTGATGACGGCGCCGTCCGGCGGCCAGATGATGTAGGCCTCGGCATCTTTCGGCGATGGTGTCCCCGCCGCGGAGGCAGGCGCGGGCCCGATTGCCATGACGACTGTTGCTATCGAGGCAAGAATGATTTCCCTAGACATGTTGGGCATCCTCCCCAGGAAACATGCGGGGTAAACGTCGGGGTAAACGCGGAGCGAACGCTCGTCGCGTTCGCTCCGACCGACCTGATCGCCACCTAAGATTAGGACGGAAGTTGGCCGAAAGATACATATAATGAATCGGGACATGGTTGCCTCCTGGCTTGGCGCGGGGCCTCGAAATCCGGTGGGTCATGTCCGGAAATATGTCCTGCTCCGTGCGGCGCATTCCCGTGCGAAGCGTATTGAATCCAGCTCCGGAGCTGCGTTGCGGGAGCTGCACCTCCACTACGGGACAAGCGGGGTCTGCACGTGTGGCGAGAACTTCTCATCGTCGGGGTGTTCGGGGCGTTCGCGTCCGGATTTGCCCAGGGCGCGACCGGCGCCGGTGAATGGAGCGCGCAGGCGGCGCCCGCCCAGCTTGCCGGAATCCTCCCCAAAGATAGCGCGGAGCAGTACGAGCTGACGTTCTGGGAGTCGATCAAGGACAGCGAACATGCGAGCGACTACGAGGCGTACCTGAAGGCGTACCCGAACGGACGTTTCGCACCTCTCGCCCGCGCCCGCATCGAGCGGCTGCGAGCGGCTGCGCCAAAAGTCGAGCCGCCGCCGGCCCCCCGCGCGACTCCGCCCGCAGCGGAGCGCGCGCGGCCTGCGCCGGCTGCTCCCGCCGCGCCGGAGCGACCGCGCGCGGCACCTGCTCCTGCAGCGCCGGCGCCGGAAAAACCTCCGGCCGCAGCGGCGCGTCCTGTCGAGATCAAGGATTGCCCCGCCTGCCCGGTGATGGTCGGACTGCCCGGCGGCGGGTTCGTCATGGGAAGCAACACCGACGATCCGTCGGAAAGACCGGCGCATCGTGTCTCGATCGCGCGGCCGTTCGCGATCGGCAAGTACGAGGTCACGAACGAGCAATGGGACGCCTGCGTCGCAGCCAGCGCGTGTCCGCAGCTGGCGAGGGAGGAGGGTGCGGCGAAGAACGCCCCGGTGCGCGACCTGCACTGGGACGATGCCCGGACCTATGCAAAGTGGTTGAGCGGTGCCACCGGCAAGACCTACCGGTTGCCGACCGAGGCGGAGTGGGAATACGCGATCCGCGGCAGCACGACGACGCGATACTGGTGGGGCAACCAGATGGTCGGCGGCAACGCGAACTGCAAGGGATGCGGCGAGCCTTGGCGTGAGGGCGGCCCGGCGAATGTCGGCTCGTTCCGCGCCAATCCGTACGGCCTGCACGACATGAACGGAAGCGTCTGGGAATGGGTCAGCGACTGCTGGCACAGCTCCTACAAGGGGGCGCCGGCCGACGGGCGTTCCTGGGATGAACCGGATTGCCGCGTGCGCGTGATACGCGGCGGGTCATGGCGCGAAGGAGCCGACTACATGCTGTCGTCGACCCGCTTCAAGTACGGTGCCAGCGTGCGGCACTCGCAGAACGGGTTCCGCGTCGCGCGCGACGTCGAGTAGCGATCCGGGGCATTTCGGCCTGGTCCGGCGCATCGCCGCCTTCACGAATCAGGGTACCCGTGCGCGCGTCGTGATCTGGATGAAGTCCGCCGTGATCTTGTCCTGCCCGTGCTTCGCGGCGATGTCGCGCAAGCTCTTGTCGACGGCGCGCAGATAATCCGATCGCGATTCCGATTCGGGGCGTAGCCCGTCGAAAAGCGGCACCGGCGTGACCAGCAGCACGATCAGCTCGGTGCCGAAAGGCTTCGAAATCGTCCATCCGGCCACCGTGCCGATCGTCGCGCTGTAACGCGGTGGCGCCCGGTTGGCTTGCGCCCGCCGGCTCGGCACGAGATGGACGACAGTGCCGTCGAGGACGTAATAGTCGACATGGACGTACGACTCGTAGGCGGGAGTCGTCACGTCGATGATCAGCGAGTCGCCTTCCGTCAGCGCGGCGCCGCCCGCCTGCATGCGGATCGAAGCCTCGCCGCCGGCCTGCCGGTTCTTCGCCCAGTAAGGCGCGAACGTTTCGATCACGCTGCATTTGTCGGCGCTGACCTGCTGCACGTCGGTATTCAGCGTCGTCACGCCGGGGATCGCGGTCAGCGCGTCGCGCAAGCTTGCGAGCCCGAAGGTGGCGGGCAGGTAGCCCTGCACTTGCAGCGTGTTGCCGCTGCTCGACGCCGCCAGCGCCGAGCAGGGCACTTTCGCCAGCACCGGCGTGACCGATGCCACGGACAGCGGCGGGATCGCGGCGGGCGGTGCGGGTTCGGGTGCCGAGAATTCGCCTGGGGGGGCTACGGCCGGAGGAGGCGCCTCTTGCGGTGCGCCGGCAGTGGCGGAGGGAGCTTCGCCCTGTGCGACCTCGGCGGGTGTCCGATCGTAGAGAAGCGCGATCGCGACGAGCGCAGCAGCCACCGCCGCTGCAATCCCCGCCGCGACCGGCAGTGCGACGCGCTGCTGGGGTTTCATCCCGGCGAGGAATTGCGCGACGCTGGGGGTGCGGGTTTCGCGGTCGAACGACAGCGCGGTGCGCAACGTGCGCCACGCTCTGGCCGGCAGATGTTTCGGCCGCGGCGGACGCAGTCCCGCATTGCGCGCCTGGGTTGCCGGCAACTGCCCGAACGGATGCGCGCCGGTCAGCAGCTCGTAGGTGATGCAGGCGAGCGCATAGATGTCGTCGCGCGGGTCCGGTTCGCGGTGTTCGAGGATCTCCGGGCTTGCGTACGCTGGCGTCAGGCCGCCGAGGCTGCCGGCGTCGAAGACCGTCGCTTCGGCCTCCTCCTCGGAGCGGCGGAAGACCCGCGCGATGCCGAAGTCGATGACCTTGACCGGACCCTTGTCGGTGAGGAAAACGTTCGCCGGCTTGAAGTCGCAGTGGACGAAGCCGTGCTCGTGCGCGTAGGCCAGCGCGTTGGCCATGCCGGTGATGATCGGCAGCGCTTCTGCGTACGGCATGCCGCGGAAACCCTGCGCGCGCAGCACCCGGCTCAGCGGCTTGCCGGACAGGTACTCCATCGTCAGGTACACCATCGATCCGTCGCGGTCGAAGTCGTACACCGCGACGATGTTCGGGTGGGCGAGCGCCTGGGCTTTGCGTGCCTCGCGCTGCAGCGCGATCAGGGATTTCGGATGGCCGCGGAACTGGACGTTGAGGACCTTGATCGCGATATACGGGTTCCGGTCGGAAGCTTCGAGCTTGCGCAGGTCGAGCGCCTTGTACACGGTGCCCATGCCGCCGAAGCCCAGGCATTCCTCGAGCAGGAAGCGGCCATTGACCGTGTCTCCGACGCCTTTGATGCGATCCGGTTCGGACGGCGCGGTACCTGCGGCGGGGGCGTGAATGCCGGAAATCCCGGAAACATGGGCTCCCGGAGCGAGCTGCATGCGCGTCTGGTCGTCGTTCGCGTCCTTGTGCCCCGTGCCCGTGAGGTGCTCGATGCGCCGATGCACTTCGGCGTACACGTCCGGCGGCAGCGGCAGCTTCGTGTGCTCTTCGCTCAGGACTTCGAGGAGTTTCGCCTGGTCGGGCTCGTTCGTCGCCAGCACGCGATCGACCTGCGCGAAAAACTCGTTGGGAGACAGACCGCCGCTGCGGAAAGCGTGAATCGCGTGCGAAAGACTAGCCATCTGCTTCCCCTCGGTCGGTCAGGAGTCTTCCGGGCTCACGTTCGCGCCCGGTCGGGATTACGAGGATCAGCCGGGCGATGCTGCGGGTTGGTGGATGGGCGCGCATCGAAGCGTAGTGTCGAACAGGGAGAACGATCGCGACGTCACCCTGCACGAGTTCGTCAATCGAAGTGTCTTTAAAAAATATAGTTCATCCGCGCCCGCTTGGCGGGTGCCCAGAGCGTGATCGGGAAGCGCCACGGTCGCAGAACGCGGCCTTTCCAGCCAAGTGTTCTGGCGCGGCAAACAGATTCCCTGAAATGTGTTCGATGAAAACCACTTCCGCTCGACGCGGGATCCGCTGAACGGTCGCGGAAGACTTCCCTTTTCCGGGAAATAAAACGCTTTTTCCAAGCGTTCGAGGGATTTTCCGGGTGCCGCCGATGAGATGGCACGCTCCGTGCAACAGCTCTGCCGAGCCTGCGAAAAGTGTTCGAGCGCACTCGGCACCGCAGCAGGGACTTCGGGAGAAGCTGCTTGAAAATCTTGACGCTCGGCGATCTGCCCGTGACCCGAGGATGGGCGTTTTGACGAAAGAGCGGGCGAGCGGCTTCGAGGGTTTTCGCGGTCCGGTTTGCCCGGAACCGGTATTTTCATCACGAGTCAAAGTTAAGCGATCGTCCGGCGCACGCGGGAGGGTGGGAATGCGAAACACAGTGGCCGTTCCCGAGTCACCAGGCCCGGTGACCGCGTACCTCGAAGTCACCGCAACGGGCGAGGTGTTCCCCCTCCATGACGAAGTGGTGATCGGCCGGGATCCGCAGGATTCGCTGGCCGAGGGACGTTTTCTCTGCATCCCCGAACACACCATCAGCCGCCGTCACGCGCGCGTGTGCCTGAGCGGCGGCGAGTATTTCATCGAGGACCTGCATTCGTTCAACGGCACGTTCGTGCTCGGCAAGCGCTTGCGCCCCGGCGTCTGGCATCCGCTGCACGACGGCGACGAGCTGTCGATCTCGTCCACGCAGCTCGCGTTCCATTCGCTGCTCGTGCCGCCTCGCGACAGCGCGCCGGCCGTGATCCGGCAGACGGTGGACGCGACCCAGTATGCCAGGCCACTCGAGGGACCTCCGCCGCAGAGCGAGGACGGCGACGCGCAGGGGGTGATCCGCAAGCTCCACGCGATGGCGCAGGTCGGCATCGCGCTCGGCGCCGTCACGAACTCCGCCACGCTGACCGAGAAGATCATGAACCTGATCTTCGAGCTGTTTCCGCGCGCCGAGCGCGCCTTCATCCTGCTGAGGAAGAACGAAGGCGAGGCGCCGGTGCCGGTCGCGGCGCGCTGGCGCGACGGCACCGTCGAGGACCCGGAGCAGCTGAGGATTTCTCGCACTATCGTCGACGAGGTGCTAAACAGGAAACTGTCGATTCTCTCCGTCGACACGCTGGCGGATCGCCACTTCGGCTGCCAGGAATCGATCGTTGCACAGGACATCCGGAGCGTCATGTGCGTCCCGCTGCTGCTCGAGGGCGAGGTGCTGGGACTGATCCAGCTCGACACGTCTTCGGATCCCTACGCGTTCAAGGGCCAGGATCTCGAAATGCTCACCGGCGTGTGCGCGGAGATGGCGGTCGCGCTGAAGAACTTCCAGCTGTACTCGGATATCGAGCGCCTGCTGGAAGGCTTCGTCCGCGCCTCGGTGCAGGCGATCGAGGAACGCGACCCGGTGACCGCCGGGCACTCGTTCCGCGTCGCGCACTACGCCGAGAACCTCGCCCGGGCGGTCGACCGCGCCGACGAACCCGAACTGCGCGGCATCGCGTTCTCCGAGGACCAGCTGCGCGAGATCCGTTACGCGGCGCTCTTGCACGACTTCGGCAAGGTGGGCGTGCGCGAGCATGTGCTGCGCAAGGAGAAGAAGCTCCACCACGCCGAGATGCGCCTGCTCGAACAGCGCTTCAAGTACGCGTGCGCGTGTCTCGAGCGGCAGGCCTACCGGAAACTGGCCGAGCTGCACTGCGAGCGCGAACTCGGCATCACCGCGTTCCGCGAAGAAAAGCGCCGCCTCGAACAGGATCTGCGCGAGGAGGTCGCGCGCCTCGACGAATTCCTCGCCGCGATCCGCCGCGCCAACGAGCCGGCGATCTCGTACACCGAGCGCTCGCACGAGCTCGACCGCCTCCTCGGCTGCACGGTCGACGAAGTGGACGGGGTTTCCGTGCCGTTGCTGAGCGACAGCGAGTTTGCGGCGCTCAGCGTGTCGAAAGGCTGCCTGACGGCCGAAGAGCGCAAGCAGATCGAAGCGCACGTCGCCGATTCGTATTCGTTCCTGATCCTGATCCCGTGGACGCGCGACCTTGGTGGCGTGCCGGCGATCGCCCACGGCCATCACGAAAAGCTCGACGGCTCCGGCTACCCGATGGGGCTGCGCGGCGCGCAGATCAGCATCCAGACCCGCATCCTGACGATCTCGGACATCTATGACGCCCTGACCGCCGGGGATCGTCCGTACAAGAAGGCGATGTCGCTCGAGCATGCGCTGGACCTGCTGGATGCCGAATGCCGGGCGGGACGGCTCGATGCGCGGCTGTTCAGGGTGTTTGTCGAAGCGAAGGCGTGGGCCGCGGCCTAGGCCGCGGAGCGCGAACTTTTCCCGTGGAAAGTGGAGACGCAATGGACCCGTCAATGTCGATGTCAAGGCCGTGCGGGCGGGCGCTGCCGCTGCTGCGGGCGTTGCTGGCCGGCTCGCTGGCGCTGCTGCTCGCGAGCTGCGCGGGCGTGAAAGTGCCCGAATACCAGCGCCCCGACACGCCCGGCAAGGCGTCATGGTCGCGTCCCGCGGTGTCGGCGGCCGACACGATCGCGCCCGACTGGTGGCGGGAGTTCCGCGATCCGACGCTCGACGAGCTCGTCAACCGTGCGATCGCCGGCAACTTCGACGTCAAGATCCTCGCTGCGCGCATCCAGGTCGCCGAGGCGCAGATCGGCGAAGCGCGCGCCGGTGCGCTGCCGACCCTCGACGTCGGCGCCGGCGCGAGTTTCGAGAAAAGCACCGGACAGAGCTTCCGCAAGCAGTTCAACCTCGGCACCCAGGTCAACTGGGACATCGACATCTGGGGCAAGGTCGAGAAAGGCGTCCAGGCGCAGACCGCCGAATTCCACGCGACCGAAGCCGACTGGCGGGCGGGATACCTGACGCTGGTCTCGGACGTCGCGACGACGTATTTCCAGATCCTTCAGCTCGACGAGCAGATCGACCGCCAGCAGCGCGCGCTCGACCGCAGCCGGCAGATCCTCGCGACGTTCGAGGCGATGCTCGGGCAAGGCCTCGTGCCCCGCACGCAGGTGCTGCGCCAGCGCGCCGAGAACAACGCGCTGACCCGCGATCTGCTCGAACTGCAGCGCGCCCGCGGCCTCGCCGGCAACGCACTGGCGACGCTGCTCGGTGTGCCGGCGGGCGAATTCACCGTGCCGCCGGGAAAACTGCAGGAGCGCGTCGGGCTCCCGGCGGTGCCGGCCGGGCTGCCTTCCGAGCTCCTCAACCGCCGCCCCGATATCGTCGCCGCCGAGTTCCGGCTGCTCGAAGCCTACGACCTCGTCGGGCAGGCGCGGCTCGCGCAGCTGCCGTCGATCAGCCTGACCGGGCGCGGCGGCACGTCGAGCTTCGCGCTCGGCGATCTGCTGAAATCCTTCACGTTCGGCTTTCTGCCGAGCATCAACATCCCCGCGTTCGACCCGAGCATCAAGGCGCGCCTCAAGACGACCGAGGCCCAGACCAAAGTCTTCGAGCACGAGTACCAGCGCACCGTGATCGCCGCGTTCGAGGAAGTCGAGAACGCGCTGACGAACCTCGACGCCCACCGCCAGCAGCGCACCGAACTGCAGCAGCAGATCGACCAACTGCAGATCGTCGCCGCCCAGATCCAGGCCCAGCTCAGGGAAGGGCTCGTCTCCCAGCTCGAAGTGTTCGAGACCGAGCGCTCGCTGCTCGCGGCGCAGCTCGCGCTGCTCGCCAACCATCAGCAGATTCTCGCCGACACGGTGACGCTCTACAAAGCGCTCGGCGGCGGCTGGCCGACCGTCGAGGTCGCGAATGTCCGGCGTTGAGCACGCAGATGAGGAAGTGCCCATGGGAAAACGGGAAAGCCCGGATCAGCCACGCGAAAGAGGTCTGTTCATGACGTCCGTGTTGTCGCATGAGTGACGCGGGGGCGTTCGTCGCCGTGACGCCGACCGTTGCCGGACAGGAGCGCAACGTGCTCCTGCAGGCGGTGTCGCGCCCGGAGCTGGGCGACATCCTGATCGAGGAGTCGCTGTTCGCGATCGGGCGCAACGAGCCGCCGTTCGCGACGTACGACAAGGAGATCGTCGCCGAGCTGTCGCGCCGCCACGCGCGGGTGTTCTGGGAAGCGGGCGAGCTGTACGTCGCCGACCTCGGCAGCAAGAACGGCACGAGCGTCAATGGCGTCGCCGTCGGCGAGAGGCCTTCCGCGCTGCGCGACGGCGACGAAGTCTGCTTCGGCGGCGTGCTGTCGTATCGCGTCCGGCTCGTGGCGCGGGCGAAGAAAGTGCAGCGGGCCGGGACGCTGCTGAGCCTGACGCTGACCCCCGAGCGCGACGACCTGCTGCTCGAACCGGTCGTCATTGCCTCTTTCCCGTTCCTGATCAGCAAGATCGACGACGTGATCGCGCGCTACAAGAGCGCGTACCCGCATCAGGTGAATTATATTTCGCGTCGCCATGCGCACATCTTCCTCAAGGGCGGCGCGCCGTTCATCGAGGATCTGGGCAGCACGAACGGCACCTTCGTCGGCGGCACGCGTCTCGACGAGCACGCCGTGGCATTGCACGACGGCGACGTCGTCGCGTTCGGCGGCAATCACTTCGTGTACCGCGTGAGCCTGCAGCACGAAGCCGAGACCGAGCCGACGGTGACCCGATTCACCCCCGCTGCCACTGCTGCGGAAGACGATCCGGGCAACCCGGACAGGACGATGTTCATTGCGGCGCCCGACTCGTTCCTCGACATCTTCTGCATTTCCCCGCCGCCGCAGCCGGACGAAGTCAATGACGAGGCGGCGCAAGCCGGCAGCCCGGTGCCGCTGGCGCGGCGGGAGCGCAGCCGGACCCTGCTCTTCGTGCGCGAACTGGGCAAGGCTTTTGCCGGCGGCGACCGAGGGACGGTGAAACGGATGCTGCGCTGGGGCATTCCCCTCGTCGCGCTGCTCGTCGCGGTCGCGTTCGGCTTCTACCGCGCCGGCAGTGCGGAACGCGAACTCGGGCGCCTCGTCGCCGCAGGCGACTTTGCGCGCGCCGCAGCGGTCGCCGACGCGTATCTCGCGAGCCATCCGGACGATGCGGCGCTGCAGGCGCTCGGCACCGAGGCGCTGCTGAAGGCGACGCTCCCCGAGTGGGTCGGGAACCTGCAGGTGCGCGCGTTCGACCGCGCTGCGGCGCTCGTCGCCGACATGAAGGCGCAGGCCGCGCACAACGCCGACGCGCAGCCGCTGCTCGCCGAGCTCGAGTGGGTCGGCGAGCTCGAGCGGTTCGTCGTCGAGCGCGGCGGCGTGGACGCGCCGATCCGCATCTACGCCGACGAGGAGCGCATCGGCACGCTGCTGCAGCGCTGGCACGCCGATACCCGCACCCGCCAGCGCGCGCTCGCCCGCGTCGCGGCGCACGTGCCCGAGTTCAGGGACGTCCATGCCGAAGTGCTGACCCATCTGCGTCGGCTCGAAAGCGACGAATCGGTGTATCTCGCTGCGATCGAGCGGCTCAATGCGGGCATCGCGGCCGAACTCGACGCCGGCCGCGCCGAGACGCTCGACGCGTTGTTGAACGACTACGCCGGGAAGTACCCGCGGCTCGCCGGCCTCGACGCCGTGCGCGAGGATCTGCGCCAGTTCGTCGAGCTCGACCGGGCGCTGCAGGCGCGCCGCCTCGAGCCGCTGATCGCGCTGCTCGAGAAACTGCAGTTCTCGACGCCGCCTTTCCGCCAGCATTTCGCCAGGCTCGGCGAGACGCGCCTGCCTTCCGGGGAGGTCGTGCGCCAGCACCAGGCGGCCGCCCGCGCGTGGCGCGAAGGCCGGGGCGAAGAGGCGCTTGCCGGCCTGCAGCAGATTTCCGCGGGGCCGTGGGCGGAGGTCGCCGCAGCCGAGCTCGCACGCAAGAAGACCGTGCTGCAGCAGTTCGGCGCGCTGCAGCAGGCGCGCGGCGACAAGGGCTACGACGAGCGGCTGCTGATGTTTCACGCCTCGCTCAACGAGAGCGAGGACGCCTATTTCATCCGCGCGACCGGGGCCGACGTCGCCGCCTACCGGGACCAGGCGCTCGCGCACGCCAACGGCCTGCTGGCCCGCGCCACGGCGCAGTGGCGCCAGTACCGCAGCGCCGGCGGGATCGGCGGCGAGCAGCGGCTGGAGTCGGGCATCTCCGGCACGTTCCGCTCGCAGGCCCGGCTGCTCGCCGAGGCGCAGTCCGCGGCACGACAGGGCGCGCGGATCCATAAGATGCTGAAAACGCAGATGGGCGAGCAAGCGGTCGCGGTCCAGGCCGAGATCAACGCGGAAGCCGAGCTGCAGCGGCAGTCGCTGCAGGAGCTTCACAGGGTGCTGGAGCCGGGGCTGCTCAAGGCCAAGCTGGCGCTGATCGGAGGGCAGAGCGATGAAGAGCGAAAATCACCTTAAGCCGCTGACCGAGGCCCTCGAGGATCACAGCGCCGAAGGGATCGCGATCCTGATCGCCGAACCGTCGCGCTTCGGCCTCGCTCTCGTCGCCGCCGTCCTCGGGCTGGTGCTGTCCGCGCTGGTGTGGTCGTTCGTCGGGCGCGCCGACGTGATCGTCACCGCGCACGGCGTGCTCGCGCCCGAATCGGACGTCCGGCGCGTCTATGCGCCGATCGACGGCGAGCTCGCCGACATCTACATGGAAGCGGGGCAGCCGGTGTCGCAGGGCGACGTCCTCGCCCGGCTCAATGCACGCGGAGCGGTCGAGGCGGCGACGCACGCGCTCGAGGCGCAGCTCAAGCTCGAGGACGCCGAGCGGGAGTGGAAGCAGTTTCCCGAACGCAAAGCGCTGCTCGAACGCAAGGTCGCGGCCTTGAAGCAGCAGATCGAAGCGGCGCTGCAGCTGCACGAGCGGCGCACCGCGGAAGGCACGACGAAGCTCGCCGAAGCCCAGCGCGCGCAGCTGCAGCAGGCGCGCAGCGAGCTCGACAACGCGCGGCGCATGCGCGACAGCACTCGCCTGGAGCTCGACCGCTTCCAGCGGCTGTTGGCGCTGCCCGGCGGCGGCGGGGTGTCGGAGCTGCAGGTCGAAGCGAAGAAGAGCGCGTATCTGGCGGCGGAAAACGCGCTGCGCGTCGCGCAGTCGCGGCTCGGCGAACTGGACTTCCGTCTGAGCCAGGAAACCGCGCGGGCGACGGTCGAGCTCGAAAGCGGCGACCAGGAGCTGACGCGGCTGCGCATCCAGTACGACGCGGCGGCGCGCGAAATCGCGAACGAGGAGGACAAGCTGCGGCTGCAGCTGCAGACCGCGCGCCTCGCGGCGAACGCGGCCGAACGGATCCGCTTCGAGAACATCGACAAGGACAACTTCCTGCTGATCATTGCGCCGGTGTCGGGCGTCATCACCGACGTCGCCTCGACGCAGCCCGGCGACAAGATCCAGGCGAACACGCCGCTCGGCGGCATTGCGCCGAAGGACGCGCGCGCGGTGCTGAAGATGGACATCGCCGAGCGCGACCGCGCGTTCCTGCGCGAAGGGCTGCCGGTGAAGCTCAAGTTCAACGCGTTCCCGTACCAGCGCTACGGCCTCATCGACGGCCGGCTCGAGTTCATCTCGCCGGCGACTTCGCCCGCCGCGCAGAGCAAGGAGCCGGTCTACGAAGGCCACGTGACGCTCTCGCGCGATCACTACGAAGTCGCGGACACGCGCTACCCGGTGCGCTACGGGATGACGGCGACCGCGGAGATCGTCGTCCGCGAGCGCCGCCTCATCGACCTCGCGCTCGATCCGTTCCGCCAGATCAGCGGCTGATCCGATCCGGGCGCTTACACAAGGAGCACACCAGATGACCGCGATAGTGCGAATCGACGACGAATCCATCGGCAGCGGGGAATTCGTCCGGATCCTGAAGCTTACCGGGCGCTTCGACAGCCTCATCGACGAGATCGTCCGCGACCGGCTCACCGTCCATGCGGCGAAGAAGCAGGGCGTCGCGGTGTCGGCCGACGAGATCCAGGAGCGCGCCGACCAGTTCCGCCGCGTGCTGGGGCTGCACCGGGCGGCCGACATGAACCATTACCTCGACGCGCGCGGCGTGAGCCTCGACGAGTTCGAGGCGTTCATCACCGACAGCCTGTACCAGGAAAAAATGATGCAGCGCGTCTGCAGCGACCAGGCGGTCGAAGAATACTTCCAGCTCAACTCGCCGAAGTTCGACAGCATCGAGGTCAGCCACATCGTGCTCGAAACCGAGGGCCAGGCGAAAGAGATGATGTCGCTGCTCGCCGAGGACCCCGACAGCTTCACCGAGCTCGCGCGCGAGCACTCGATCGCGGACACGCGCGACGATGGCGGTTTCATCGGCAAGGTGATGCGCGGCTCGCTCAAGACCGAAATCGAGGCCAAGGTGTTCAACGCCGCGCCCGGCGACCTGCTCGGACCGTTCGCCGCGCCCGACGGCGCGTTCTACGAGATCTTCCTCGTGAATGCGAAGAACCCGGCGCGGCTCGACGAAGAGACCGCGGCCGAGGTGCGGCGCCTGCTGCGCGAAGGCTGGCTCGCGGCCCGGGCGCAGGATCACGTCATCGAAATGCGTTAGTCCCGTCGAGGTGATCATGTCCACGGACGCCCCACCGAAACTCGATTCCCTCGCCGATTTCCTGTCGTCGGTGGAACTGCTGTCGCCCTTCACGCGCGACGAACTCGAGCAGCTGGCCGGGCAGGCCCAGCCGCGCTTCCTCGCGTTCGGCGAAACCGTGTGCAACGCCGGCGAGCCTGCCGACGGCGTGTTCGTGATCCGCGCAGGCTCCGTGCGGGTGTTCGCCGACGAGCACGGCAAGGAAATCAGCCTCGGCGTGCGCAAGGCGCGCGAGACCGTCGCCGAGATGGCGATGCTGCGCGAGTACCGGCACGAATTCTCGGCGCGCGCGTCGACGAAGACCGAGCTGCTGCTGATCCCGCGCCAGGCGTTCGAGCCGGTCCTCGCGAAGAACCCGGCGGCGCAGGCGTTCGTCACCAGCTATGTCGCGATCGGCTCGGCCGGCGGCGTCGTCGCGCGGCTGTTCGATCTGCGCGGCAAGGTCGATAAGGCCGAACTCGAGGAGCTGGTGCGCAGCGTCGGCGTCAAGCGCGTTGCGGCCGGCCGGGAGATCCTCAAGCAGGACGCGCGCGACGACCGCCGCCTGTACGTGGTCCGCCAGGGCGAAGTACGCCTCGTGCGCACCGAGCAGGGCAGCGAGTACCCGCTGGCGACGCTCGGCCACGGCGAGATCTTCGGCGAGAAGGCGTGCCTGATGCGCCAGGAACAGGTCGCGTCGGTGGTCGCGGTCGTCGATACGACGCTGCTGGTGGTCCCCGAAAAATCCGTCCACCAGATCCTCGAGCGCAATCCGAAGCTGCGCGAGGTGCTCGAGGAGCGCATCCGCTTCGTCGAACGCGAGCTGCAGCGGCAGAAAAAGCTCGCCGAACGGCGCAACCTGCGCGTCATGCTCGACCTGCAGTCGAAGCCGGAGCTCGGCGAGCGGCTGATCCGACGCTTCCCGCTCGTCGAGCAGGCCGAGGAAATGGACTGCGGCGCGGCGTGCCTGGCGATGATCTGCCGCCACTACGACATCCCGATGACGCTCGGCAAGCTGCGCGAACTCGCGAACGTGACGACACAGGGCGCGACGCTCGACAGCCTCGCGCGCGCCGGCGAATCGCTCGGCTTCACCACGCGCGGCGTGCAATGCACGTTCGACGCGCTGCTCGGCTTCGAACTGCCGTTCATCGTGCATTGGGAGGGCTACCACTACGTCGTCGTGTATGGCGTCTCGAAGCGGCAGGTGTGGGTCGCCGATCCGGCCGTCGGCTTCAGGAAGATCGCGATCGAAGAGTTCGAGCGCGGCTGGAGCGGCACCTGCCTGCTGTTCACGCCCGGGCAGAATCTCGCGCAGCTGACGGTGTCGCGCTCGCCGTGGCTGCGTTTCGTCTCGTACCTGCGGCCGTACAAGAAGATCCTCGCGCACCTCGTCATGGCGACTTTCGTGATCCAGGTGCTGGGCATCGTGCCGCCGCTGATCATCCAGAACATCCTCGACGGCGTGATCGTGCACGAGAACGTCAGCCTGCTGCACCTCCTGATCGCCGGACTCGTCATCACCAACCTCTTCACGCTGCTGATGTCGGGCATCCGGGCGTTTCTCGCGAATTTCATGGTGCGCAACATGGACTTCGCGATGATGTCGCAGTTCTTCAAGCACACGCTGTCGCTGCCGTTCTCGTTCTTCGCCAAGCGCAAGACCGGCGACATCTTCGCACGCTTCCAGGAAAACCAGACGATCCGCGCGTTTTTGACCGAATCGACGGTCACGACGGTGCTCAACCTGCTGATGGTGTTCATCTACTTCACGATCCTGTTCCTCTACAACGTGAAGATGACGCTCCTGCTGCTCGCGTTCGTCATCCCGATCATGGCGCTGACGGTGCTCGTGACGCCGAAGATCAAGAACTATGCGCGCGAAGTGTTCACCACCTCGACCGACGCCAAAGCCTTCCTGATGGAAGCGCTCGGCGGCGTCGAGACGGTCAAGGGCATGGGCATCGAGCGCCCGGTGCGGCTGAAATGGGAGAAGAAATACGCGAAGGCGCTGGAGGTGCAATACCGCGCGCAGCGCTTCAACGTGCTGGTCGGCGTCGCCAGCCAGGTGCTCAACGCCGCGACGACGATCGCGATCCTGTGGGTCGGCGCGTCGCAGGTGCTCGCGCACCAGCTCACGATCGGTCAGCTCATCGCGTTCAACGCCTTGATGGGCAGCGTGCTCGCGCCGCTGATGGGGCTGGTCGCGCTGTGGAGCCAGGTCAATGACGCCGGGGTCGCGATGGAGCGCCTCGGCGACGTGCTCGACATGGAGCCGGAGCAGCGCCCGGAAGAGGTCGCCTCGCGCGTCGTGCTGCCGGACCTGCAGGGTCACATCGCCTTCGAAGGCGTGTATTTCCGCTACGGCGGCGACGAGACGCCATACGTGCTCGAGAACATCAGCTTCGAGATCAAGCCCGGCGAGCTCGTCGCGATCGTCGGCCGCAGCGGTTCGGGCAAGACGACGCTGGCGAAGCTGCTCGTCGGCTTCTACCCGCCGACCGACGGGCGCATCGTCGTCGATGGCTACGACATGGCGACGATCGACAAGGAGTACTACCGCGCGCAGGTCGGCTACGTGATGCAGAGCAACCTCTTGTTCTCCGGCACCATCGCCGAGAACATCGCCAGCGGCGACGAGGCGCCGGACCGGCGGCGCATCGAGGAGGTCGCGCGCATGGCCGACGCCCACGCGTTCATCCGCAAGATGCCGCTGGGCTATGAGCAGATCGTCGGCGAGCGCGGCGTGGGCCTGTCCGGCGGTCAGATCCAGCGCCTGTGCATCGCCCGCGCGCTGTACCACGACCCGCGCCTGCTGGTGTTCGACGAGGCGACTTCCGCGCTCGACACGCAGTCGGAGAGCAACATCATCAGCAACATGCACGACATCCTCGCCGGGCGCACCGCGGTCGTCATCGCCCACCGGCTGTCGACGATCATGCGCGCCGACAAGATCCTCGTGCTGTACGAAGGCTCGATCGTCGAGCAGGGGCGCCACGACGAGCTGGTCGATCGGCGCGGCATGTATTACCAACTGGTGCAGAAGCAGCTGGCGGCGGCATGAAGATCCTGACTCCGGGGTTGCGCGGCAGTGCGGTGATTTCGTACGCCGGGCTGCTCGAGAAGATCGAGATCCTGCGCTCGACGCTGCGCTGGGCGCCGACGCTCGCGCGGCCCGAGATCGAGAAGCTCTTGCGGCAGGCCAACGCGGTGCGCGACGAGGTGATGCAGCTGTCGCACAAGGAGCGCTTCGTCGAGGCGGCCGCGGCCGAAAGCGTGCGCGTCGAGCGTACGCCGGGCGCGCGGCGGCGGGCGCTGCTCGAGCGCAGCTTCGTCTTCGAAGGCGCGTTCGGCGACAACCCGCAGCTCCTGGAGGCGCTCGAAATCGCCGAGAAGGCGGCGCCGACCGACCTGCCGGTCCTCATCGACGGCGAAAGCGGCACCGGCAAGGAGCTGATGGCGAAAGTGATCCACGCCAACGGCTCGCGCTCCGACAAGCCCTACATCTCGGTCAACTGCGGCGCGATCCCCGACAACCTGCTGGAGTCCGAGCTTTTCGGCCACCGCAAGGGCGCGTTCACCGGCGCGGTGAGCGATCGCAAAGGCAAGTTCGAAAGCGCGCACACCGGCACGATCTTCCTCGACGAGATCGGCGAATTGCCGCTGTCCGGGCAAGTGAAGCTGCTGCGGGTGCTCGAATCGCACGAGATCCAGCGCGTCGGCTCCGACGAGCCGATCGCCGTCGACACCCGCATCGTCGCGGCGACGAACCGCAACCTGCGCCGCCTGAGCGAAGAAGGCCGGTTCCGCGAGGACCTGTTCTATCGCCTCGGCGTCATCCACGTGACGCTGCCGCCGCTGCGCGAACGCCGCGACGAGATCCCGCTGCTGTTCGCGTTCTTCGGCGACGAGGCCGCCGCAGCACTCAAGCGCCGCCCGGTCCGCATGACGCCGCGGCTGCGGGAGTTCCTGCTGGACTATCCCTATCCCGGCAACATACGGGAGCTGCGCAACATGATTTACCGCGTCTCCTGTCTGGCCGGGGAGACCGCCGACCTGCAGCATCTGCCTGCCGATATCCGCCCCGATGCGACGCGGTCGGCACCGGCAAATGCGGCGGCCGCGCTGCCGGCTGCGAGCGACGCGTCGGCCGCGACGGCAGCCGCGATATCGCTCAGCGACGCAAAACGTGCCGCCAGCGATGAGGCCGAGAGGCTGTTCCTCGAGCGGGGCCTGCAGCAGGTCGGCGGCACCGTCGCGGAGCTTGCGCGGCGCTGCGACATGAACCGCTCACACCTGCAGACGCTGCTGAAGAAACACGGCATCCGCTCGAAGGACTTCCGCCACCGCCCGCCGTCCCGCGGCGACGAGGGCCGCTGAGCGGGCAGCCTGAGCGACTACTTGCCCGCACCCCGTCACAGTGCGGGGTTGAGCATCGTCATGTCGGCGCTGCAGGAATCTTCGGCGCGCACGACCACCGCGGTGATGTTGTCGCGCCCGCCGCCTTTCAGCGCGAGCTCGACCAGCGTGTCCGCCGCCTGCGGGCAGTCGCCCGCAGCGAGCGCGTTGGCGATGTCCCGCTCGCTCGCGTAATTCGTCAGGCCGTCGCTGCACAGCAGGAAGATGTCGCCGTCGACGACCGGCATCGAGCCTTCGTCGAGTTCGAGCGTGTCGAGGGCGCCGACCGCGCGCGTGACCAGGTTCTGCGCGGACGCGAGCGCTTCGCTGTCGACAAGGCCCCGCGCACGGAGCTCCTCGGCGTGGCTGTGGTCGTGGCTCAGCAGCATCAGCCGGCCGGCGCGATAGAGGTAGATGCGGCTGTCGCCGGCCCACAGGTACGCGCAGAACGGCCCCCAGCCGAGCATGACGACGACGGTGCTGCCGATGATCGGGACTTCGCGCATGGCCGCTTCCGCACGAAGCTGGCGATTGACGGCCTGCAGGCGCTGTCGCGCCGTGGCGATGAACCTCGTCAGGTCGGCGCACGGGGCGAGACCGTCGATCGCCGACACGATCATGCGGCTCGCCAGCTCGCCCGCGTCATGCCCGCCCATGCCGTCGGCGACCACCCACAGGCCGCGCTCGGGGCGGTCGAGGAAGGCGTCCTCGTTGACATCGCGGACCAGGCCCACGTGGCAGCGGGCCGCTGAGGTCCAGCGGATCCGGTCGGCAGGGGGCACGAGGGGTCTCGCCGCCGGCAGGTCGCCGGCTATTCGTGTCGGTCCGGTGTCGATTCGCGGGCCGGGCGCTTGCGGCCGCTATTGGAACAGCAGGGTCGGCACGGCGCGGCGCGGTGCCTGTTCCGCCGCAGCGGGGCGAAAAGCTGCGCGGGGTGCTGCGCGCCCGCCCCTCGAACGTCCGCCCAGGCGGGCGCCTCCGCTGATCGCCCGCATTGCCTCGCGGTCGAGCGCCGTGTTTTCCGGCAAATCCCTGATAACTATGGTGGCCATGGTGTGTTCCTCGAGATTCGTGGTTGGAATGACGATCGCCCGATGCCCCAGTATAGGTCACCGGCGCGACCTGTCCGGAGCGGCATCGCCGCGGTGGCGACGGAAGCCGCAAGGCCTCCGCCGCCGCGTGCGGTGATGCTCCGGTCGCACATCACCGCGGCGTCTACCGCTTGAAGTTGATGGCTGTCTGGGTCGCGGCGACGTTAATGGCCGCATTGGCAGCCGAATTGTCGATGTCGATCACCTGGATCTGATTGTTCATTTGATCCGCGACGAAGATGTTGTTGGTCTGGTAAAAGTTGGTGACAGCGCCGAAGCGGGACGACGCGTGCCCGATATAAGGGCTTATCCATCCATAGACCCACGGCGCGCCTCCCCGACCATTGACGCAGGACATTGTCTTGCGGTCCAGGGTAAGGTCGGTCCGCAGGTCCTTGACGGTGATGGCAGCCATGATGTGCCTCCGGTGCAGCTTTTCTCGAATCCGGTGGAGGCCGTGTCGAGGCCGCCACCGGGATCGCGGTCGTCAGGCCATGCCGCCGAAGAGGTGGCCGAAGAAATTGCGGTTCTTGCTGTCGCTGTCGTTCGATGCCACCTGCGTCGGCATCGAGTCGACCTGGATGATCACCGGACCGCTGCCGGCAAAGTTTGCGCCGTTGGCGACAGCCACCGGAGCGAACATCGACTGGAAGTTCTGCTGCTGAGTCGCGTTGGCCTGATCGAAGAAGCCGCCGCGGACGGCGGACATGGACTTGCGGTCGAGGGCCTTGTCGAGGGACAGATCCTTGATGGTGAGAGTCGAATTCATGGTAGTTCTCCTGAAACGTTGGTTTGGCAAACAGGCATTGATCCGGCGGAAGCTGGCGGAGACTGTCGTCGCCTCCGCCAGGCTCGTCGCTATTACCAGTAGTAGTGCGGATAGCCGATCTTGTTCTTGCTGTAGCTGTCGTTCGATGCGTACTGCGTCGGCTCGGACGTGACCTGCATATTCACCGGGCCGCTGCCGCCGAAGTTGGCCAAGTTGGCGACTTCGACCGGCGCCGTCATCGTCTGGCCGTTCGCCTGCTGGGTGGCATTGGCCTGATCGAAGAAGCCGCCGCGTACCGCGGACATCGCCTTGCGATCGAGCGCCTTGTCGAGGGACAGGTCCTTGATGATCAGAGTCGAGTTCATGATGGTTCTCCTGCGAGGTTGGTGAGGTATCGATCCGGCAGAGGCTGGCGGAGGCTGGCGGCGCCTCCGCCGGGCTCGTCGGTATTACGCGGCGTAGGGGTAGTAGTGCGAATAGCGGATCTTGTTCGTGTTGTCGGCGTCGTTCCACGCGTCCTGGGTCGGCTTGGACGTGACCTGGAAATTCACCGGGCCACTGCCGCCGAAGTCCGCGCCGTTGGCGACCGCCACCGGAGCAAACATTTCCTGGAAGTTCCCCTGCTGAGTCGCGTTGGCCTGGTTGCCGACGCCGCCGCGAACCGACGACATGGCTTTGCGATCGAGGGCTTTGTCGAGGGACAGGTCCTTGATGATCAGGTTGGATTTCATGGTCGTTCTCCTGAGAGCTCTGTTACGGGTTGGATTTGCATCGAGCACTTTCGCGCGCTCGACAGACCTATCGCAGAGACCGTGCCAGTTGTCGGGCGAGACCCGGAATTTACTTGCAATACATTGAAAACAAAGCGTTATTTTGCGAGATTCAGGAGATTCTGCGCCGCGGTCGTGGCGCGCGGCAACGTGCTGTGATGGTTTTCGTCGAACAGGTTGCCGCAATTCTGTGTGCTGGTTAGCAACAGTCTGGTTCGCCCTCTCCGCTTAAGCTCACCTTAATCTTCCCGGTACAGACTTTCGGCTGGTGATGGGGGGCACCGCCACCCGACCGACCCCTTTCCGGAGCGACCACAGCCGATGAACCTGCCGCCGTTCAATGAGGGCGAACTTGCCGCCCAGCAGCGCTGGAACACCCGCACGATTTGGGACGACGCCCGCCGCCGGCGCCTGCTGTGGGACCACATCCCGGGCGAATTCCACGCCCGCCTGGAAAACGCGCCGTTCTTCTTCCTCGCAACCAGCTCGCCCGATGGCCGCTGCGACTGCTCGTTCAAGGGCGGCGGGCCCGGACTGTTGCGCATCCTCGACGGAAGGCGCTTCGTCTTTGCCGATTTCGACGGCAATGGCGCCTTCATGAGCCTCGGGAATATCCTGTCGAATCCGCATGTCGGCTGCCTGTTCATCGATTTCGCCGACGGAAGCCGCCTGCGCGTCAACGGCAAGGCGACGATCCACGATGCGGGCGAACTACTGGCTCTCTTTCCGGGTAGCACCCGCGTGGTGATGGTCGATATCGAGCAGGTGGTGCCGAACTGCCCGAACCACGTTCCCCGGCTGGTGCCCTTGCCATGAGCCCGGCCGCAGCGGAAATGCGGGGCCGAGGAAACTACCGGATCGCGGTCAACGCCGAATGGACGAGCAAGTGCAACGCGCTGTGCCCGATGTGCCCACGCGAGCTGATCGAGCACCCTCAGCTCATGAAGCGGGAGAGCTGGCAGCAGTTGCTCGGGCGGCTGTCGCCGGAGAGGGTTTTCCGTGTCGTCATCGCCGGCTATGGCGAGCCGACCACGCACAAGGGGTTCTTCGAGTTTGTCGACGACCTTCGCGGTCATCCGGTGCGCTTCGACATGGTCAGCAACGGACACCTGCTCGACCCCGACAAGCTCCGCCATCTGGACGGCGCGATCGAACTGCTGCTGGTGTCCTTTTCCAGTATTGATCCTGCGGTGTATGGACGTGTCCATGTGAACCTCGACCACGCTCGCGTCATGGCGAACATCCAGGCTGCACGGAAACTGCTCCGGCACACGCGGCTCGCGATCAGCCTCACGCCGATGGCCGAATGCCTGCCTTCGCTGCCGGAGACGATCGACTGGCTGCGCGCGCAGGGCGTGGATACGCTGACAATGTCGCCGACCCTGTACAACCGCGCCGGCAGCCTGAAGGCCGACGAGCCGGCAACGCGCACGTTGCGCGACACCATCCGGCGCCATCGATTGCGCTCGCAGGAAATCGATTTCATTCCCGGCGCCCGCGACCTGCTGCGGCAATGGCGCCGCAACCGCTTCCGCTGCATCCCGCGCAACGTCGATGTCTTCGTTTCGGCGGCAGGAGAATATCTTTACTGCTACAACGACATCGGCCACCGGCACGTCATCGGGCACGTGGCGACCGACAGCCTGGATGAGGTGCTGAGGCGGCGCGAGGGCATGGGGCCGATCGCCGAACTGTGCAACGGCTGCAACATGCGCCACCGTTACGGGGCAGCCGAGTTGCTGAGGGCCGGCGCGTCGTTTGCCAAAGCCCGATTCGAGGGCGGGCTCACCGCGCTGCGGTCCGCCTGAGGCGCGTACCCGGTATCGCGTCGTCGCTTCCGTTCGATCGTGCTGGCTGCGGCGTCCGCGATGCCGGCGATGCCGGCGATGATCCCGCTGTCGCCCCCCCTCGTTCCGCCCGGTCGAGGTGATACGATCGCTACCGGTTCGTTGCGTCGCTGCTCCATCGGGCGCTATCGCGCTATTCTTTCGGCCGGTACTGCCGCGCGCAGGACATCGGCAAATACGCCGAAATCCATTTCGACTCGATCCTGAACGCTCTCGCGGCTGTTTCCGCGCGAGCGGAGGTTCCCGATGAAGGCCCCGATTTTCCTGGCTGCCCCGTTGGTTCTGCTGGCGCTGCTGACGGGCTGTTCCGACCCGCCGGTCGCCGACAAGCCGCCGCGCGCGGTGCTCGTGCGCAGCGTCGCCGAGACGTCCGTGCCGACGATGAACGTGAACGTGTATACGGGCGAAGTCCGCTCGCGCTTCGAAACGGATCTCGCGTTCCGCATCGGCGGCAAGATCACCGAGCGACGCGTCGATGTCGGCGCGCGGATCCGGCGTGGCGACGTGCTCGCGCGGCTCGACCCGCAGGATGCCCGGCTCGCCGCGAACGCCGCCCGCGCGCAGGTCGTCGCGGCCGAAGCGGACGTGGCGCTCGCGCGCAGTGAGTTCGATCGCAGCAAGAGCCTGCGCGAGCGCAATTTCATCAGCGAGTCCGCGCTCGACAGCCGCCGCACCGCCCTGCAGGCGGCGCAGGCGCGTTTGCGCCAGGCGCGGGCGCAGGCGGCGAGCGCCAGCAACCAGGCGGAATACGCGACGCTCGTTGCGGACCACGACGGCGTCGTCATTGCGGCGCCCGCCGAGCCCGGCGAAGTCGTTTCCAGCGGCCAGCCGGTGGTGCGCGTTGCACGGCTCGACGAACGCGAGGTGCTGATCCACGTGCCCGAGAGCCGCGTCGGCGGACTCGCGGTCGGCGCGAAAGCCGTTGTGCGCCCGTGGTCCGATCCGGACCTCGAGTTCGCGGCCGTGGTGCGCGAGATTGCCCCGGCGGCTGATGCCGCCACGCGCTCGTTCGCGGTGCGGGTCAGCGTCCCGCGCGCCGGCGAGGCGCTCCCGCTCGGGGCGACGGCGAGCGTCGCGTTCGCGTCCGAGGCGGCGGCGCAGACGGTGCTGCCCTTGCCGGCGCTCACAAGCGTCGATGGGCGCGACGTCGTCTGGATCGTCGACGACGCCTCGACGGTGCGCCCGCTCGCGGTCGAGGCCGGCGAGTTTCGCGAGAACGGCGTCGTGATCCGTTCGGGGCTGCCGCCGGGCGCGCGCGTCGTCGTCGCCGGCGTGCATCGCCTGATCGAGGGCGAAACCGTGCGGCCGGTCGACGAAGCCGCCCCCGTCGCGGTGGATGTGAGGCGATGAGCCGCGGCGCCGGGGAGGCGGGCGGCGAACCCCTCGATCACGGGCGCTTCAACATCTCGGCGTGGGGGCTGCGCCACCCGTCGCTGGTGCTGTACTTCATCGTGGTGCTGACGCTGATCGGGCTCTATTCCTACACCCGCCTCGGCCAGTCCGAAGACCCGCCGTTCACGTTCAAGGTGATGGTCGTGCGCACCGAGTGGCCCGGCGCGAGCGCGCGGGAGGTCGCCGAGCAGGTCACCGACGAAATCGAGAAGAAGCTGCAGGAGGTCGCGCAGGCGGACTATCTGCGCAGCTATTCGAAGCCGGGCGAATCGCTGGTGTTCTTCGCCGCGAAGGATTCGACGCCCGCGGACGAGATTCCGGACGTGTGGTACCAGATCCGCAAGAAAATCGGCGACATCCGCCCCTTGCTGCCGCAGGGGGTGATCGGCCCGTTCTTCAACGACGAGTTCGGCGACACCTACGGCAATGTCTTCGCGCTCGTCGGCGACGGCCTCGACTACGCGGACCTGAAGCGCTACGCCGAAGCGATCCGCAGCGAATTCCTGCGCGTGCCCGACGTCGCCAAGGTGAGCCTGTTCGGCGAGCAGCCCGAGCGCATCTTCATCGAGCTGTCGAACACCAAACTCGCGACGTTCGGCCTGTCGCTGCGCGACTTCGTCGACGCCCTCGCCGAGCAGAACGCGCTGACCGGCGCGGGCTTCTTCGAGACCGCCGACGAGCGCGTGTGGCTGCGGCCGTCGGGCGCGTTCGACGACGTCGAGGCGATCGCCGACACGCTGATCCGCGCCCAGGGCCGCGCGTTCCGGCTCGGCGACGTGGCCGCGGTCAAGCGCGGCTTCGCCGACCCGCCGGCCGAGCGCATGCGCTTCATGGGCGAGGACGGGCTCGGGCTCGGCGTGTCGATGCGCGCGGGGGGCGACATCATCGCGCTCGGCCGCGGGCTCGACGACGCGGTCGAGCGCATCGGCGCGCAGCTGCCGGTCGGCGTGCGCCTCGAACGCGTCGCCGACCAGCCGCGCACCGTCCAGCGCTCGGTCGGCGAGTTCGTCACCGTGCTCGCCGAGGCGGTCGTCATCGTCATGATCGTCAGCCTGCTGTCGCTCGGTTTTCGCACCGGCGTCGTCGTGCTGATCATCATCCCGGTCGTGCTCGCGATCACGTTCCTGTTCATGAACATCTTCGGCGTCGGCCTGCACAAGATCTCGCTCGGCGCGCTGATCCTCGCGCTCGGCCTGCTGGTGGACGATGCGATCATCGCCGTCGAAATGATGGCGACGAAAATGGAGGAGAGCTGGGAGCGCGCGAAGGCGGCGAGCTTTGCGTATTTTTCCACCGCCATGCCGATGCTGTCGGGCACGCTCGTGACCGCCGCCGGCTTCCTGCCGATCGCGACCGCGGCGTCGTCGACCGGCGAATACACGCGCTCGATCTTCCAGGTCACGGTCATCGCGCTGCTCGTATCGTGGGTCGCGGCGGTGCTGTTCGTGCCCTATCTGGGCTTCCACCTGCTGCCGGATTTCCGCGCGCGGCGCACCGGGCCATCGCGGCTCGCGCGCCTCGCCGGGCGGCTGTCGCCGCGGCTCGGGCGGTTTTTTGCCGCGCGCGCCGCGTACGGGCACGAGCTGCACGACGAATACGCGATCTACCACACGCGCTTCTACACGCGCTTGCGCTCGCTCGTGAGCGGCTGCGTCCGGCATCGCTGGATCGTCATCGCGTTGACGGTGCTGGCCTTCGCGGGGTCGATCGTCGTCTTCGGGCGCTTCGTGCCGCAGCAGTTCTTCCCCGATTCGACGCGGCCCGAGTTGCTCGTCGACCTGCGGCTCGCCGAGGGCGTGTCGCACCACGCGACCGACCAAGCGGTCCGGCGCATCGAAGCTTTCCTCGACGAGCAGGAAGGCGTCGAGAACTACGTCGTGTGGCTCGGCGGCGGCAGCCCGCGCTTCTACCTGCCGCTCGACCAGGCGCTTGCGCAGACGAACTTCGCGCAGTTCGTCGTCCTCACCGAAGGCCCGGCGGCGCGCGAGGCATTGCGCACGAAGCTGATCCGCCTCTTCGAGGAAGGGCCGGCCGACGTGCTCGGCGTCGTCAACCGGCTCGAGAACGGCCCGCCGGTCGGCTTTCCGTTGCAATACCGCGTCAGCGGCCAGGACTTCGGCCAGATGCGGCGCATCGCGCACGAGGTCGCGGCGGCGCTGCGCGCGCACCCGGCGCTGTCGAACGTGCATCTCGACTGGGAGGAGCCGTCGAAACAGGTGCGGCTGAAGATCGACCAGGACAAGGCGCGCCTGATGGGGCTGAGCACGCGCGACATCGCGAACCTGCTCAACACTTCGCTGCAGGGCCTCGCGGTGACGCAGTTGCGCGACGGCACCGAGACGATCGAAGTCGTGCTGCGCGGTGCCGAGTCCGAGCGCGTGCATCTGGGCCTCTTGCCGGACCTCGCGATCCCGACCGCGAGCGGGGCCAGCGTGTCGCTCGCGCAGGTCGCGACCGCCGAATACGGCTTCGAGCAGGGCGTGATCTGGCGGCGCGACCGGCTGCCGACCGTCACCGTGCGCGCCAACCTGTACGGGACGGTGCAGCCGGCGGTCGTGGTCGCCGACCTCGCGCCGGCCATCGGCGCGTTGCGCGGGAAACTGCCGCTCGGCTACCGCATCGAGGTCGGCGGCTCGGCAGAGGAGAGCGCGAAAGGCGGCAGTTCGGTCGCGGCGGGCGTGCCGCTGTTCCTCGTCGTCGTGTTGACCGTGCTGATGCTGCAGCTGCAAAGTTTCTCGCTGGTGTTCATGGTGCTGCTGACGGCGCCGCTCGGCCTGATCGGCGTCACCGCGTTCCTGCTGCTGTTCGACAAGCCGTTCGGCTTCGTCGCGATGCTCGGCACGATCGCGCTGGCGGGGATGATCATGAGGAACTCGGTGATCCTCGTCGATCAGATCCGCCAGGACCGCGAAGCCGGGCGTAGCGCGTGGGACGCGGTCGTCGAATCGACGGTGCGCCGCTTCCGGCCGATCATGCTGACCGCGGCCGCGGCGATCCTCGCGATGATCCCGCTGTCGGAAAGCGCGTTCTTCGGCCCGATGGCGGTCGCGATCATGGGCGGCCTGACGGTCGCGACGGTGTTGACGATGCTGTTCCTGCCGGCGCTGTACGCGGCCTGGTACCGCGTCGAGCCGCCGCCGGGCGAGGGCTCCGGGAGTCCCGCGGCGAACGTCGCAGCGCCGCAAGTGCGTTAGAATGCGAAGGTTTTTCTCATCCGGTCGCGCACTCTATTAGCGTGTGCTAATATTTGCACAGGAAGCCCAAAATGAATTTCGAACAAGCCCGCTTCAACATGGTCGAGCAGCAGATCCGCCCCTGGGATGTGCTGGATCAGGACGTGCTCGATCTGCTGATGGCGGTCAGGCGCGAGGAGTTCGTTCCCGCCGCCTACAAGACGCTCGCTTTTGCCGATGTCGAAATCCCGATCGGCTGCGGCCAGGCGATGCTCAAGCCCGTCATCGAAGGCAAGATCCTGCAGGCGCTGCAGGTCAAGCGTTCCGACACCGTGCTCGAGGTCGGCGCCGGGTCTGGCTACTTTGCCGCGCTGCTCGCCGCGTGCTCCGACTGGGTGCGCACGATCGACATCGAGCCCGAACTCGTCAAGCTCGCGGCGGGAAACCTTGCCCGCTATGGCGTCGAGAACGTCATCGTCGAGGACGGTGACGCTGCCGCGGGGTGGATCTGCCGCGCGCCCTACGACGTCATCGTCATGTCGGGCGGCCTGCCGATGTTGCCGCCTGCGCTGCTGGCGCAGCTCAAGGTCGGCGGGCGCCTGTTCGCGTTCGTCGGCGAAGCACCGGTGATGAAGGCGCGGCTCGTGACCTGTGTCGGCGAAGGTGCGTACGAAAGCGAGGATATTTTCGAAACCGTCGTGCCGATGCTGAAGAACGCGCAGCGCCACGACGAATTCAAGTTCTGAGCAGCGGCGGTTTCCGCAGGCCGGATCGCGGGCGCGCGCCACCACTGCGAGGGTAAGCGAAACTCCACTTTGGAGGATGTGACGATGCGCCAGATGACTGCTGCCGAACTCGCCGACCGGCTCGCCGATGCGTCGCGCGAAAAACCCGTGCTGCTCGACGTGCGCGAGCCGTGGGAATTCGAAACCTGCCACATCGAGGGCTCGCAGCCGATGCCGATGGCGACGGTGCCGGCACACCTCGGCGAACTCGACGCGGATGCCGAGACGGTTGTCATCTGCCACCACGGCGCGCGCAGCGCCCAGGTCGGCATGTTCCTCGAGCGCCAGGGCTTCCGCAACGTCATCAATCTGGCGGGCGGCGTCGCAGCCTGGGCGGCGCAGGTCGACCCGGGCATGGCCCGATACTGAATGAAGCGGAGGGTGAAGCCGATGAAGCGGGTGCTGGCAATCTGTGTGGCGAGCCTGATCCCGGCAGCGGTGTGGTCCGCCGATCTGCTCGATGTGTATCGCGATGCGCTGGCGAATGACGCGCGCTATGCAGCGGCCCGCGCGCAGTTCGACGCTGGCCAGGAAAGGGTCGTCCAGGGCCGCGCAGGCCTGCTGCCGGTGATCGGCGCGTCGGCCGACACGACGTGGAACGACGTCGATAGCAGCCAGTTCGGCGACCGGCGCTACAACAGCAACGCCTACGGCGTGCAGCTGACGCAGCCGCTGTTCCGCTGGCAGAACTGGGTGCAGTACAAGCAGGGCGAACTGCAGACCGCGCTCGCCGGCGTGCAGTTCGGCGAGGCGCGGCAGGACCTGATCCTGCGCGTGTCGCAGGCCTATTTCGATGTCCTCACCGCCCAGGAGGTGCTGATCGCGCAGACGCAGCTGCGCACCGCCGCCGCCGAACAGCTCGAGCTCGCGAAGGCGAGCTTCGAAGTCGGCACGGTGACGATCACCGACGTGCATGAGGCGCAGTCGCGCTTCGATCTCGCGGTGGCGCAGGAAATCGCCGCACGCAACGATCTCGACGTGCGCCGCCACACGCTCGCGCAGATCATCGGTAAGGACCCGGAGCCGCTGGCCGGGTTGCGCGGTGGCGTCACGCTGTCGCGGCCGCAGCCGGACAGCATCGTGGACTGGGCGAGCGCTGCGGAGCAGGGCGCTTATGGCGTGCAGGTCCAGCAGGTGTCGCGCGAGATCGCGGCCCGCGAGGTCGAGCTTGCGCGCGCGGGCCATTACCCGACCGTCGATGTCGTCGCCACCTATGGCCACCAGGGCGGCATCAGCACCAGCAGCAGTTTTGCCGGCACCGGCGGGCGCACGGAAAGCGATGCGCAGACCGTCGGCCTGCAGTTCAATTTGCCGCTGTTCGCGGGCGGCGCGATTTCGTCGCGCGCGCGTGAAGCGGCGGCGCTGCGGGTCAGGGCCGAAGCCGATCTCGAGGAGGCGCGCCGCAACGCCGCGCTCGCGGCGCGCCAGGCTTATCTCGGCGTGACCAGCGGCATGGCGCAGGTGCGCGCGCTGGAGGCCGCGCAGGTCTCGTCGACGTCGGCGCTCGAGGCGAACCGCCTCGGCTATGAAGTCGGCGTACGGATCAACATCGATGTGCTGAATGCACAAAGCCAGCTCGCCGACACCTTGCGCCAGCTCGCCCGCGCCCGCTACGACACGCTGCTTGCCCAGCTGCGGCTGAAGGCGGCGGCGGGGACGCTCGGCGAAGAGGACGTCCAGGTGATCAACGCGCTGCTCGCCGAGAGCCCGACGAGCTTTGCGCCGGCGCAACTCGGGCCGGCATCGCGTTAGTCTTGGCCGTCATCGCTGCCGCCCCGGCGTGTCCGGTGCCTTGCCGGATCCGGCCAGCTCCTCGACGATCGCCATCGTTCGTTCGGTCGCCCCGCGGTGCGCCGCAGCGAAACCGCGTCCCGCGGCCCCGATCGCCTGCCGGCGTGACGGATCCCGGAGCAGCGCGAGCGCCGCTGCCATTCCCGCGCCGGGATCGTCCGCGCGCAGCGCGGCGCCCGCCTCGACCGCCTGGTCCGCCACCAGCGCGAAGTTGAACGTATGCGGGCCGAGGACGACCGGGGTGCCGACAGCGCAGGCTTCGATCAGGTTCTGCCCGCCGAACGCCAGCCAGCTGCCGCCGAGCAGCGCCACATCGGCTGCCGCGTAATACGCGAACATCTCCCCCATCGAATCGCCGAGCCACACGCGCGTGTTCGGCCCCACCGGCGTGTCGTCGGAGCGCCGCTGCAAGCTCAGGCCACGCGCCCGGACCAGCCCGGCGACCTCGTCGAAACGCTGCGGATGCCGCGGCACGAGCGCGAGCAGCGCGTCGTCCGGGGCGCGCGCCACGAACGCGTCGAGAATTGGTGCCTCTTCCCCCTCCCGCGTGCTCGCGGCGAGGATCACCGGGCGGCCGCCGAAACGCGCGCGGAAAGTGTCGCTGAGCCGCAACAATGACTCGGGCGGCGCGATGTCGAACTTGATGTTGCCGGTCACGTCGACCCGCCCGCCGCCGAGCGCCGCGAGCCGCCGTGCATCGGCATCGGTCTGCGCCGCGATCGCGCTCAATGCGCCGAGCGTGAGCCCCGTCAGCGCCGGCCAGCGCGCATAGCGCGCCGCGGAGCGCTCCGACAGGCGCGCGTTCGCGAGCAGCACCGGCACCTGCCGCCGTCGACAGGCTGCGAGCAGGTTCGGCCACAATTCCGTTTCCATGATCAGCCCGACCTGCGGCCGGAAGCGGCGCAGGAAGCGGGTCGAAAGAAAACCGAGGTCGTACGGCAGATAAACGCGAAGCACGCGTGGATCGTCGCCGAACAGCGCCTTGGAGGTTGCGCGGCCGGTCGGCGTCATGTGCGTCAGCACGACGCTGCGATCCGGCCAGCGTGCGAGCAGCGCCCGCACCAGCGGCTCGGCGGCGCGCGTCTCGCCGACCGACACCGCGTGGATCCAGAACACCGGCGCCGGCGCCGCAACGCGGTAACGCCCGAAACGTTCGCCGACATGCCGCAGATATTCCGGCTGCCGCCGCGCGCGCCACAGCAGACGCAGCAGCACGACCGGCAGTGCGAAAATCCAGAGCAGGGTGTAGAGCAGACGAGCGAGCATCGAAAGAGTCCGAAACGGTTCGGCAGTATAGCGGCGTGCGGCGCGAGCCCGCTTTCGTAACCGGAGGTTGCGCAGGCAGCATTACAAGCGCGTATGAGATAATCCGCGGCTCGACGCGAACAGGACGGGCTCGACCATGAAAGTTCTCATCACCGGCGCAGCCGGCTTCATCGGCATGCACACCTGCCAAGTGCTGCTCGCGCGCGGGGACGAGGTGGTCGGCCTGGACAACCTCAATGATTATTACGACCCGCGTCTCAAGGAAGACCGCCTCGCGCGCCTCACGCCGCATCCGCGTTTCCGTTTCGTCAAACTCGATGTCGCCGACCGCAGCGGCATGGAGCGGCTGTTCGCCGCAGAAGGATTCGATCGCGTCGTCCACCTCGCGGCGCAGGCGGGCGTGCGCTATTCGCTGCAGAACCCGCACGCGTACGTCGACAGCAACCTGGTCGGCTTCATGAACGTCCTCGAAGGCTGCCGCCGCGGCGGCGTGCGGCACCTGGTGTATGCGAGCAGCTCGAGCGTCTACGGCGGCAACACGAAGATGCCGTTCTCCGAGCACGACAGCGTCGATCACCCGGTCAGCATCTACGCCGCGACCAAGAAAGCCAACGAGCTGATGGCGCACACTTACAGCCACCTCTACGGCCTGCCGACCACCGGCCTGCGCTTTTTCACCGTCTACGGCCCGTGGGGCCGCCCCGACATGGCGCTGTTCCTGTTCACGCGGGCGATCCTCGAAGGCCGTCCGATCGACGTCTTCAACCACGGGCTGATGATGCGCGACTTCACCTACATCGACGACATCGTCGAAGGCGTCGTCCGCACGCTTGACCGCGTCGCCGAACCCGATCCGGGTTTCGACGCGCTGCAGCCCGACCCCGCCCGCAGCAACGCGCCGTACCGCGTGTTCAACATCGGCAACCACGATCCGGTCGAACTGATGGCGTTCATCGAAGCGATCGAGGAGGCGATCGGCAGGAAGGCGGAGAAGAACTTCCTGCCGCTGCAGGACGGCGACGTGCCGGCGACGTATGCCGATATCGCGGAGCTCGACGCATGGACGGGGTTCGCGCCGGCGACGCCGGTGCCGGAAGGCGTCGCGCGCTTCGTCGCCTGGTATCGCGACTATTACCGCTCCTGAATGGCAGCACGCACCGTCCTCGTCACCGGCGCGACCGGCTTCATCGGCAGCCGGCTCGCGACGGCGCTCGAGGCGCGGGGCGAACACGTTCGAAGAATGTCGCGGCTGGCTTTGCCCGGCCCGTCGGCGGTGCGTGCCGACCTGCTCGACCCGGACGCGCTCGACCGCGCATGCCGCGGCGTCGAACTGGTATTCCACTGCGCAGGGCACGCGCACGCATTCGACTCGCCCGGTGACACTGCCGAGCGCCGGCACCGCGACGTGAATCTCGTCGGCACCGCGAACCTCGCCGCTGCCGCCGGGCGCCAGGGCGTGCGCGGTTTCGTGTTCCTGTCGAGCGTCAAGGCGATGGGCGCGCCCGGTGCCGCGCTTGTCGATGAGGCCTGGCCGGCGCTGCCGGAAACCGCCTACGGGCGGGCCAAGCGCGACGCGGAGCACGCCGTGCTCGCCGCCGGCCCGCGCTTCGGCATGAGGGTGACCAATCTTCGGTTGGCGATGGTGTATGGCCCCGGCAGCCGGGGAAATCTCGAGCGCATGGCGCGCGGCATCCGCCGGGGCTGGTTCCCGCCGCTGCCCGAGACCGGCGCGAAGCGTTCGCTGGTGCATGTCGACGACGTGCTCGTGGCGATGCTGCTGGTCGCGGATGACGCCCGTGCGGCGGGAAAAACCTACATCGTCGCGGATCCGCGCAGCTACTCGGGCCGCGAGCTGTACGACGCGCTGCGCGCGGCACTGGGGCTGGCGCCGGTCCGCTTGCGCTGTCCCGCGGGCGTCCTTCGATTCGGCGGCGAAATCGGCCATTGGCTCGGGAAGCTGTGTCGCAGGCCGGTTCCACTCGACCGGGCGGCAGTCGAACGCCTGCTCGGCCATGAAAGCTACTCGCCGGCGCTGATCGAGGGCGAGCTCGGCTGGCGTGCGCGGGTGTCGCTGCAGGGACTGCAAGAGACATTCGCGGCGGACTGCGGTGCGGAGCGGACGCGATGAGCGGGGCAATCGGCTTCATCGCGCTCGCCGCAATGGCTGCGGTGGCCGCGCTGGTCTCGGCGGCCACGATAGCGCTGCGACTGCGTTTTGCCGATCGCGGCGTCGACCAGCCCGGGCATCGGTCGCTCCATGAGCGGCCGACGCCCCACGGCGGCGGGCTCGGCATCGTCGCGGCAACGCTGGCGTGCGGAGGGTGGGCGGGCGCAGCACCGGTATGGCTCATCCCGGTGCTGGTCCTCGCCGCGGTGTCGTGGGCCGACGACTGGCTCGATCTGCCGTTCTGGCTGCGGCTCGGCGTGCATCTGGCATCGGCCGCGGCTGTTGTATTTTTTCACGGCGCGGGCTCGCCGCTGCTCGTCGCGCTGCAGGTCATCGTCATTGCGTGGTCGATAAACGCTTACAATTTCATGGATGGCGCCGACGGCCTCGCTGGCAGTATGTCGGCGGTAGGATTCGCCGCTTATGCGATCGGATTCGCGCAGGCCGGGCAGGCGGCGCTGGCCGGCCTGTGCATCGCGGTGGCCGCTGCTTCGGCGAGTTTCCTCCTGTTCAACTGGCATCCGGCGCGAATTTTCATGGGCGACGTCGGCGCGATTCCATCGGGTTTTCTTGCCGGCGGCCTCGGTTGGTATGGTTGCTTGATCGGCGCGTGGCCGCTGTGGTTTGCGCCGCTCGTGTTCGCGCCGTTTCTGTTCGACGCAACGGTGACCCTGATTCGCCGAGCGTGCAGGGGTGAGCGGGTGTGGCATGCACACCGCGAACATTATTATCAACGCATGGTACGCGGCGGCTTTGCCCACGATGCGATGTGCCTGCGCTGGCTGCTCGTGATGCTGGCCGGCGCGTCACTGGCGGTGCTGATGTTGCTGTTCGTCGAGGCGAGCGGATGGATCGGGGCCGCCGCGTGGAGCGCGGTGCTGGTCGTCCTCGGACGTCGCATCGACCGGCAATGGGATCGTCATATGGAAACGGAGCCCGCAAAATGAACCTGAGCGTGGCGTTGCACTGGCGTTCGCTGGCGGTATTCGGATTCGACCTCGCGGCAGTCATCGCCGCCTGGTTCGGCGCCTTCATGTTGCGCTTCAATTTCGAAGGGCTGGGTCCGTACCTGCCCATCGCCAACTACGGGGCGCTGCTGCTGGTGCCGGTCGAGGCGGTGGTCTTTCGCGCCGCGGGCCTGTACCGGGGCATCTGGGTGTTCGCGAGCCTGCCCGACCTGCTGCGCATCGGCCGGGCGGTCGGGCTCAGCATGGTGGTGATCGCGCTCGGCGCGGTGTTCCTCGCCCCCGCGCCGGCGCTGCCGCGGTCGCTGCTGCTGATCTATCCGCTGTTGCTGGTGGCGATCATGGGCGGCGGGCGCGCCGCTTACCGTGTTTTCAAGGAGCACCGGGAATTCGGTGCGCTGCGTGGCGTCGGCAAGCCCGTTCTGGTGCTGGGGGCCGGTCGCGAAGCGGTGAACCTGATCCAGGAGTTGCGCCGCTCGCGCGAGTGGCATGTGGTGGGCCTGCTCGATGACGATCCGGCGAAACGGCAACGCGAGGTCTGTGGCGTGCGGGTGCTGGGGTCCGTGGGCGAGATCGCCGACTGGGCGGACGCGCTGCGGGTCCGCCACGCGATCATCGCCATGCCCGGCGCCAACGCGGAGCGTCACCGCCGGGTTGCAAACCTGTGCGTGCGCGCGGGCGTGCGGGTGTTCATCCTCCCCGCGATCGAGCAGCTGATCGTTGGGCACGACACGCTGTCGCAAATGCGCAGCCTCGACCTCGAGGATCTGCTCGGGCGCGAACCGGTGGAGATCGACACCCCGCAGGTGCGCGAGATGCTCGCGGGGCGGGTGGCGATGGTGACCGGCGCCGGCGGTTCGATCGGCGCCGAACTGTGCCGGCAGATCGCGCGCTTCGGGCCGGCCCAGATCATTGCGTTCGAACTGAACGAGTTCGCGCTGTACACGCTCAGCGAGGAGTTCGCCGAGGAGTTTCCGGAGGTCGGCCTCGTGGCGATCGCTGGTGACGTCAAGGATCGCCGCCGCGTCATGGAAATCCTCGAGCGCCATGCGCCGGCGGTGGTGTTCCACGCCGCGGCCTACAAGCACGTGCCGCTGATGGAAGAGCAGAACGCGTGGCAGGCCGTGCGCAACAACGTCCTCGGCACGTGGATCCTCGCCCAGGCGTCGGCGGCGCTCGGCGTCGAGCGATTCGTCCTCGTGTCCACCGACAAGGCGGTCAACCCGACCAACGTGATGGGGGCGAGCAAGCGCCTGGCGGAGATCATCTGCCAGGAAATGCAGCGCCAGTCGCGCCGGACGCGTTTCGAGATGGTCCGCTTCGGCAACGTGCTCGGCAGCGCCGGCAGCGTCATCCCGAAGTTCCAGGCGCAGATCGAGCGCGGCGGGCCGGTCACCGTCACGCATCCCGAGATCACGCGCTACTTCATGGCAATACACGAGGCGGCGCAACTCGTGCTGCAGGCCGCCGCGATGGGCGAGGGGGGCGAGATCTTCGTCCTCGACATGGGGCAGCCCGTCAAGGTGCTCGATCTCGCCCGCGACATGATCCGCCTGTCCGGCAAGAGCGAAAGCGAAGTCCCCATCGTGTTCACCGGCCTGCGCCCGGGGGAAAAGCTGTTCGAGGAAGTCCTCGCGCACAGCGAACGCACCCGGCCGACCCATCACCCCAAGCTGCGCGTCGCCCGCGCCTCTTTGCCGGACGGCTTCGAGATGGCCGAGATGCTGCAGTGGGTGCGTTCCGGCAACACCCGGACCGACGACGAGGTGCGGCGCGTGCTGCGTCGCTGGGTTCCGGAATATGCACCGTATAATCCCCCGAAGCCTTTCCTCGTGGCGGCGAAAATGGCACGCGAAGCATGTTGAGGTAAGTCCAGAGTGGGAATTTATGCAATCGGTGACATTCAGGGGTGTTACCGCGAATTTCGTGAACTGATCGACCGGTTCGGCTTCGACCCGTCAAGCGACCGCCTGTGGCTGGTCGGCGATCTGGTGAACCGCGGACCCGCGTCGCTCGACACCTTGCGCTTCGTCCAGTCGCTCGGCGACGCCGCGGTGAGCGTGCTCGGCAACCACGACCTGTACCTCCTCAAGATCGCGTACACCGGCGCCTCGAGCCGCAAGCGCCACGACACGCTGCAGCAGGTGCTCGAGGCCCCGGATCGCGACGAACTCATCGCTTGGCTGCGGACACTGCCGTTGATGCATCTCGAGGGCGGATACGCGATGGTCCATGCCGGGTTGCTGCCCGGGTGGACGGCCGAACGCGCCCGCGCGCTGGCCCGCGAAGTCGAGGCCGCGCTCGCGGGGGATTCCTGCGAAGCGTTCCTGCAGCACATGTGGGGCAATTCGCCGAAAGCGTGGCACGATGACCTCGCCGGGTGGGAGCGGCTGCGGGTGATCGTCAACGCGATGACGCGCATGCGTTTCTGCACGCCCGACGGGCGCATGGAATTCGATGCGAAGGGGCCGCCCGACAGCGCGCCGCCGAATCATCTGCCGTGGTTTGCGCACCCGGACCGGGCCAGCAGCGACACGACCCTCGTCTGCGGCCACTGGTCCGCGCTCGGATTGCGCAGGGAGCCGAACCTGCTCGCCCTCGATTCCGGCTGTGTATGGGGCGAAAAGCTCACCGCGGTGAGACTCGAGGATCGCAAGGTGTTCCAGGTGCATGCGGGGAAGCGGCTTGGGTCGTTCTGAGGCACTGCCGGCGGGGGAAATCCGTGCGACTGCGCCGCTGCGGCAAGCGAGGCTCGCGCTGATCTCGAGCCAGGCGTATTCGATCCACAATTTCCGCGGCCCGTTGATCCGCGACTGGGTCGCGCGTGGCCTGCAGGTGTTCGCGCTCGCACCCGACTACGATGACGCGAGCCGCGACGCCGTGACCGCGCTCGGCGCCGAACCGGTCGATTACAGCCTCGAGCGGGCCGGCATACGGCCGTTGCGCGACGCGCGCGACATCTTCCGGCTCGTGCGCCTGCTGCGCCGGCTGCAGCCCGACTACGCGTTCACGTATTTCATCAAGCCGGTGATCTACGGCACCTTCGCGGCGCGCCTCGCCGGCGTGCCGGATCGCTCCGCGATGGTCGAAGGCGCCGGCTATGTCTATTCAGAAGAAAGCCCCGGCTTCTCGCTGCGCCGCCGCGTGCTGCGCGCCGCGGTCAGCGGCTTGTACCGGGCCGGGCTCGCCGCGGCGCATCGCGTGTTCTTCCTCAACCGGGACGATATCGAACTGTTCGTTCGCAGCCGCATGGTCGCTGCTGAGCGCGCCATCATGCTCGGCGGCATCGGCGTCGATCTCGGCTGGTTCGCCGCCGCAGCACCGGTCACGGATCCGCCGACTTTTCTCCTCGCGGCCCGGCTGCTCGCCGAAAAAGGTGTCCGGGAGTACGTCGAGGCGGCCCGGCGGGTTCGCGCCGTGCTTCCGTCAGCACGTTTCATCCTGCTCGGCAGCATCGACGTGAATCCGGGTTCGGTCAGCGAGGCCGAACTGCGCGCGTGGAACGCCGAAGGCGTCGTCGAATGGCGAGGCCATGTCAACGACGTTCGCCCGGCGATCGCCGAAGCGAGCGTCTTCGTCCTGCCGTCGTACTACCGCGAGGGCGTTCCGCGCAGCATCCAGGAGGCCATGGCGATGGGCCGCCCGATCATCACCACCGACATGCCGGGGTGCCGGGATACCGTCGAGCCGGGTGAAAACGGTTGGCTGGTGCCGCCGCGCGATGTCGATGCGCTGGTCGATGCGCTGCTCGGTTTCATCGAGCAGCCCGAGCGAATCGCATCGATGGGAGCCGCAAGCCGGCGCCTCGCCGAGGTGCAATTTGACGTGCGCCGCGCGAACGCGCGCATCCTGGCGGCGATGGGGTTCGAATGAGCGCCTGCCGTATCCGCCGGGAGCGTGAGCGATGAGTGCCGCGCCGCCGCTGCACATCCTGCTCGCGACATACAATGGTGCGCGTTTCCTGCCGGCACTGCTCGACAGCGTGCTGGCCCAGTCGGACCCGGACTGGGTTCTGCTCGTGCGTGACGACGGTTCGAGCGACGATACGGTGGCAGTGCTGCACCGTTACGCCGCGCGCGATGCACGGATGCGTCTGGTGGTGGACGGGGCTGCCACGGTGGGCATCCGACGGAACTTCGAGCGGCTGCTCGATTGCGCACGTCGAGCCGGGGCGGCAAGCTTCGCGCTGTGTGACCAGGATGATTTATGGTGCACGCACAAACTCGCCCGCATGCGTGCCGCGCTCGATGGTGCGCAAGCACGCCACGGCCCATCGACTCCGTTACTCGCATATGCCGATCTTGCCCTGATCGACGACGCAGGTCGTCCCATCGCCGAATCGCATTTTGGTTGGGCCGGTGCCCCGCAGGTGCGGCATGGCGTCGATACCTGGCTCATCGCTCACAACCTGATCCCGGGTTGCGCGATGGTCGGTAACCGTGCGCTGCTCGAACTTGCGCTGCCTTTCCCCTCGCAAGTATTCCATCATGACTGGTGGCTCGTCCTCGTCGCGTCAGCGGCAGGCCAAGTCATCGCGGTGGATGCAGCACTAACCGGATATCGCCAGCATTCTGGCAACGCGATCGGCGCTGCCTCGCCGACGAGCCGGGCGCTCGACTTCATCTTCCATTTCCGGCGCTCGCTGGACGAAGCCCGCGCACAGTATGGCGGCGCGGTGGATCAGGCCGCAGCCCTTGTCGAGCGCGTCGGCGCCGGTGGGCACCACAACTGGATTGCTGCTGCCGGTGCCGCACGTGACCGGCTCGGCGCCCCGCTGCGCCGCGTGCGCATTAGGGCGATCCTTGCGGGTCCTGTGCGGCGGATCGGGTTGGCCCGCAACGTGCTTATGCTCTCTGCATCCCTGTTCGCTTTGCGCAGCCGACGCCGGGAGCGGTCCGGTGCTCCTTCAGTCCGGTGAAGGAGGGGGATGAGGTGTCCTGCTTCCGGGGTTGTGAACAAGCGCCCGAACCCATCGGTGGCACTGCGCACGAAGACAAGGACGATACCGCTTGCACCGCATCGATTATCGGATGCATCGGATGACCGACTTGGCTATTATCTTCCGTTTATCCGCCAAGTTCTCCTCCCGCAATCCCATGCGTTCGCCCATTTCCGGATCTTCTCGCGAGGGCTGTGCGCAGGGCGCAACCGAACTGTCTGAGGACTCCCCCAGTGGACACTAATCACCCCGGCCGACTCGTAGCGGCTGATGATGTCGCCGAACGCTTCCATCGCTGGTACTACGATAACGGCGTGTGGGAGACGGTGCGCTTCCTCGGCGTGCCTTGCCTCAAGTCCGTCATGGACCTGTGGAACTATCAGGAGATATTGTTCGAGCTCAAACCCTCGCTGATCGTCGAGTTCGGCACGCGCCATGGAGGTTCCGCTCTCTATTTCTCGATGATCGGCCAGGGAATCAATCCGCTGCTGCGCGTCCTGACCGTCGATATCGAGGATCATCTGCTCGACCCCCAGGTGTCTCGCGTACCCGCCATCGAATTCATGAAATGCTCATCGACCGATTCCGCCGTCGCCGCCCGCATCGCCGAGTTGCGCAATAGCCTGCCCGGGCCGATGTTCGCGATTCTCGACAGCGATCATCGCCAGCCGCACGTGTTGCAGGAAATGCTGTCATTGCGCAACGTGATGCGTTCCGGCGATTACCTGGTGGTCGAGGACAGTAACATCAACGGTCATCCGGTTCTGCCGGGCTGGGGGCCGGGGCCGTTCGAAGCCATTGTCGAATATGTCCGGCAATTTCCTGACGACTACGTCAGGGATGAGGCGCGTGAGCACAAGTTCGGCTTTACCTTCGCGCCTGCGGGCTTTCTGCGGCGCGCATGAGCCCTACGGCGCATATCCGCCATCTTCGTGAGTAAAAATGCAAGTTGATTCTGCTGTCGACCGCCCCCGCCTCGGCGAGCTTCTCGTTCGTGAAGGCAAGCTCAGTCAGCGCGACCTCGAACAGGCGCTCATCGCGCAGCAGGAAATGGGGGATCTGCTCGGGCGCGTGCTGATTCGCCTGGGGCTGCTGTCGGAAATCGACATTGCCCGCACCCTGTCCGGGCAACTCGATATCCCCCTCGTCCAGGCGGGCGAGTTTCCGGAAGAGCTAATCGTCGTCGAGGGACTGAGCAGCGAATACTTGCTCAGCCACGGTGTGCTGCCGTGGCGGCGCGAGGATGGCGAGTTGCACATCGTCATGGCGGTTCCGCAGGACGGCTTTCTCACCAAGGCGCTGCACCTGGCCACGGGCCTGCGCATCCGTCCCGCGCTGGGGCTCGAATCCGATATCCAGGCGGCTCTCGATCGCCTTTACCTCGAGGCGACGAACCCGGACGACGAAGAAGACGACGGTTTCGTCGGCGCGCTCGGCAGTGACAACGAGTTCATCGAGCACCTGAAGGATCTCGCCAGCGAAGCTCCGGTCATCCGTTTGGTGACCCAGATCATTGGTCGCGTCATCGACCTGCGGGCATCTGATATCCACATCGAGCCGTTCGAGGATGGCCTGCATGTACGCTACCGGGTCGACGGCGTGCTGCAGGCGGCGGAAAGCGCGGCCCCCAGTCTCGGTGCGGCAGTCACGTCACGCATCAAGCTGCTCGCCCATCTCAACATCGCCGAGCGCCGCCTGCCGCAGGACGGACGCATCCGCACCCGGGTCAAGGGCCACGAGCTTGACCTGCGCGTCTCCACTTTGCCGACTGTGCACGGCGAAAGCGTCGTCATGCGTGTGCTCGACCGGGCAAGCATCCGCATCAATCTCGAGGATATGGGGTTTGCTGAAGACAACCTCGCGCGATTCCGCGACCTGCTGCTGCGGCCGCACGGCATCCTGCTTGTCACCGGCCCCACCGGCAGCGGCAAGACGACGACGCTGTATGCCGCGCTGGCCAAGCTCGACGCAACCGAACTTAAAATCCTCACCGTCGAGGATCCCGTCGAATACCAGCTCGCCGGCGTCAACCAGGTGCAGGTCCAGAGTCAGATCGGCCTCAGCTTTGCGCATGCGCTGCGTTCCATCCTGCGCCAGGATCCGGACATCATCATGATCGGCGAGATGCGTGACACCGAAACCGCACAGATTGCGGTGCAGTCCGCGCTCACCGGTCACCTCGTACTATCTACCCTGCACACCAATACGGCCGCCGGTGCGATCGTCCGGCTCGAAGACATGGGGGTGGAACGCTACCTGATAACTTCGACCGTCAATGGCGTGCTGTCGCAGCGGCTGGTGCGCAAGCTCTGCGAACATTGCCGTGAGGCGGTCGAGTTGCTCGACGCCGAGTTCGACAAGGCCGGCATTGCACGTTTCCTGCCAGAGGGCGAGCGGCGCGTGTTCGCTGCTCGTGGCTGTCCGCGCTGCAAACATACCGGCTACCACGGCAGGACCTCGATCCACGAACTGTTCGTCATGGATGACGCCGCCCACCAGGCGGTGCTGTCCGGCGCGGATGCGACCATCCTGCACAACGTCGCGCGCCGGGCCGGCATGCTGACTCTCTACGAAGACGGGCTGCGCAAAGTTGCCGCGGGCATCACGTCGATGGAGGAGCTGTTGCGCGTGACGCAGGACCAGAGCAATGACTGAATTTGCCTATCGTGCTGCGCATGGTGACGGCAACATGGTGGATGGACGCATCGAGGCCGCTTCCCGGGAGAACGCCCTGCGCCAACTGCGCAGCCAAGGCTTGACACCAATCCGACTGGAAGTCGCGGCCGCGGTTAGGACCATTGCGCCGAAGCCCGCGACACCGCTCCCCTCATCGCCACAGCGGATGTCGGGGCCGGCGAAAATCACCGGCAAGCAGGGTGAACCGGTTGTGCACGCTTCGCGCGGCCTGTTTGCCACGGATAGGAAGCCTGGTCACGTCGATGTTTTTCACCTTACCGGCGAGCTTGCGGTCATGCTGCGGGCCGGTCTGCCGCTGGACCGGGCGCTCAAGGTGATGGTGAGCATGAGCCAGAGACCCGCGATTACCGCCCTGCTCGATGACCTGCTCGATTCGGTCAAATCCGGCAAAGGCTTCAGCCAGGCGCTGCAGCCGCACCAGAGGCTGTTCGGCGAGTTCTACATCAACATGGTGCGTTCCGGCGAGGCCGGCGGCCAGCTCGGCGAAGTGCTGAGCCGTTTGGCGGAACATCTCGAACGTACCCGCGCGCTGCGCGAGAGCGTGGTCTCGGCACTCATCTATCCTGCCATCCTGGTGCTCGTGGCCGCAGTGTCGGTCTTCCTGATGCTTGCTTTCGTCGTGCCGCAGTTCGAATCGTTGTTCAACGACATGGGCGACGCTTTGCCGTTGCCGACACGGATCATCGTCGGTGCAGGTCACCTGGTTGCCGACTGGGGATGGTTGGCAGCACTGGTCGTCGCGTTGGGCGTGGTCGTCTTCCGGCGCTGGTTGCACACACCCGCCGGCCGCAACTGGCGGGATGCGTGTGTGCTCAGCCTGCCAGTGCTGGGCAGCGTGGTGCAGAAATTTGAGATCACCCGTTTTGCCCGCAGCATGGGAACTCTGCTCGGCAATGGCGTTCCGATCGTCACCGCGATCAAGATCGCCTCCGACACGATGGATAATGTCCGCCTGCGCGAGGCCATGCTCGGCGTTGCCCCGGCCATCAAGCAGGGCGGGCGGATGGCGGAAGCGCTCGGTGGAACCGGCCTGTTTACGCCGCTTGCGCTCAACATGGTTCGCCTGGGCGAAGAAACCGGGCGGCTCGACGAGATGCTCCTCGAACTGGCCCGGGTTCACGACGGCGAAGTGCAGTCGGGAATCAAGCGTGCGCTGACGATGCTCGAACCTCTGCTCATCCTGGGGTTGGGCGGGGTTATCGCTGCCATCATCGTTTCGATCCTGATGGGTATTCTGTCGGTCAACGACCTTGCCGTGTGAACCGGGAAAGGGATGCGCCTGAATGCTAATTCATCGCAGAAGCCTCAGCTGTTCGTCTTCGCCCGGTTTAGAATGCCGTGCGATCGACAGGGCAAAAATGTCGTCCCATCGCTTTTTTTGAGGTTCCCGTAAATGTTTTCGTTGCACATGATCCATCGTCCCCGCCATTCGTCGGCCACTGGTTTCACGCTTGTCGAACTCCTTGTCGTGCTGGTCATCCTGGGGCTGCTGGCTGGTTTGGTCGGGCCGCGCGTACTCGGGCAGCTGGGCGGAGCGAAAAGCAAGACCACCGCGGTGCAGATCAAGGATCTCGAACAGGCTGCCGAACTCTTCAAGCTCGATGTCGGCCGTTTCCCGAGCAATGACGAAGGGCTCGATGCACTGTCCAGCCGGCCCGGGTCAGCATCCGGCTGGAATGGCCCATACTTGAAGAAGGGTGAAGTGCCGAAGGATCCGTGGGGCAATCGCTACCACTACGAGAGCCCGGGGAAGCGCACCGATATCGATATCTTCTCGCTCGGCGCCGACAACGCGATCGGAGGCGAGGGCGAGAACGCGGACATCGGCAACTGGCAGTGACACCTCCCGGCGGTCCGGGTGGCGGGGGGGCGGGTTTTACCCTGGTCGAGCTGGTCGTGGCGCTCGCCGTCGCGGCCGTCATGCTCGGCGTGCTGCCGGCCGCGCTGGGTCGCATGTACGACGCGATGGAATACCGCTCGACCGTGCGGAACATGCTGGCGGATCTCAAGGCCGCACGTCTGGAGGCGGTCCGCAGCGGGCAGGCGGCCGTGTTTACCGTAGACCTCGAGGGCCATCGCTTCGGTGTCGGCGCCGAGCCTGCAGAGAAGATCCCGGAAAAACTCAAGGTGCGCGCGATCGTTGCCGACACGGAAATTGCTGCCGGCGAGCGCGCCGGGATCCGCTTTTATCCCGACGGCAGTGCGACCGGTGGCAGCATCGAGCTCGAACGTCCGTCCGGAGACGGCCTGCGCCTGCGCGTCGACTGGCTGCTCGGGCGGGTGTCTCAGGAGCCGCTGGGTGGATGAATGTCGTGCACCGTAGCATTCGTGAGCACGGATTTTCCCTTATCGAGGTGCTGGTCGCGTTTTCCATCATGGCGCTGGCGTTGGGCGTGCTCTATCAGGCCCTGGGCGGTAGCATGCGTGCGGCAGGCGAGGCCGAACGGCACGTGCGTGCCGTCCTCGTCGCCGAGTCCATCCTCGCCCGGTACGATTCGGTTCCGCCCGGAGGTCTGGATGTGTCGGGCATCGCCGACGGCTTCGACTGGCATCTGCGCACCGCACCGGTGCCACCGCTCGATGAGCATCCCGATGCCTGGACGCTGCAAAACATCGAGGTCGAAGTCAGTTGGGAAGATCGCGGCGCCGTGCGCCGTTTTCGCCTCGTCACTGTGCGTCCGGAAGTCGACCCGGCGATCATCGATATCAATGCCGGAGGGGGGCGATGAAGCGGCAGCGGGCGGCGCGCGGCTTTACGTTGGTCGAGATCATTATCGCGCTCAGCCTGCTGTCGCTGGTCATGCTGGCGCTGGTAGCGGCATTGCGCACTTTCGGTGAATCCGGTTCCCGCCTCGAGGCACGCAGCGAGCGCACGGATGATATGCGCCTTGTCAGTGGCTTCCTTCGCCAGATCGTCGGTGAGGCGTCGGTTGCGCACCGACGCAAACTCGACGATGGCACCGAAGTGCCGGATTTCCTCGGCGAGCCCCAAGCGCTCGAATGGCTTGCGCCGATGCCTGCCCGTCACGGGGTCGGTGGGCTGCACTGGCTGCGGCTATCGGTTCGGTCCGAGGAGGAAGGCTTCGACCTGGTGCTGCAATTGGTGCCGTTCGTGCCCCCCCCGCAGGCTTTTGCAGCCGATCCGGATGCTCGCCCGGACTGGGTGACCGAACCCGCCCGCATCCTGGTGCGGCGGCTCGATTCGTTCTCCGTCGCCTATCAGCGCCTGGGGCGCAGCGACTGGCAGGACAACTGGAGCGATGCCGCCGTCCTGCCGGGGCGCGTCGCCTTCAAGTTGCGGATCGGTGGAGCGAGCTGGCCGGACCTCATCGTCCCGGTGCTGGCGGCCGAGCCGGGCCTCGATGTGAATACAACGGCAATGGATCGTGCCCAATGAGGCGCGGTGCAGTCGTCGGTTGCCTGTCCTTGCGCGGTGCTGCGGGCATGGCCCTGGTCGCGGTGATGTGGGTGGTGGCCGCGCTGTCGATATTCGCCATGAGCCTGGCCGCGTCGTCCCGGGGTGAAGTGCGCGGGGCGCAAAGTGCGCGGGGCTTCGCTGAGGCCGCAGCTTATGGCGATGCGGCTATCCAACTCGCCGCGCGCGAATTGAAGTTCGCTACGGGCACGATCGACCGTCGGCTCACCCTGAGCTACACCATCGATGGCCGGCAGCTTGTTGTGCGCGTGTCGCCTGGGGGCGGTTTTGTGGACCTGAACGGCGCACCGGAAGCCTTGCTGCGCGACCTGTTTGTATTCGGCGCCGGCCTCGATGCCGACAATGCCGAACTGCTGGCGCAGCGTATTGCCGATTGGCGTGACCCGGACGAGGATGCGTTGCCGCTCGGTGCCGAGAACCCGGCCTACGAAGCCGCGGGTGTGGCTTTTCGCACGCGGGGCGGTCCCTTCGATATCCCGGAAGACCTGCTCCAGGTGCTCGGGGTCAGTTTTGATATCTATGATAAAGTTCGCAATTTTGTGACGACACAAACCGGTGCGGCGGGCGTGGATCCATTTGCAGCTTCAAAGGGCGTGCTGAGGGTGCTTGCCCAGGGCGACGCCGCAGTCGCGGATGCTTTTTCGGCGGCGCGCGATGCGAAGGAACCCTCGATTGACACGACCGCTTTCACTCAGGAGCATATTCTGTCGTCTTCCGGCACCGTTTATTACATTGAGGCGTTTTACCCCGGCGAAGGCGGGCGCACGCTGGCGCGCGCGCGCTGGGTCGACCTCGGCGCCGAGGGACCGGCCGGGCTGCCATGGCGCAGCATGCACGTCGAACCGGTGCGCAGCTTTGTGAGCGAGGACGGGCATGGCGCTTGAGGCCGGCAATCCGAGCCTGTTCGGCTTTGATCTGCGCAGGATTGGCCAAGTCTGGCGCAATGGCTGGAATGAAGCTTTTCAGTGGCCGTCGCTGGCCTGGCTGACGCCGCAGGAGGCGATCCGGGTTCTGATGCCGGACGGTGGTGAAGCGCTGCGTCTGGGTGCATCGGCCACACCGGCGCCGGCAGGTGCCGAAGCGGCGGCGCTGGCCGTCGTGCTGCCGGAAGACAGCGTGCTGCTGCGCGAATTCAGGTTGCCTCGGCTTGCCGGCGACGAATTGCGCCAGGCGGTCGAACTCGAAGTCCTTGCGGTCAGTCCGTTCCCCCCCGATGAAACCGTGTGGGGATGGCGCGCCGAACCAGCGGGCGCGCAAGTGCGGGTGCGCCTGGCGCTTGCCGCGCGTTCGCATGTGAGGACGGCGCTCGCACAAGAGCAGGCGCGGCTGGCGGGTGCCGAACCTGAAATCTGGGCTGTGGCGGATGCTCCGATCGTGCTTCAGGGTTATGGCGAGCATGGCCGGTTGAAACGCATGCATGTCGCCCGCAATCGCATCCTGCTCGCGCTCGCCGGTGCCTTCGTGCTCATGTTCGCATTGGCAGTGACGCCGGTGCTGCAGGCGCGCGAGCGCGTGTTCGATGCACAGCGCCAGTATGCGGCGCTCGAGACCGAAGTCGCCAGTCTGCTGGGGGCGCGCAACGCACTTGCAGTTGGCAACGAACGTGCGCGTGCGCTGCGTGCTCACCTGGAGCAACGGCAGGAACTGCCTCAGTTGCTTGAACTCATTACGCAGCTCCTGCCTGACGACGCTTTCCTCAGTCGCCTGGAAGTACAGGGACGACAGGTGCGTATCGTGGGGCAAGCGGCCGATGCCGCCCAACTGATGAAGATTCTCGGTGCGCCGAGTTCGCCGTTCCGGAATGTACGTGCGCCGTCCCCTATTTCACGCGCAGCAGGTTCCAATAAGGAGAACTTCGTCATCGAATTCGTCATCCCCAGCGAGGAGAAGGTGCAGTGAAGTTTGTCGTGGACACGCATTTTCCCGGGCGCGATGGTCGTTTCGTCGTGGCGAGCGTACTGGGCGCAGCGCTGGCGATGCTTGTCCTGACGACATATTTGCTGATGGGCAAGCTCTTCTGGGCGCAGGACACGATGGCGTCGATCGAGCCGCGTTACGCCCGCCTGCTGGGTCTGCGCGAAGTAGGGCCGCAGGTCCAGGCCTCCTTGGCCAGCGTCGGTGCAGATCTGTCCCGCTACGCCTATCCGGCCGGCACTGATGCGGCACGTATTGGCACGGACATGCAGCAGCGCATCCGTCAGCTTGCCGAAGCTGCGGGGCTGGGGGTTGCCGGCAGCCAGATCCTGCCCGCACGCACCCATGCCGGCTTCACCCAGATTCCGCTCAAGCTCACGGTCGATGGTAATCTCGAAGGCCTGCGTAGCCTGCTGGCAGGGTTTGACCGCGAAACGCCGGTGATTCTCGTCGATAACCTCCAAGTCAGCGCCTCGGTGCCCCGTGCGCGTCGCGGCGATCCGCAACCTGAAGAGCGGCTGGTGGGGCAACTCGATCTCAGTGTGTTGCACCTCCAACCGTGAAGCCGACGACATTCTCCGTTCTGCTCGGTGTCGATGCAGTGCTGCTCGCCGCTGTCGGGGCAGCGTGGGCTGTAGGAGGCACCAACTGGACGCCGCCCCCGGCGCAACGGCCCGATCCTTCATCCCTGCAGACAGAAAAGATCGAGCGCGAAATTACCGATCTCGTTGCCCTGAGGCAGACACTCGATCGTCCCGTCTTTGCCCAGACGCGTCGGCCGCCGCCTCCGCCGGAGGTTGCGGCAGTCGAAGCGCCGCTGACACCCGATCCGCTCAAGGACGTGTTGCTGCTCGGCATTTTCACCGTCGGCAAAGACAAACATCTGATGCTGCGCGCCGACAACAAAGTCAGCCGGCTCAAGCAGGGGGACAGCTTCGGGCCGTGGACGGTGGGCGCCCTCGACGGCAATCAAGCAAGCTTTATTCAAGGGGGGCAGCGGCGCCTGCTCACACTCAAGCACGCGGCCCAGCCTCTGGCTGCCCGGCTGTCGGCCCCCGTGCTGCCAGGCAGGGGTGCCGCCCCTGTCGCCGGCGGCGCCCAGCCTGCCGCTGCCGACAATGGCAAGCCATCGCCGGAACCTTCCGCCGCCCGGGCGGCACCCGAGGCAGCGCCGGCGACCCCGGCCCCGCCCGCTGCCGCATCTGCCCCGGCCAAACGTGGCGGCGGCTCCCTTGCGCAACGCCTCGCCGAGCGGCGTGCCGCCCGGCTCGGGCTCGAAAAAAAATGACCCCCATCGACATGTCAACCAGCAAGCCATTTTTTCGCGTTTGTCTTATCGTGCTCGGCAGCGTTGCTGTTCTCCTTGCCGGATGTGCCTCTGGCGGCGCGGTGAAGGAGGAGGCGGTTGCCAAGGCGGCAGGCGTAACCGCCGAAGCTGGGGTGAAAACGGCCCCGGCTGCAGCGAAAGGGGGGGGCGAAGCGAAAAAAGCGGAAACTGAAGCCGTCCCGCGCCGCGAGCCCACCCTGCTTACCGGCAACGACCGCGTGATCAATCTGCCGGCCTCGAAAGCGGTCAATATTTCCACAGGGGGGGCAGTTTCGCTCAAGTTTGAGCAGGCTCCCGTCACCGACTTTGTCCATGCCATTCTCGGAGATCTGCTCAAGCTCGATTACACGGTGCATCAGCCCATTGGCGGCGAAGTCACGATTCATACCCAGGGGTCGGTGCCGCCGGATAAAGTTCTGTCGATCCTCGAATCGGTATTGGCCGCAAACGGCTTGACACTCGCGCGCGATGCGCAGGGGCTGTATCACGTCGGCCGCCCCGAACTGCTCAGGGGATTGGGGGTCTCGCCGGTCAATGTCAAGGCCCTCCCCGCCGGGCAAGGGATGGTGGTCGTGCCGCTGCAGTTCGTCGGAGCGGCCGAAATGGCCGACATCCTTCGTCCGGTGGCGCCCGCGGAGGCCTTCGTGCGCGTCGATACCTTGCGCAATCTGCTGATTCTGTCCGGCTCGGGCAACCAGATCGAAGGCTGGCTGGATTTCGTCAATATTTTCGACGTCGATATGCTCAAGGGTATGTCGGTGGGCCTGTTCCCGCTCGAATATGCGTCAGTCAAGGAAGTCGATGCCGCGCTGCGCGCGGTGACCGGCGCGCCTGCGGCTGCGGCACCTGCTGCGCGGGGCGAGGGTCAGCAGCAGGCGCCGGCCGAAATCAGGCAGCTGCCCTCTTTCGGTCCGCTCGGCGGCGTGGTGCGCATCCTGCCCATAGAGCGCCTGAATGCGCTGCTCGTAGTCACTCCGCGGGCACATTATCTGCAGCAGGCGAAGGAGTGGATCGAGAAACTCGATCGCCCGACGGACGGTGGTGCCGAACCGCAGCTCTACGTCTATCCGGTGCAAAATGGCTCGGCTCAGCACTTGGGCAGCCTGCTCAGCGCAGTGTTCGGCGGCGGGCAGGCGGGCGCGGCGCGCACCCCGACCGACAGCGGCGTGGCGCCCGGGCTGTCGTCCAGCGGGCGCACCGGCCTTGGTGGCTCGGGCATGATGTCGCAGGCGCTTAACAACGTCGGCCGCAACGACGGCAGCCAAACGCCAGCGACGACGCAGTTCTCGCTCGGTCCGCTGGTTCGGGTGGTGGCCGACGAGTTCAACAACGCGCTGCTGGTCTATGCGCCCGGTTCCGAATATCGCAAGATCGAAGCCGCGTTGCGCCGCCTGGACCTGTCTCCCACCCAGGTCCTGATCGAGGCCAGCATTCTCGAAGTCACCCTCAGCGATGAAACCAGGTTCGGCCTGCAATGGTTCTTCGAAGGCAAACTGGGTGGCGACTATCGCGGCAGCGGCCTGTTCACCGACCGCGCCAGCGAAACCCTCGGCCGTACCGTGCCGGGTTTTTCCTACAGCATCGCCAATGCCGCGGGGCAGGTGCGGGCAGTGCTCAACGCGATGGCGCAGAAATCCCTGGTGAACGTCATTTCCAGCCCCAGCGTCATGGTCCTCGACAATCACACCGCCGTCATCCACGTCGGCGACCAGCAGCCGATCCGCTCGACGCAAACCGTGACCGACGGCGGCACCACCAGCACATCGATCCAGTACAAGGACACTGGCGTAATGCTGCAGGTGACGCCGTCGGCCAACGCGGGCGGCATGGTCGCGATGGACATCAAGCAGTCGGTCACCGACGTCGGCGCAGTCGATGATGCGACCGGCCAGCGCAGCTTCAATCAGCGCGAGGTAGCGAGCAAGGTCGCGGTGCGCACGGGCGAAACCGTGATCCTCGGCGGCCTGATCCGCGATTCGGACACCAACGGCAAAACGGGCGTGCCCTGGCTGCACGACATCCCGGTCCTCGGCCCGCTGTTCGGCACGACCAGCGATGTCGTCAGGCGCACCGAACTGCTGGTCATGATCACTCCCCGGGTGGTGCAAAGCGACCAGCAGGTGCGTGAACTTGGCATTGAAATGCGTCGGCGCATGGAAGGCCTGAGTGTCCTGCCTGGCTGGGAGCGCTTCGAAGCTGACCCGGGCACCGGCAAGAACATGCCGCCGGCGCCCGAAGAGATTCCCGCCCCCCCCCCCGCCCGCATCCTGAGCACGTACGTGGGTGCCGGCCCCGAATAATCAGAAGGAGAATACCCACCGTGAACCCTCGCTTCCCCAGACGGGCCTTTGCTGCGCTACTGCCGCTCGCTCTCCTGGCCGCCTGCGCTACCGCCACTCCGTCGACGCCAGAAGAAGCAGTGGCGAAGCGCGCCCAGGCACGCTTCGACGCATTGATCGCCAGAGACTTCAAGGCAGCCTACGGTTTCTTCACGCCGTCCTACCGCGATATGGTGAATTACGAGAACTGGATCCGCTCCCGCCCGCCTCGTGCGAGTTTCCGCACCGCCCGCGTGCTGAAAGTCGAATGTCCTTCGGCGGATGCCTGCGAGGTCGAGATGGAGGCGGCGTACGACAGCCCTCGTGGCATAAAGGCAGCGCCGAAAGGCCTCATCGAGCGCGTCGTGCCGGAGCGCTGGGTGCGGGTGGAGGGTGAGTGGTGGTTGTTCCAGGCGCGCTAGTGTTGTGAATATGCAACATGGTCTACAGGAACGGCACTTGCATGATGAAAAAAACATCAAAATGCTTGCGAACGGTTACAGAGCGTTTGCTATGATGGCATTGCAGGTTGCGCCTTGCGCTCAAAAGGTACGTCATGAGAAACTTATCGGGCGTAAGCCAGGCACGTAGTCGAATGCAGGTTGGGTGACTTGGTTTGACGGCAGTTTCATTTCAATCAAAAGGTAGATTTCGCGATGAAGAAACAACTTCTTGCTTCCGTGGTTGCCGGTCTGGGCGTGGTTGGTTCGGCGCATGCCGTTCACGTTAACCCGGACGGACTGGGTCAGGTTCTGCTGTACCCGTATTACACCGTGCAGGACGGCTATGACACGTATGTGCACGTAGTTAACACCACCGACAGCGCCAAGGCCGTGAAGGTCCGTTTCCTGGAAGGCAAGAACAGCCAGGAAGTGCTCGACTTCAACCTCTATCTGTCGCCGAAGGACGAGTGGACCGGCGTGATCACCCGTACCGCGACCGGTGCCCAGATCAGCTCGCAGGACACCTCGTGCATCGCGCCCCGCCAGCTGACCACGCCGGAAGCTTTCCGTACCACGCTGTTCAGGAACGACTCGGTGAACGCCGCTGCGCGTACCCGCGAAGGCTATCTCGAAATCATCGAGATGGGCGACCTTCCGTCCACCGTCGCTGCTGCCGCTACCCACACCTCGGCTGGCGTGCCGACTAACTGCGCGACCGTTCGCGCTTTTGCCGACACCGTTACCCTGCTGCCGGCTAGCGGTGGTCTGTACGGCTTCAACACCCTGATCAACGTCGATGCCGGCCTGTCCACCACGGTCGATGCCGTTGCGCTGGATGACTTCTGGTTTGCGGATCTCGCTAGCCATACCGCTACCGGCACCACCACCCCCAGCCTGAACAACGCTTCCGGCGAAGCTCATATCCTGAACGGCAATCAGGTCGTGAATGCCACGTTCGCCTCGGCAGCGGTCGACTCCGTGTCCGCCGTTCTGGCCCGTACCAACGTGATCAACGACTACGTCGTCGGCCTGGACTTCGATGCGATGACCGATTGGGTCATCACTTTCCCGACCAAGCGCTTCTACGTCAATCCGGGTGTTCTGAGCACTAGTACGGACACGGTTGCTCGTGCACCGTTCAGCCAGAAGTGGCTGACCGACAAGTCGCAATCTTGCGACACCATCGGCATCACCTACTACAACCGTGAAGAAAAGACCGAAGTGGGTGAAGGCGACTTCTCGCCGCTGCCGGAAACTCAAGAAGCTGCGTTGTGCAATGAAGTCAATACCATCTCGATCGTCGACAACGGTGGAGAGGGTGGCCTGCTGGGTGCTGCGTTCACCAACGCGCAGATCGAACTGGCTGCTGGCTTCAATGCCGGCTGGATGGATATCGGTTTCATTAGCGCCGCGGCTGACACTGGCGTGACTTCTCTTGAAGGCGTTAATGTGGCTGGTCTGCCGGTGATCGGCTTTGCACTGTCCTCCTTCACCAACGGCACCCTCGAAGTCGAGGGCGTGAATGTGATGTCGAACTACGGTGGCAGCTCGGTGCACAAGGGCGTGCGCTCCATCACCCTGCCGACGGTGGACTAAGTTCAGTCTTACAATTTGTAGTGCAAACACCGGCCGAAAGGCCGGTGTTTTTTTGTTTTTGGGTGTTAAAATTCGAATGTCGAATTCGAAGGGGGGAATATTATGCAACGTCTTGTCCTTGCCGCCGCACTGGGAGCCGTTGCGTTCCCGACGGCGTATGCTGCCAGCCTGACGCTTTCGGTTGATGGACAGAGTACGACCTATACCCTTCAGTCCCTGAATATCAACAGTGCCGGCAATGTGGAGGTTGTTGCATCGGGAGGAACGGCTCCGACCGACCCGACCGACCCGACCGACCCGACCGACCCGACCGACCCGACCGACCCGACCGACCCGACCGACCCGACCGACCCTCCCCCGAGCGGTTCGGTAGGGTGCGTTGCATCCGATACCCTGACTTGCGTCGATACGCCGCTGCCTACGAAGGTACAGAGCCGCCTTTCGTTCAAACCGGCGCCGACGATGGTTTACGCTTTTAAAGTCACCACTCCGGCTTCAGGAACGTACTTCAATCGTGTTATTGCCACGGCGATGTCGGGTGCAACTTCATCCAAGCTGTTGGTGGTATCGAAAGTGCCGGGTGACGTGAGTCTTTCAGACAAGGATCTAGGTTGCTATCGCCAGGCGACCGAAAGCACGAGCGTGCAACTTGCTGTGAATAATCCGACGGCGAACAAATACCTCACTTGCCGCCTTGATCCGAATGCCGTGTATTACATTAATGCGGCGAGCAAGGATCTTAATGGCAAGACGACATGCACCAGCACTTCGAATTGTGGTTTCTATTTCGAAGGTGGCTGATCTGGTTTTTTTGCATAAAAAGCAGGCCGACTTCGGCCTGCTTTTTTTATTCTCGATATTGAGAGCGTTTTGTATGAAAACAAAGTACGTTATTCTGCTTCTTTCGGCTGTTTTTGCAAATATAACTGCACACGCTGCTGACGAAGTGTTGGTGCGCCAGGGCGAGACCGCGATTACCCGTCATGATGTCCAACTGGCGGTGGAGAATTTTGTGCCGGAGCAGGGGCGTGCCGAACTGATGGCAAGTGAAAAGCGCTTACGCGATTTCGTTGCCCAACTGTTCGCCGTGCGCAAACTTGCCGAGGAGGCGCGTGCCCGCACGCTCGAGGCGAGCGAACGCTGGAAAATCGATGCCTCTACTGAGCGTGCGGCGGCCCAGGTCCAGCTCGATCATCTGATTAACGGCCAGGATTTGCCCGATTTCGAAAAGGCTGCACGTGAGTTCTACGTCGCGCATCCCGAACAGTTCGCCCAGCCCGAGCAAATCAAGGCGCAGCATGTATTGATCAAGAGCGAAGGGCGCAGCAAGGAAGAGGCGCTGGCGCTGGCGAAGCAGGTCGCCGCGCAGGCGAAGAAGGATGGCCAGGATTTCGGCAAACTCGCCGCGGAATTCACTGAAGATCCGTCCGGCAAGGCCAATGGCGGAGACCTCGGTTTCTTTGCTCGCGGGAGCATGGTCAAGCCATTCGAGGATGCGGTGTTCGGTCTGAAGGCGGCAGGCGACATTGTCGGGCCGGTGGAGTCGCAGTTCGGCTTCCACGTGATCCGCCTGGTGGAGCGCAAGCCCGAGGGCTCGGTTCCATTCGAACAGGTCAAGGACAAGCTGGTGCGCGACGAGACGCTCAAGTACCGTCGCATGGCAATCGGTAAGGAGTACGGCCGCATCGGCAAGCTGCCCGGCATCGAGGTGGATCAGGACGCGATCAAGGCGCTGGTCAAGCCGCTCGACTTCAAGGCGCACGCCCGCGCGGCTGAAAAGTAATCGTGGAGGTCGCTCGGAAGGGCGATTCCCTCATCGGTATGAGCACTATTGACGGCGAAGTGATCCGGGTGCGCGGCCTGGGCAAGTGCTATGAAACCTACACCGCGCCCCATCACCGCCTGCTCGATCTGCTGTGGCGCGGCCCGCATCGGCGGGCCAGGCACTTCTGGAGCCTGCGCGACCTGAGTTTCAGCGTCCGCCGGGGAGAGGCCATCGGCATTATCGGGCGCAATGGTGCCGGCAAGTCCACGCTGCTGCAATTGTTGTGTGGCACGCTCGATCCGACCGAAGGGCAGGTGCAGGTGCGCGGGAGGGTCGCCGCGCTGCTCGAACTCGGTGCCGGTTTCAATCCGGACTTCACCGGGATCGAAAACGTATACCTGAACGCCGCCATTCTCGGGCTGTCCCGGGCGCAGATCGATGCTCGTTTGGCCGACATCCTGGCTTTCGCCGAGATCGGCGATTTCGTCCACGAGCCGGTCAAGCACTACTCCAGCGGCATGTTCCTGCGCCTGGCGTTCGCGGTGGTCGCCCACGTCGATGCCGATGTTCTGATCGTCGACGAGGCGCTGGCCGTGGGCGACGCGCTGTTCGCACAGAAATGCATGCGCTTTCTGCGCGAATTCCGTTCGCGCGGCGTGCTGCTGCTGGTGAGCCACGATATTCCGTCGGTGACCAGCCTGTGCGACCGCGCGCTGTGGCTCGAACACGGTTCGCTGCGCATGGCCGGGACCGCCAAGGATGTCACCGAAGCTTATCTGGAAGCGGTCTATGCCGAGCGCCAAGAGGTCGCCGGCCTGCGTCCGAACGAAGGCGGCGCCGGAAGCGACATGGCGCGGCCGGCGACGGGGGGCGAACTCCTCGCCCACGACGCCCGCCGCGACCTGTTGATCCATTCGAACCTGCGCAACGATCTGGAGGTCTTGCCCTTCGACGCCGAGGCGCGAGGTTTCGGTACCGGGCATGTGAGGGTGAACTGGGTCGGCATCCGCGATCATGCCGAGCGCCCCCTTGCCTGGCTGGTGGGCGGTGAGGAGGTCATGCTCGAAGTGCGTTTCGAAGCGTTCGCGCAAGCGGCGGATCTCATCGTCGGCTTCATGTTCAAGGATCGCCTGGGGCAAGTGCTGTTCGGCGAGAATACCTACCTGGCGTGCCTGGATGCGACTCCGGTATTCGAGGCCGGCATGCAGGGCGCAGCACGCTTCGCCTTCCGTCTGCCTTACCTGCCTTCGGGCGAATACGCGATCAGCGTGGGCATTGCCGCTGGCACCCAGGAGCATCACGTTCAGCATCATTGGGTGCACGATGCGCTGGTGATTCGCTGTGTCGCGTCGCATGTCACGCACGGATTGCTGGGCGTGCCGATGGCGTCGATCCAGCTTCAGGTGGTGCATGACGACCAGAACCGGGAAGTGGAGCAGGCCGATGCAATGGCCGGAGTGTGCCATGGCTGAGGCTGCATCGCTGCGCGTGCTGCGGCCGGTGGGGCTGGCCTGGAGGCATCGGGAACTGCTGCGTGAAATGACGCGACGCGAGATCGTGCGCCGCTATCGTGGCTCTTCGCTTGGCGCCATCTGGCTCGTGCTGGCGCCGCTGCTGATGTTGGCGGTGTATGCCTTCGTGTTCGGTGTGGTCTTTCAGGTGCGCTGGGGCGGAGTCGGCGACAGCAAGGCGATGTTCGCCGCCGTGCTGTTTTGCGGGGTATCGGTATTTTCGCTGTTTGCCGATGTACTCAACCGCTCGCCGATGCTGATCCTGGAGAACGTCAATTACGTCAAGAAAGTGGTGTTTCCGCTCGAGATCCTGAGCTATGTGGCGGTGCTCGCGGCGTGCCTGCACTTTGCTTTTTCACTGGTGGTATTGCTGGTCTTCGTCGGTGTCAGCATGGGTGTGCCGCCACTTTCGGTGGTCGCCCTGCCTTTGGTGCTGCTGCCTTTCCTGCTGGTGCTGGTGGGGTTGTCGTGGTTGGTTGCGGCGTTGGGGGTATTCCTGCGCGATGTCGCCCAGGTGACCGGTTTCATCACCACGGCGATGATGTTCCTGAGCCCGGTGTTCTACCCGATCACCGCGGTGCCCGAGAGCTATCGTCACCTGTTGTGGCTCAACCCGATGACCCACGTCGTGGAAATGTTCCGCGGCATACTCATTTTCGGGCGTTGGCCGGCATGGCAGGAGCTGCTGCTGTGGTGGCTCGTCGCAGCGGGCGCGTTACTCGTCGGTCATGCGGTGTTCCGTCGCCTGCGCAGTGGTTTTGCCGATGTCCTGTAGCGCACGCCAGGGGTTGCGATGACTGCCGCGTCAAGGCCGATTTTGCGCCTGCTGCGAGTGGTGGTGGAGGGAGGATTCGATATCGCGCCAGTGCGCGGCGTCGATGAGCGTCGCATCGCGCTGCGTTTCGACGCCGATACCGATGAGTTCGTCGTCGGTGATTGCCATCTCGACGGCGTTCGTCGGCTCAGCGTGCATCCGCGCTGGCGAGCGCTGGGTGCGGATTTCCAGCAGCAACTGGCGAACCGTTATTTCACCGACGAACTGCTGGTGCATCGCCCGGACGTGATCGTCATCGACGGTGTGACCGGTGCGAGCATGGACATGGTGCGTGTCGGCGCGCTGCTCGGCTATCCGGTGCTGATGCGCGTGCCCGGTGTGGCGCTGCCGGCGGCAGGCACGCGCGCGCGGCTGTGGCTGGCCGACGTGGTTGCGCTGGCCTCGGGCATTTATGTCAATGGTGACGAGGCGGCCGATGTCGCTTTCCGCGAAACATTTCCCGCCCGGGCGCCTGCGCTCGCGGCGGGCCTGGAACAGGCGCTCCAGGCCCTTCAGCCGTTGCCTGCGGTGGCTTCCTCGGGCAGTACGGTGTCCGGCTATGCCCACTATGCTTTCGGCCTGCGCGATCACGGCCTGCTATACCGCATGCAACTGCCGCTCGCGGGACATTTCGACGGTTGCAGCGAGGTGCTGGAAGTGGCCTGCGGGACCGCGGTGTTTCTCGACATCCTGCGCGAGCGGGGCATTGCCGCGCGAGGCGTCGAGCGCGATTCCGCCTCGGTGCGCTATGCGCGTGGCCTGGGATTCGACATCGACGAGAGTGATGCGCTCGACTACCTTGCCGACGCCGGCGGCCGGTTTGATGGCATTTATTGTTCGCATTTCGTCGAACACCTCGATATCGCCGGAGTGGACCGGCTGATCGGCCTCATCGCGCACGCGCTGCGTCCCGGTGGCGTGGCCGTGTTCGTGTTTCCCGACCCCGAATCGATCCGCAGTCAGTTGCTGGGTTTCTGGCGCGACCCGGAACATGTGCGCTTCTATCATCCGGACCTGATCGAGCTGATGTGCCGCGGTTATGGCCTCGATCCCGAATTCCATAGTCACCGCGCCGATGGCCGCGAAGTGGTTCCGTTTGCCTGGCAGCCGCCGCTGAATGCTGCCGCAACGGTGCCGAATCCGCCCGCTGCGCTGCCTTCTCCTGCATTTCCGGTGGAGCCGGCCGGGCGCACGGAGCGGATGCTGAGGCGTTTCGGCATCATCTCTCCGGCCGCGCTGCGCAGACTCGAGAATGCTTTCACCAAGCACGTTGCGGTGCAGCACGAGTACACTGCGCGACTGCAGTCACGGGTGGACGAACTGGAGGGAGCGGTGCGCAGCCTGTGGGCGGTCAATCAGACCTGGGCATGGGACGACAACGCGGTGATCCGCGTGCGCAAGCCCGCGTGAGCGTAACAGCAGCAAGGAAGCGAGAGTGAACGATAAACACGTCGGCTCCGACGCCGAGAGCGAGATCCAGCGGCGTGGCTCCGCAGGTGCGGGGGCGGACATCATCGATGTCATCGTGCCGATATTCCGCGGTGCCGAAGAAACGCGCCGCTGCCTGGAGTCCGTGCTGGGCTGCAGTGCGCGGGCACGTTTCGAACTGATCGTCGTGGACGACTGCTCCCCGGAGCCGGAAGTCGTGGCGCTGGTCGATGCGCTGGCAGCGGCGGGCCGTATCCACCTGTTGCGCAACGAGAGCAATCGCGGATTCGTCGGTTCGGTCAACCGTGCCATGGCGCTGCACCCGGAACGCGACGTAGTGCTGCTCAACAGCGACACTGAGGTGGCGAACGACTGGCTGGACCGGATCGCCGCATGTGCGCGGTCCGCGTCGAACATCGCAACGGTAACGCCGTTTTCCAACAATGCGACGATCTGTTCGTATCCGTTCGACGGCTGGACCGGTGAGGTGCCGGGAACCCTTGGATTAGCGGGACTCGATCGGTTGTTTGCGCATGTTCATAGGGGGCTTATAGCAGATCTGCCGACCGCAATCGGCTTCTGCATGTACATCCCGCGGACGGCGCTCGAGAGCTTGGGTCTTTTCGACGAGGTGCGCTTCGGACGGGGCTACGGCGAGGAGAACGACTTCTCGCTGCGAGCGGCTAAGGCCGGCTGGCGCAATGTGCTCTGTGCGGACACCTTCGTCTATCACCGAGGAGGGGTGAGCTTCGGTCAGGAACGGCACGAGCTAATGAAGCGGGCAGAACGGGCGCTGCTTGAAGTGCACCCCGACTACAATGACCGCGTGGCTGCGTTTGCTGCTGCAGATCCGCTGCATGACCTGCGCCAAGCGATCGACGAGGCGCGGCGTAAAGCCGGTGCCGGGGAGGTGGCGGCGCTTGCGACGGAGCAAGCTGTGCGGGGCTCCGACAACGTGCCATTTGTCGTCTCGGATGCCGAGCAGAGTCAGCCTGAGGCGCAGCGGCCCCACGCGAGGCGCGGCAAGCCAGTGGTGCTGCATATATCGCATAGTTGGGGCGGTGGCGTCGATCGTTGGGTTCGCGATTTCGCGAATGCCGATGATCAGGGGTGGAACCTCGTGCTGCATTCGCGCACATGGCGCAATGAGGCGGGCGTGCGCCTCGAACTGCTCGACGTCCTGACCGGAGAGGAACCAGTGCTCGCCTGGGACCTGGACCAGCCGATTGCCACCACTACGGTCTCGCACGGCCCCTATCGGGCGATCCTGGACGGTATCGTCGCTGAATTCGGCGTCGAGGCGGTGATTGTCTCCTCATTGATCGGGCACTCGCTTGACGCCCTCGATACCGGATGCCCCACTATTGTTGTACTGCATGATTTTTATCCGTTTTGCCCGGCTCTGTTCGCTTGGTTTGACGGCGCTTGCCAGAGTTGTGATCGCTCTTTGCTGCAACGTTGTCTCGGGACGAACGCCTTCAATGTTTTCTGGCATCACGATGATACGGACGAATGGCAGGCACTGCGCGAGGAGTATGCAGGCAAGTTGAAATCCGATCTGGTGCGCGTCGCTGCCCCCAGTCATACAGTGTATTCACGCTATGCGACGCTTTTTCCGGTGTTGCGCGACAAGGAAGTGATGCTGATTCCGCACGGCCTCGGTGGAGTGCCGGTCGAGCCCACCATCATCCCCGATGATCTGCTTGAATTATTGGAAGGTTCGCGCCGACTGCGGGTGTTGGTTCCCGGACGCCTGTCACTGCACAAGGGGTTCCATCTACTCCAGGAGGTGTTGTCTGTCCTGACCGGTTTTGCCGAGATCCTGCTGCTCGGGAGCGGAGAATTCGGCGCGCCCTTCGCAGAGATGGAAAATGTCCATGTCGTGCCCGATTACACAAACGCCGAACTGGCCGCAAGGGTCGCGGAATTTCGACCGGACTGTGCGCTGTTGTTGTCCATATTGCCGGAGACGTTCAGCTATACGTTGAGTGAAATGCAGGCACTGGGAGTGCCTGTGGTCGCGACTCGACTTGGAGCGTTCCTTGAGCGAATTGAGGACGGGACAAGCGGATTCCTTGTCGAGCCCTGTGCCGATGAAATCATCGCCCGGTTGCGTGCACTTGCGGCACAACCAGAAGCACTTGCGCATGTCCGCGACGTCCTGCGTGCGAAACCAGTGCGCGTCGCGGCGCAGATGGTGTCGGACTATCGCGTGCTGTTCCAGCAGGTGACTGTCGTTCGTCCGGTAAAGGCAGCAGGAAGGATGGTGACTGCGCTCACAGAAGCGATCGAGCAACGGCAAGTACGGGAGCGCTGGTTTCGAGCGGAGTGCGAACGCCTCCAACGCTTGGAGGCAGAAGCCGCGGGGCGCAATCTCAGCCTCGAAGCGGAACGGGATTCGCTTCAGGCGGCGCTACAAGCAGCTCATACGGAAGTGGTCCGCCTCGAACTGCATTTGGTCGAAATCCAGACCTATCGTGACGCACTGCTCGATTCCACTTCGTGGCGCTTGACGCGACCGTTACGCGCAGCGCGCGAGATCATTACCGGTAAGGCATATCGCGTGCCGTGCTCATCTGCGTCCCTGTCCCAAGAGGCGCCTGTCACACCATCGTGCGGTCCAACGGCGCACGATGAGCAGGTGCCAAACGAGAAGAGCTCTCCGGCGCGGGTGATTGCGTTTAGGCACGGGGACGCGCTTGCGCGTAGGCGAGCAGATTGGCTTGGAAGCCGACTCGGCCTTCCAGTTGTGGAGCTAACTGATCCCATGCTGGCAGGAATGGACTTGGGCATGGGGGTGAGTTTGTCAGTGGGGGTGATCGTCCCGAACTCAGGACAGGAGTTCGTGCCGGAATCGATCTGTTTGGAAGGCCCCGTTGACGTTCGTGAGCAGCTGGATGTTGTTGACAACAGGCTTCCGGAACATGTTGTGGTGCCTTCAGCTGCGATCGCATACAGTTTGAATGAGGCGTTTGGCATCAAACTGCCGCCAGCGAAAGTTACGCCATTTCCGTTGGTCGGGAACTGGACACGTAATCATTTACGAGAAGCAGAACGTGTTCGCCTGCGCGAGGCGCTTGGTGTTCCGGATAAAACGCGAATTATTGTCGGCATCGGCCGGGCAGATGCGCACTCAGGCCTGCTGCGTTTTGCCCGCGTTGCAATGGAGTTCGCCGAGCGAAACAACGGTTACTGCTTCGTGTGGATCGGCGGACGAGATTCGGAATGGTTGCGGGGTCACTGGAATGAAGTCGGTGTCCCGATCGCGTTGCGCCGCCTGTTCCTCATCGATGAAGAGGCATTCGAGCTGTGGCTGCTCGCAGCCGATGCCTACCTCGGCTGCCGGCATGGTGGGGTCCATGACGCCGGCGTGCTCGAGGCGCTCGCGGCAGGACTGCCGGTTGCGGTGGAATTCGGCGGTTCGCTGGCGGATGACTTGCGTTCACAAGCATCCACTCATGCGTTTGATCTCGCAGTCGATGAGCACGCACTATCTCGTCTTTTGCTGTGGACCCGTGCGCCGTTCACCCCGCGCGTCGCCGCAGCACGCCTTGTTCGCGAGCGCTTTGGCAGTGAACATGCAGTGGCCGAATTCGTGGCCGCTTTCACAGCCTGATTTAACATTCGACCGCACGGTGACCGACGCTATGCGAGGCCTGGTGGCGGCGTGGGAGTTGAAAGAATGTCAATGATGATCAGCAGGACAGTCTTGCAGCGGCGCCTGCGTTCGGTCGGGCGAGCAGTGTATTGGCGCTTGCCCCCTGGATGGCGAGAGTCGGTAGTCGAATTTTCTTATCGCCACGCAGGCGGATTGTTTCGGGGAATCGGCCACTACGAGATATGGCGTCAGCAGCGTTTACCTGGCGGTAGCCAGAATACGGCGGTTGGCCCTTCCCGCCTGACTGAACTTGGCAACGTCGCGCCGCTGCAACAGGCTCCCGGGCGAATCGCGATTCATGCGCATGTTTATTACCCTGATTTGGCCAAGGAATTCGCGGCCCGCCTGCGCAACATGCCTTACCCGTATGATCTTTTCGTGTCAGTCGCGAATGAGAAAGGAATGGGCGCCTGCCGTAGTGCATTTGCGCGTTTGCCGTGCATGGGGCGACTTCGGGTCGAGGTGGTGCCCAATCGCGGGCGGGATCTCGCCCCGATGTTTTGTGCTTTCGGTGGCGAGCTGAAGACCTACGACTTTATCGCCCATATCCATACCAAAAAGTCACTCTACAATAAGGGCGCGACCGATGGTTGGCGGGACTATCTGCTTTCATCTCTGTTGGGCAGCGAGGGATGCATACGCCGCATTTTCAGGTTGCTCGTTGATGATGCGGGTATGGTTTTCCCGCAGAACTACTCCAAGGTTCCCTACGCGGGCAGCACGTGGCTTGCGAATCGCGCGAGCGGTGTCGCTTGGTCTCACCGGCTCGGCGTGCGTGCGCCATCGTCGGGTTACTTCGATTTCCCGATTGGCTCGATGTTCTGGGCCCGCATGGATGCGCTGCGGCCATTGTTTGACGTCGGTCTGACACTCGAGGATTTCGACGCTGAAGCGGGCCAGTTGGACGGCACACTCGCACACACTATTGAGCGGCTGCTGGGAGTTGTCGCCCGAGGTTCGGGGCGCCGCATGGCGATACTGAGGGACGCCACCACTCCAAGCTGGTCGCCTTGGCGCTTCGATCAATATTTGCATCGCGGACGTACGGTCAGCGAGGACATGCTGGCGATGCCGGAATTGAAGCTGATAATTTTCGATGTTTTCGACACCCTGCTCGTTCGACCGCTACTGGATCCGGAACAACTGAAAGCGGTTGTTGCTCGTCAAGCCGGTGTACCGCTGGGGAAAAAAATATCTCGCTTGGCGAGCGGAGGCTGAGCGTTGCACCCGCGAGCGCGCAGGGCGTGACGTGGATCTGCATCACATATTCTGTGAGTTGGCACGACTTGCAGATCTGGATGAGCCTTCGACTTTACGTTTGAAAACACTGGAGCTGGCGGCGGAAACTGCCGCTGTTTTGCCTCGCCCCGGAGCTCCCGAGTTACTTCAACACGCGCTGGTTTGCGGCAAGACGGTCGTTCTTGCCAGCGACATGTATCTGCCGGCCGCCTGCATTGCGACAATGCTCGCCGAACACGGCATTACCGGTTGGCACAAGCTTTATGTCTCGTCGGAGATCGGCCTGCGCAAGGATACCGGGAGGCTCTATGACTATATCCTTGAGGATTGGGGCGTCCAGGTCGGTGAAGTGATGGTGGTGGGTGACAATGAACGTTCCGATCTGCAGATACCCGGGGATCGGGGCATGCGAACGTTGCACATGCTTAGGCCAGTCGAGTTGGCGCGGGGGACAGTACGGCTGGCACCGTTGATTGATGAGGTGCAACACGGTGGCTCTCTCGATGCAAATATCGGTTTGGGATTGATAGTGCGGAAGTTTTTCGGCCGGGTGTTCCACGACCGCTTCGATCCCGAGGCAATTATTCCAGCGCCGGATGCTCGCGCCATCGGATATGCTGTTGCCGGGCCGCTGGTGTTGGCTTTTACACAGTGGTTACTCGATCGGGCGTCCCAGGAGGGAGTCGAGCGGCTGCATTTTTTGGCACGCGAGGGGCAATTCCTCAAACTGGTCTACGACCGGGTCGCCCTCGGGATGGAGCACGCGCCATCCTCCTCATATCTGGTGCTTTCACGGCGCGCAGTGAACGTGCCTGCGATCAAGTCGATCGAGGATGTATTGCTTATCGCTCGCACAAGTTTTGGACCGGCTTCCTTGAAAGACTATCTGCTTGAGCGATTCGGTCTCGAACTGACGCAAGTGGAGAAGGACGGCCTGTTCGAGCAAGGCTTATGGCGGAAGGGGAAGCCCGTGGATATTCGCGACGGCGATATCGATGCGCTGCGACCGCTGCTGGATGCACTGCTACCGGCGATATTGCGTCAAGCCGAACTTGAGCGACGGGGCTTGGTAGCCTATCTAAATGAACAGGGTGTGAGCGGTACCAGTGCAACTACGGTTGTGGACATCGGATACTCGGGCACCATCCAGCATCGCCTGAATGCCCTACTTGGGGGAGGGGTCAACGGATATTACATGGCAACTTTCTTGAATACCGAATCGATGGAAGCTCGTTTCGACGTCCGGGCGGAGGGGTGTTTTTGTCATCGCGCCGCACAGGGGGAAGGTGCGCCGCTGTTTATTCGCCGGAGTTTTTTTGCCGAGAAGCTGCTGAGTTCGGACGATCCTCAAGTGATCCGCTACGGGGTGGGCGAAGGTGGGGCGCTGGTACCGGAATTTCGCGTGCTGACACGAGAAGAGCGGGAGACGTCAGGCGTTCGAGCCGACGTAAGGGCAGGAGCTCTTGAGTTCGTCGAGGATGTGATGACAGTTCGCGAAGGACTCCTACCTGATTTCCGCTTTCCGCCTCAACTCGCGATGGCGCTGTTTGAGACCTTTGTCGATCGGCTTTCGTCGGCAGAGGACGCAGTGCTGCGCGGACTAGTGCTGGATGATCATTATTGCGGCCGAGGGCTTGTCGCCTGAATAGATGAGAAGCCATAGGCAAAGAGCGGTCTATTTCTAACCAACTGAGCACATTGGTCTTTCCCGTAAACATTCCGCAGTTATCGGTAGGAGCAGTACAGAAAGATGTCGTGTTCGAGCGGTGAGGCACACGTAGTTGTGAGCGGGAATCTGCAGAGCCACCGGCAGTGGCTATTTTGGTGTGCCGCATTGCTGACCGGGGTGTTGCTCATCTATGTGCCGGGTTTGCAAAACGAGCTCGTCTTCGACGATGGGCGATTCGATGCGGGTGAGGCCCTGCTCGACGGCTACGGCAGCCTGCTGAGCCTGAAGCAGCGGCTGCTTTCCTATGGCTCCTTCGTCTGGGTGAACGCGCTGTTCGGCGAGTGCTGGTGGAAGCAGCGCGTGGTCAACCTGATCGTCCATTTTGGCGTGGCCGTGTCGCTGCTGGGACTATACCGACTGCTTGCCGCGCAGGTGAAATGGCCTGAAGAACTGGCCGCGGAAACGCGCTTCGCCGCCTCGCGCGATGCTGCCGTGTTCGTCGGCGTCGCCGTCTTCGCCTTCAATCCGGTCGCGGTTTACGCGGTTGCCTATCTGATCCAGCGTTCGATCCTGATGGCGACGCTGTTCGTCGTCCTGTCCTGTCTGTTCTTTGCCAGGGGCATCGTCGGCAAGGGCAGGCTGAACTATCTGGGCGCCGCGCTGTGCTACCTCGCCGCCGTGTTGTCCAAGGAGCATGCGCTGATGGCGCCAGTGCTTGGGGTGCCGTTATACGTATTCCTGCGCCGTCCAACGGCGAAGCAGCTTGGGCTGATCGCGGCGGTCGGCGCTCTTGCAGCGGCGGGCGTCGCGGCGGTGCTGTCCAGCATCTACGGCTCGATCGTCGGCGTGGCCTTCGACGAACTATCGCGGACCTTTGTCGCCCAGCTGAAGGCGATCGACCCCGCTATAGAAGCCCGCACCTATCCGTTGAGCATCGTCAATCAGGCGACGCTTTTCTTCCAGTACGGCTTCCTGTGGCTGGTGCCCAACGTGCAGTGGATGTCGATCGATCTGCGGCCGCCATTTCCGCTCGCGTTCGGCGCGTTTCCTCATGTCCTCGGCGCGATCGGCTTCGCCGCTCTGATCCTGGGGGCGGCCTATCTGCTGTTCCGTCGCGAGGGGCCGTTGCGCTTCCTCGGCTTGTGCCTGAGTGTGCCGTTGATCCTGTTCGCGACCGAGTTTTCCACGGTATGGATACAGGATCCGTTCGTGCTGTACCGCAGTTATCTGTGGGCGATTGCGATTCCCGGCATCGTCATGCTGCTGTTCGTCGGCACAAGGACGACGGTCGTCTACCTGGTCGGGCTGGCGGTGTCGACGGTGCTGATCGGCCTGTCGGTCGAGCGTGTGACGACGTTCAGGAGCAGCCTCACAGTGTGGGCCGATGCCGTCGACAAAATCGACGCCGAGGCGCCGGCCAATGCGGTCGGACGCTGGCGCCCCTTCCTCAACCGCGGGACGTACTACCTCGAAAACGATCTCCCGCAACTCGCCTATGCCGACTTCGCACGCGCCGAATCGCTCGGGGAGTCATTCGGTTCGTCGCGCTTCAACATGGGCGTCAGCCTCCAGATCGAGAAGAAGATCCCGGAGGCGGTCGCCGCTTTCGACGCCGCTGAAAAGCAGGGCTTGCGCACGTTCGGCCTCTATTATCACCGGGGCGCCACGCGAGCTATGATGGGCAAATTCGAGGGGGCGATCGACGATCTCAATCTCGCGATCGACAAGGCTTCCGATCACAAGCTGCGCACTCACGCACGCACCTTGCGCGGGGACGCAGCGATGCAAATCCGGCGCTACGACGTCGCCGTTGGGGAATACCAGGCGCTGCTGCGCGACGATCCGCGCAATTACGCCGTCCGCCTCGGCTTGGCGATGGCGCATCTCGGAATGCGGAACCTGGCCGCCGCTGGGCCGCTGCTGGACGAATTGCTGGCCGAGAAACCTCACCATGCTGCCTATTACGGCCGTGCCCTGCTAAACAGCGTACAGGGGTCAAGCGCAGCGGCGGTGGCCGATATCGAGCGCGCCATCGCGCTCAACCCGAAGCACCCTGGCTATCGTTCGCTGCGTTCGCAGTGGGGCGTGCCGCCCGGCCCGCCGGCGCGGTGAGGCGGCGCCGCGCGTGAACTGAACGCCACCCGGCCGGCGCGGCCCGTTCAGGCGTCCCGAGAAACGGTTTCTGCTCTCGCGTCCGCTTGCGGCAGGCGCTGCTCGGCCAGACGCCCCACCAGCGCCAGGTGGGCCATCGAGTGCAGTTGCGAATAGGCGAGCGAGATGGCGCCGACCTTGTGCAGCGAAGCCAAGGTGCTGGTGCGTAGCTTGTTCAGCGCTTCTTCGTCGATACGCAGGAATTGATCCATCGTCCACTGCCGGCTGCCGGTACGCACCGCCGCCGTCCACGGCTGCAGCAGGCCTGCCGCTTCGAGCGCCGAGCAGGCGCCAAGAGAGGGGTCGCGATCCTGCGTGAAGCGGGCGAGAAAACGCGTCACGCCCTGCAGTGCTTCGGACGGTGTTTTGTCTTCGTTGAAGAACGCTTCACCGTCCGGTCCGTCGGTGATTAAGTCGCTGTCCTCGTCGACGCACAGCAGTTTTTCGCCGCGCTCGGCATAGCTCACCGAGAACGGCCATGCCCGGAAGGCCGCCGGCGTGTAGGCACCCAGCCATTGGCCTTGTTCATCGACGAACACGTTGGCCTCCGCTTCCAGGCCCAGGATCGCGACTGGAAAGCAGTTGTTCTGGTGCTTGACGAAGCCGATCGGGAAAGCGCTTGCCGCGTTGCGAACTTCAGTCAGCATCAGCGGGACGAGGGCGGTCTGGGCAGCAAAGGCATACGACGAAAAATGCTGCCAGCGTTTTTTGCCGTACTTGGCGAAGGTGACAGGTTGGATGTTTGCCATGGTCTGAAAGTATTCGGTGCTGAAGGGTGAAGGTGATTTGTGCAGCGCACGGGCTGGCGCGGGAGGGGGCAAGTGTAGCAGAGGCAGTGCGCGGGCCCGCGCGACCGGCGTACATGGCACGAGGCGCGATAGACGGGGTTCGTCCGGGATGGACGGTCGAATACGCGAATCTGGTAAAGTCAGCGCCCGCGCCGGCGCATGTACGCGCTTCAGTCAGCTTGTGTACGATCGCCGGCCAGCATTTTCGGTGCCTTTTCGCCCCCAGCATGATGACATTCCGCCCGCCGCAGTACCCGTTCATCGACATCCTGCATGCTGCCGTGGCCGTGAACTGGCATTTCATCAAGAAACCCTTCGTGAAGCCTCGGCTGGTTCCGGCCGACAAGGAGCGGCGATGAAGGCGGAGTCGCATTACGGGCTCGACGTGATACGCGCGGTGGCGTCGTTTCTGGTCGTTGTGCTCCATGTCGCCGCGGGCGGGTTCTACCGCTTCGACGACAACTGGTTCGCCATCAACCTCTACGATTCCCTCGTGCGCGCCGCCGTGCCCCTGTTCCTGATGGTGACGGGTGTCTTGCTGCTGAACAGGGAACAGCCGCTGGCTTCCTTCCTGTTTCGACGCGCGCGCCGGGTGCTGCCGGCCCTGCTGTTCTGGTCCGCGGTGTACGCGTTCATGCAGGGGTATAGCGTCACCGATGCGGTGGGCTTTGTCCGCCGGCTGACCATCGGCCCCGTCCAGTACCATCTCTGGTACCTGTATGCCCTGTTCGGCATCTACGCGTTTGTGCCGGTGATGCGAGCGGTTCACCTTCATGCCTCGGTGGCGGAAAACCGTTTTTTCCTGCTGATGTGGGCCTTCGTCAGCTGCATATGGCCCGTCGCAGCGGCGCATTTCAATTTCTCGTACGACCTGATCGACGTGTACTGGCTGCACTCGTTCCTGGGGATGGCGGTGTATCTGCTCGTTGGCGCGCATCTTGGCCATCTGCTGCGGCGCAGCAATCGCCTGCCAGGCTTCGCGCTGTTTGCGCTTTCGGCAGCAGCCGTCGCCGCAGCGACGCATTACCGCGCGCTGCAGGCCGGAGCGCCCGATGAGATTTTCTATTCCTACCTGTCGCCTTTCGTCCTGCTCGGATCGATTGGCGCGTTCCTGTTCCTCGGCGCCGCCCAGCGCGCGGATTCGTGGATTTCGCCCGCGGTCAGGATGCTTTCCGCTCACTCGCTGGGCATCTACTGCGTCCACGTCCTGTTCATCGATTTCACGCGCGAAACGCTGGGTCTCTCATTGTCCAGCGGCAGTGCGTGGTGGACCGTGCCGGTGATCTCCGTGCTGGTGTTCGCGCTCGCCGCCGCGATGGCCTGGGTGATCGGCAGGTTGCCGTTATTGCGTCGCGTCGTCTGAAAGGCGCTACAATCGCCCGTCCTGCCGCATCCCCCAACCTGATCTTCGGCCGGTGACTATTCGTCGCGCCTAGCCTTGCGAACATGCGCGTATTGCACATCGGCAAGTTTTTTCCGCCCCATCCGGGTGGCATGGAAGTTTTTCTCGCCGACCTCGTCTGTGCCCAGCGCGCCCGGGGCATCGATGCTGCCGCGCTGGTGCATGGCCAACCCTTGCCGGACGACCCGGAGTGGCTGATGCGCGTGCCGGTCTGGGGCCATCTCGTCTACGCGCCGCTGGCGCCGGGTTTCCGCACCGCGCTCGCCGCGGCGATCAGGCAGTTCCACCCGGATGTGCTGCATCTGCATCTGCCCAACACCTCGGCGTTCTGGGCGCTGCTGCTGTTGCCCGCGCGGGATCTGCCGTGGGTCGTGCATTGGCACTCGGATGTCGTCGTGTCGCGTATTCGCGGCGCGCTGGCGCTGGCCTACCGGCTGTATCGTCCGTTCGAACAGGCGGTGCTCGACCGCGCCGAGCGCATCCTCGTCACCTCGCCGCCGTACCTGGAGGCTTCGGAGCCGCTGTCGCGCTGGCGCGACAAATGCACCGTCATACCGCTCGCGCTTGACAGCGGGCGCTTGCCCGAGCACGCCGGCACTGGTTCCGCGCCATCGTGGCGGGAAGGCAACTTCAGGCTGCTGTCGATCGGCCGGCTGACCTATTACAAGGGATTCGAGACGCTGATCCGCGCGGTGTCCGCGATGCCCGGCGTCGAGCTGCTCATCGTCGGCGAAGGAGCGCTTCGCCCCACGCTTGAAACGCTGATCGACGAATTTACCCCCGCGGGCATCGAGCCGAACATCCGCTTGCTGGGTGGTATTGACGACGCCGGCAAGCACGCCTTGCTGCAGGACTGCGACGTGTTCTGCCTCGCGTCGCGAGAGCGTACCGAGGCCTTCGGCATCGTCCTGCTCGAAGCGATGCGCTACGCCAGGCCCTGCATCGTCGCGGACCTGCCCGGCTCGGGCATGCCCTGGGTAGTCCGCGAAGGCGGCGCGGGGGTGGCGGTGCCGGTCGAAGATGTCGCTGCGTGGCGGGACGCAATCCGCGCGTTCCAGCGTGATCCCCACTATCGCGAAGGCTGCGGCGTGCAGGGACAGCGGGCGCTTTGCAAGAAGTTTGCGCTCGACCGGTGCGTGGAATCGATCGCCTCCGAATATGCGGCGGTCGTGCCCGACGCGGCAGTGGACGCGCCCGACAAGGAACTCCTCATCGTGATACCGGCGCGGAACGAGGCCGAAACGGTCGCGGCTGTGATACGCAGTCTGCACGAAGCCGGCTGGCGCGATGTCATCGTCGTCAATGATCAAAGCACTGATGCGACCGGGGCGATCGCGGCGGCGGCCGGCGCCACCGTGCTGTCGCCGGTCCTGCCGCTGGGCGCCTGGGGGGCGATGCAGACCGGTATCCGCTATGCGCTGCGTCACGGTTACCGCCAGGTCGTCACGATCGACGCCGACGGCCAGCACGAACCGGCCTGCATCCCCGTGCTGCTCGCCGCCGCCCGCAGCCACGATGTCGTCATCGGCGCCTTCCCCCAGCGCGGCAGCCGCCTGCGCAGGATCGCATGGCGCTATTTCCGCGCCATCACCGGCTTCGGCATTGATGATCTCACCTCCGGGTTCCGCTGTTACAATCGCGCCGCGTGTGAGGTCCTCGCCGCGGATGAAGCCACGTTGCTGGATTATCAGGATCTCGGCGTGCTGCTGATGCTGCGTCATGCGGGCCTCGAGATCGCCGAAGTGCCGGTCGCAATGTACCCGCGCGCCACCGGTCCGTCGCGCATCTTCGCCAGCTGGTCTCGCGTCGCCCGCTACATGGCGGAAAGCACGCTGCTATGTCTTGCGCGCTGGCACCCCAAACACCACCTCAGCCGATGATCTCCCTCAATCTCACCACCTCTCTCCTGGGGGCTGCGCTCGCGACGGCGATCCTCGTCCTCGTACGCCGCGACCACCTGCATCTGAGTCACGGTGTTTCATGGATCATCGTTGCCGCCACCGCCGCGCTGCTGGGCGCCTGGCCGATGTTGCTCGACCGCATCGCCTTCGTTGCCGGCATCGCCTATCCGCCGGCGCTGCTGCTGCTTGCGGGTGTAGTCGTCCTGCTGATCAAGGCCCTGCTTGCCGATATTGCCAATACCCGGCTCGAAAGGCAGGTGCGCCGCCTCAACCAGCGGCTGGCGATGTTCGAGGCGGAGTACGAACAGCGCGCACGTGCCGGCGCAAAGGTAGCAGGCGCTGGCAGCGACTTTGGTACTTCCAGTTAACACGCGCGACCACGCACAGCACCTGCTTGCCATCGGGTGTGTTGGCCAACTGGAAGGGATAGCCCCGGTAGGCTGCGGGAATATAGACACCCAGCCAGGCGCCCGTCCGGGCCGACGAACAGGTTCTGCCCTTTGTTCAGACCCAGCACCGCCATCAGGGCAGAGCCCTTCGGGTGCACCATGCGCCTGCGAGCAACATACCGTCCTCAATGGCAATCGATGCCCTATCACTTTGATAACGAACGTGAACGTGCGGAAGGTGATGCTTTTCCTTGATCTCGAAAAACGTCGAAATGATGATGCCGCGCTTGTAAGCAAAAGTCGGTGCTGGCGGAACGGCGGTCAAATCGGCAGCGTGGTCTGCTGCTCCTGCGCATTGCCTGGTTCAGCCATTTTACGCGGCCGACCCCGCGGACGCACCTCGCAGCGACGGCCGATCATCCGTTCGACCTGATCGAGAAAGCGCCCCTTGCCCAACGGTTGCCCCTGGTTCAGCGCCAGGCGGATATCCGTCAGCGCCTCATGATCGAGTTCGCTGCGGAACAAGGCCCGATAGGCCGCTTGGCGAGATGTCGCGTCGCCATCCAGCCCGAGATACAACGCATGCGGCGTCAGCAGCGCATCGGACTGCCCCAGGCCATTCGCCTGATAGCTGCTCCAGCGGTAATGCGCCGGATCGTCCGTGATGTTGGCCCGCACCGGATTCAACTCGATGTAACGTTGACAGAGCAATAAATAATCATTGGCCTGCACCAGCGAAGACTTGTAGCGGCTGTCCCACAAGGTGCCGGTGCGACGGTAGGTCTTGTTGATGTACTGCACATAGCGCCGCCCGAGCGAAATCACCAGTTGCGAGACTGCCTGCGCGGTCGGCGGCGTGAGCAGCAGATGCACATGGTTGGTCATCAGCACATAGGCATGCAAGGCGCAGCCGGTCTTTTGCAGCGCCTCGGCCAGCCATTCCCGATAGGCCAGAAAGTCCTCATCGGTAAAGAAGCAGGCCTCCCGGTTATGGCCGCGCTGCACCAGATGGATGGGAACGCCGGGCAGGTGGATACGGGGACGGCGGGGCAAGGCGTGCTTAGTCCGTCAGCGGAACCGAGAGGTCATAGAGGGTTTCGGGAGCAATATCCAGATCACCCGGCCAGCACACGGTGTCGAGCGCGACGAATGCCTGCTTGAATAGCGCGACATCCTGAAGCGACGTAAACACACCTCGGTTCAAATACGGTCGCGCATCGAACAGGCGATGGTCGCCAGTGTTGAACCAGAGTTCGAGGGAAAAGTCTTCCCGGGGTACAACGCGCGTCACAGATTCCATTTCGCCTCCTAGCGCAAGGGTTCGATGGCAAATGGTTTCTCGCCGTTGACGGCGAGTTCCCAATCGGCCAACAGCGACTCTCGATGAATCTCAATCCACGCCTGAACCAATCGGGCCTTGGCGACCGGAATCTCCCCCTGCCAGAACTGATTCGTCCAGAATCGAGAAAGAAGCATCCTGGCCTTGATATTTCGCATGAATGTGAGGCAATTTGTGCCTCTGATCATCGTAGAAGTAAAGGCTGATGATGATGCCGTAGAACATGCTGATCGTCGGCATGGCGTGTGTCTTTGTAGGCAGATGCGTCATTGTAGGCGAAATACTTAATTAAATGAGCCTGGCCCCTTTTTTCGCTTTTGAGTAAATGAGCCTGGCCCCTTTTTTCGCTTTCTCCCGATGCGCCGGTCGCTCGCGCGTGCCGTTCACGGTGCGCTACAGCCCCTCGCTGAGTCCACGGCAGACGAGGAATGCCGGGTGGTTACCCCGGATCGTGGATATCCGTTACGTCTCCGCTTCGGGGCGCGTGGCTTCGTTGCATCCTGAGCATACAGCGCTCGAGCGGTCGACGAAAAAAGGCCGACCCAAAGGTCGGCCTATGCAAGGGTGGGGCGACCCGCGATGGGTCGCCCTGTCCTGATGCCGCTTACACCGGCACGGCGAAATTGTCCGCCGTCAGCGAGGCCACGCCGGTCAGTTCGATGGCCATGTCGCTGTCGTCGATGACGCCGTTGTCGTTGACGTCGACATAGACGAATTGTTCGCCGGTGACAAAGACCGCGTCGAGGTTGGTGTCACCAGACGCCAGCGCGGTGTTGGCGAGCGTCGTGTTGGCGAAATTGCCGAGGAAGACGATGTCGCCGGCCAGGCCCGCTTCAGCCAGCACGCCTTGCAGGTTGATGACGTCGCCGCCGAATCCACCTGCGAAGTTCGTGATGACGTCGTGGTTCAGACCGGTCGATTCGGCCTGGCTGACGTAGACATAGGTATCGACGTCGGTGCCGCCGGTCAGCGTGTCGCCACCCAGACCGCCGGTCACGATGTTGGCACCGTTGCCTGCGTTGATGAGGTCGCTGCCGTCCCCGCCGACGATGACATCGTCGCCGCCGCCGGTCGTGACCGTGTCGTTGCCGGTGCCGGCGTCGACCGTGGCGGCTTCGTCCAGCACACTGCCGTCGCCGAGCGTGATCGTGTCGTTGCCCGCCCCGCCGTCGATGTCGTGGCCGGTCGGCCCTTCGACGCCGAACAAGCCATGGCCCCCAGTGATGATGTCGTCGCCCGCACCACCGATGATCGTGCTCGCGTGATCACCGACGGTGACGTTGAAGCGGCCGCCACCGGTCGTTTCCGCGGACCCGTCGAACGAGAACCACGTCGTCTGATCGGTTGCATCGACGTTCAGCGTGCCGCCGTCGGCCACCACGGTATCAGCGCCGACGACGAGTTGCATCCACTCGTAACCGTTGGGTCCTTGCTCGATGACGACGTTCTCGAAGCCGGTCACGCCCGTCATATCGGCGGCTCCGCCAAACGTCGAGGTCAGCGTCAGCGTGTCGTTGCCGGTGCCGCCCGTGAGGGTGTCCGCCGCGGTGAGCTGCGTCTCGGTCGCGAAGACGCGAAGGTCGATCGCATGCGCCGCGTCGAGCGTGTCGTCGATCGTGTCCGCGCCGTTCGACAGGTGGATCGCGACGTCGCTCGCAAAGCCTTCGATCAGCGTGATCGTGTCGCCATCCACACCGTCGTTGCTGAGCTGGAGCGTCTGCAGGCCCGCGGCCGTCGCGATTGCGCCGAGCGTCAGGTCGTTGCCGCCCGCGTCGAGGTTCAGGTTTTCAACGGACGACCACTCGAAGAAGAAGTCGTCGTTACGGACGCCGAGGCTGTTGGACAGATCGACGGTGTCGGTGCCTTCGCCGCCGTCGACCAGGTCGGCGGCGCTCAGTTCTGCCGCGTCCCAGTTGAACAGATCGTCGCCGGCGTCGCCGTAGACTTCGTCGATGCCGCCCATGGCATCGATTACGTCATTGCCTTCGCCACCGCGCAGCACGTCGTCGTTGCCGAAGCCTTCGAGGTAGTCGTCGCCCGCGCCGCCGTCTGCGATCAGGCGGCTGGCGGCGTCGTAGAGCACGACGTTGTCGTTGCCGCTGCCGCCCTCGACGGTGACCACGTCCGCGACGTCATCGAGGGCGATGGCAACGCCGGCCGTCGTTCCGGTCGCATCGACCAGTTCGAGGTTCGGGGCGTTGACGTTCAGGAAGTTGAGGCTGACGTCGCCGCTTAAGTTCAGCGTCGTGAGGTCCGCAGAGAAGAGGTTGTCGATGTCCAGCGTGTCGTCCGTGCCGGAGCTCGTGTGCTGCGCCGCGATATTGAGCGTTTCGGTCGTGTCGGCGGTGATCACGCCGAACGAATAGGTGTCCGCAAAGCCGACCGAGAATTCGGCGAGATTCAGGCCGAGCGTCGCGGTGTTGGTGCCGTCGTCCGGCGTCTGCGTCAGCGTGAAGTTCTGGCCTTCGGTGTCGCCTTGAACCAGCGACATGTTGACCGTGACGTCGTGCGCGACGTTCGTCAGCGCGATGTCTTCGCCGGAGGTGTTGCTGTTGAACGCGTACGTGCCGACGCCCGCCGCGTTGGCGCCCGAGATCACGCCGTCCAGGCTGCCGCCGTTGTCGCCATAAAGCTCGAGCGTTTCGACGCTGGTGACGTTCGCGAACGCTCCGATGGCGTCAACCAGGGCCAGCCGCTCGACAATCAAACGGTCGCTGCCGTCGCCGCCTGCGATCGCATGACCGGCCGCGTTGCCGAAACCGTCCTCGAGGCCGTTGCCGCCATAGAGTCCGACGTGGTCGTCGTTGTCACCGACGCTGATATTCGCCGAATCGACCGTGCCGTAGACGTGAACCATGTCCTGGCCGGCGCCGCTGGTGAAGAGCAGCGAGCCGACGGAATCGATGTCTAAATGATTGTCCCCGTCACCGAGCGCGATGTCCGCCGAGCCGACGCTGCCGAGACCCACGTAATCGTTGCCGCTGCCCGCGGCCACGCCGATGCTGCCGACATCGTCGCCGACCAGGGTGTTGTCGCCCTCGCCGAGCGCGAAAGTCGCCGACCCCAGATCGTCCGTTGCGATATAGTCGTCGCCCGCGCCGGTCACGACATTGACATCGCTGCCGTCACCCATGAACAGTTGGTTGTTGCCGTCGCCGAGGTTCGCGTCGAGCGTGGCTGCGGACGGTTCGATGTTGACGACATCGTCGCCGGCGCCGGCGGTGATGACCGCGTCGATGCTGGACGCGGCAGCGACCCCGAGGAAGCCGTCGGGCACTACGCCGCCGAGGATGTCCAGGTTGTTCGCGCCTTCGCCGAGTTCGACCGTGAGGTTCGCGTCGCCTTGGACCTCGATCGCGACATCGTCGTCGTACTGGCCGGTGGCGAGCGTCAGCGTCTGGCCATCAGGCGTGACGACCGTGAGGTTCTTGTCGTCGCTCTCGTTGCCGGTGAAGTCCGCGGCAAGCGTGTCCGCGCTCGATTCGACGACCGTCGTCAGCTCGGTGCCGTTCGCGCCGCCAGTGACGTTGAGCGTGCCGAAGCCGCCCATCAGCGCGAAGTCGTTGTAGAAGGCCGGACCCGCGGCGGCGTCGACGAGGTTGACCGTGCCGACGGCTTCGTCGATCGACAGCGTCGGCTGACCAACAGCGCCGGCCGATTCGCCGAATTCGTTCACCGAAATGTCGACCGCAGCCGGGACGTTCTGATTGTCGAAATCGACGTCGACATTGCCCCGAACATCGTCGATCGTGACCGCGATGCCCGCCTGCAGGTCCTCGATCGCGATGTTGCCGGTGCTCTTGACGATGCGCAGATCGGCCAGCGCGCTGTCGAAGTCGGTCATGCTGACGCGCACTTCGTCTCCTGCGGCGGAGGCAACCGCGCGCAACTCAAGGGCCTCGACGTTCGCGACGTTCACTCCGGCATAGGTGGTGTCGGCTTCGTTGAGCACGAGACTCAGAAGATCCGCGCCTTCGCCGGCGTCGATCGCGTCGCTCGGATTGAACGTCGACGAATTGCCGATGACCTTGTCGTCGCCGGCGGTGTCGGCCGTGCCTGCCGAGCCGATGAGGCCCGGGATCAGGTCGTTACCGGTGGTCAGCGTGAAGGTCTGGCCAGCGACGGGGGCGTCGTCCCCGAACGCGGCGAGGATGCCTTCGATGGTCGGCGTGTCGGCCAGGTAGGCATTCGGCGCATCCATCGTGGCGTCGTCTTCGGTGACGCCGGCGATGATCGCCTGAGAGGCCTGGTACACCGGATCCTCAGCAAGGGAGGCAGGGTCGAGCGGATCGGTGCCCGGTGACAGGTTCGAAGCGTCACCCATTTCCTGGGTGAAGTTGAGCGCGACTGCGGACTTGTTGGTCAGGCGATCCTGGCGCAGGAGCGCGTCGGTCTTCTCCTGCTCGGTGATCTCGCCGCTGGCGACGAGTCCGTCCAGTGTTTCGGGGGTGATGGTAAGCAGGCCATAAACGAAATCGGCGACGAAGTCGGAGCGGGACAGTTCGCCGCTTTCGATCAGTCCGAGCCAGTGCGCTTTGCCGTTGGCATCGGCAGGGGCGCCGCCGATGTTGAGGTAGATGGCGTCGATGAAGGCAGCATTGCCCAAACCCCCGTAGAGGCTATCGAAGCTCGGGTGCTGTGCGAACCCTGCGGCGATGTCGCGCATCAGCTCAAGATCGTTCAGCCCGGAGTTCGCCGCTTCGGTTTCCCAGAAGTTCAGGCCATCGAGGTCGGGGGCCCGATTGAAAAACGCAACATACGCCGCGGCGATTTGTTGTTGAGTTGTTACAGCCATTTATGCTCCTTAGCTAGTTTTTGTTGGTTAAGCGGGACGGCACAGAGGAAAAATATGCAAAAAGTGTTACCGGAAGACCTATGAACTGTGGCGAACTCCCTTTGAAGCAGCGGGTATCGCGCCATTTCGTTCGGGGAAGTCGTCCGCGCAATCGCCATGCGATGATACTCCTGTTTTTTACCTTAATCGTTCGTCGTGTGTCAAATTTGCTTACACATTCATATTAGTTACCGCAAAGAGTATGCATTGAATATCCTGTTTGGGCGGATGCGGCGGGCACACATGCGTGCTTGCCCTGCAATGGCAGATAGGGTGACGGCTCGACGCCTGATAGGTGACTGCTGCCGGCGGCTTCAGGCCCGGTGCGTCTGCGACTTTAGTGCCCGCGTTCGCTTGCCTGGCGCGAGATTGAGTGAAGAGCGCCCGAAGCGCTGTGGGGGGAGCGCAAGTGAGCATGACCCTCGCGACTCGTCCCTGATTGGGTTATCGTCAAACTGGGCGACATGCAGCCTGGCTGCTGCTCCGCAAAGATGGGCCGGATGCTCGTTCAGTTCGCTGACGAGCATCCGATTGCACGGCCGTCAATACGGCCTGCGGGGTGCGCTTGCTGTCATATGTCGAAAACGCCTCCACAACGGGCGTTCCACCCCGTGGTGGCTGAGAAAAGCACAAGCGGTCGCAAGACCCAGTACGGTGGCGAAGGCGCCCGCAGTGAGAATCGGAGGGTTCAGCTCCAGCAGCCACGTGACGGGAAAATGCCACAGAAACACGCCATAGGACAGGCTCGCAAGCTGCTCATCGAAGGCCTTGAGCCGGCCTCGCGGCTGGATTCTGCGTAGCCCTTCCAGCACGGGCACCCCCAAACTGACGCCGAGGGCGACTTCCTGGTTGAACGGTATGTAATGTCCGGTCCACCGCAGCAGGACGGTGTAAAGCACAATGACGGCCCACAGCGCCAGCAATGCTGGGCGCAGCGCCGGCCGGCGCAAACCGGCTCCGGCGAGAAAGATGAACAGGACGCCCGGCAGCAGGCGGTAGCCGAAGTGGTCAGCGTCGAGCCATTGCAGCTGCGCTGCAGTGAAGACGAGCAGGCTGGCGAGGATGGCGCCGCCCAAACGTGCAGCGGTGAGTCCTGCCAGCCAGGGCGCGAGCAGGTAGAACTGGATCTCGACGGCGAGCGACCACGCTGGGGGAACGAGAGCAAAGCCTTCCTTCCCTGTGTACATGAAGTAGGCCAGTGGCAGCACGACGAGGTTGATGACCCATTCGAGCGGCCCGGGCGCCAGGGCCAGAAAGGGGGATTGTGCTCCTGCTGCCCATAACAATGCGGCAGCGCCGAGCGCAGCATAGTACTGTGGCAGCACGCGCCAGAGTCGATCGGCATAAAACTGCCGCAGCGCATGCGGCTGGCTGCGCCATTTCTCCCACAGGCCGCCGACGACATGGCCGGCGAGCAGGTAGAAGACGACGACCGCTGTTACGCCGGGATTAAGGCCAGAGACGCTATGACCGAGATGGCTGGCCAGTACGAGGCAGGCCAGAACGAAGCGCAGCGAGCCCATCACTGGCCGGCCGGCGCGGGGGCGTAACCGAATACGGTGTAATTGGCATACAGCCGTGTGGGATCGTCGGCGGGTACGCCCGGCATGGGGTCGGGGAGGTTGTAGAGGATGCGAACCCCTTGCAACCCCAGCCATTGCAGCACGAAACCAAGATAGTTGTCCGAGAGCGGTTTCTGGTGGGTGGGGTCAGTGTAGAAGCCGTTGATCGCAAGCGGGTGGCGCAGATTGATGGTTTCGACAAGCAGCAGGCCGCCGGGAGCGAGACGAGCGACACACGCTTCGAGCGTGGGGAGTAGGTCTTCGGGCGGCAGATGCTCGATGACTTGCAACAGCGTGATCGCAGCAAAGCACTCGTCAGTACGTTGCAGGAATTCGGCCGCCGTCGCGTGGACAACGTCAAGGCCTGCGGCGACGGCACGCTGCACTTCGGTGGCGGAAAGGTCGATCCCCACGCCCGGGATGCCCTTGTTGCGCAAGAAGGCGAGGAATTCTCCGGCGCCACAGCCGATGTCGAGTATGCGCAGGCCGGTTGCCGGGACAGGGCCGTTGCTGCCCGGCAGCAGTGGCAGATAGGCCGCATACTGCTGCTGCAGGATGTCGGTGTGCCCGCCGCCCATTTCGCTGTAATAAGAGTAGAAGGCGGCACGCTTTTCGGCTGGCGCAAGATTGCTTAGCGACCGGCCGATGCGCCGCTCGGCAAGTTCGATCCAGCGCGGGGCCGGCGCCAGCCACGTGAAATCGATAGGCGCGGGGTGGTGCAGACGGGTCAGCGGCTCGAGACGGGCTTCGAGCGCGCGTCCGTGCGCTTCGAGGGCGCGTCCGTACGCTTCGAGCGCCCGGTGTTGTGTTTCTAACACCAGGTTCCGTGCTTCGACCGTAGCGCAGTGCGTCTCGAGGCTGTCGAGGCGCTGGTTGTGCGCGATCACTCCCGTTTCGAGCCAGTGCAGACGTCGCGGCAGACCGCACAGCCAGCGCAGCGGGGCGGCGAGTCGAGCAAGACCGGCTTGCAGGAGCCTCATGCCTGACTCAATACGAACGGTCGCAGTGGCGGAGGGAAGGTGCCGGGGCTCTGTAGCCAGTCGACAATGGCCCGGACGATGGGGAGCACAGGACAAGAAGACTGGCTGTTTTCGAGGCGGGCAGCACGATGGGCGAACAAGCCCGGCAGCGGCAGCTCGGGCTGGCTCGCAGACAACGTCAGCCAGGCATCCTGGTGGCCCGGCAGCAAAGGCTCTTCCGGTAAGCCTTCGGGAATGCCGAGTGCCGCGCAAACACTCGCGCGATTGGTGCGCCATGCGCTATCGACATGCTCGACGCATTCCATCAGCCAGGGTGTGGGCAACTGCCGCACGAATTCGGGAAGCCATTGGCGAAGAAGCATCGGTGACATGCCAGTGATGTCGAGCAGCAATCGGGGCGGGCGGGTATCGAGCCGGTTGCGGGCGATACAGGCGGCAATCTCGGTGCATTCGTCGGGACTCAGGCTGGGGCCGGCGTCGAGGTTGGCAATGTCGTCGAGCAATCGCGATTCGCTGGCCAGCGGCGCATTCCGATAAAAGGATTCGATGGCGTCTGCATAGCAGCGTGCAGCAAGTCGCGGGGCGTGTTGTTGGCAGACGAAGTCGTGTCCCCGGCGGGCGAGATCCGCACGCAATGCTGGGTCGTCGAATAGTCGCTCGAGCGCATGGGCAAGCGAGGCGATGTGCAATCGATCGGGCAGCTTGATGGCTACATCGTCGGGCAACTCGGCTGCGCTGCCATGCGCATTGAACACCAGTGGCAAACGATAAGCCAGACAGTCAAAAATGGCAGCCGAGGTCTCGCCCCGCGACTGGGCGCGTAACTGGACGCCGACGTCGGCCGCAGCAAGCCACAGCGAGTAGTCCGCAGGGCTGACGAACCCGGTGATGCGGATCGCGGAACCGCTGCCGCGACGTGCGGCTTCGACCTGCATGCCGTAGTCTTCGGACGGATGCTGGCCGACAAAGACGAGCTGCGCCTGTGGGTGGGATGACAAGGCCGAGCCCTGCCAGGCCTGGATCAGTTCAAGATTCAGCTTGGTCGGTGCCATGAAGCCAAAAGCGCAGACGACGAACGCCTCCGCGTCGAGTCCGAGCCGTGTGCGCGCATCGGCCCGGGAGGGCGTAGACAATGCGCGCCGGGCGAAGGGTACGTACGCAAAGCGCGCCGCATAGCGCGAACCATAGTCACTCCCGGCGAGTTCGATGCTGTAACGCGAATGCACGAGCACACCGAGCGCGAAATCGAGTATCGAACGATTGGCGGCATAGTCCATTTCCAGCGCCATGGCGTCGCGCTGCGCCAGATCGACGAGCGCGGCATAGCCGTGCGTGCGGAACAGGCTGTTGCGGAAGGCGTGGGTCTCATGACCGAACGTTTCGGCGTAACGCAGCATGCCGCTCAAAAAATAGTCGTGCAACATGACGACGCCTGGATGGCGCCGCAGTAGCGGCAGCATGTGCACATGGAATTGACTGTTGCCGATATGGTAAAGAACGCGGTCGTAGTGGTCGGCGTGGCGCTGGAACCATTCAGTGCTGCGCACCGGGAAGTTCGCCTGGAGCCAGTCTTCGTCGAGTGGCGTGGCGTCGGTGACGAGTTCGATCTCGTAATGGCGGGCCAACTCCGGGAGCAGTTCTGCGCTGTAATCGGCAATTCCGCTGCGCTCGTTGGGCAGCGGCGAAAAATAGGCCAGGCGCTGCCGCGGGACCGACACGACCGACGGGGCGATGTCGGCCCGCGCGAGCGGCGGGGCGATGGCCTGGAAGGCTTCGAGCGCGCGGCTTGCCGTCGCCCGCCATGAAAACTGCCGTGCGCGCTCGAGTCCGTGGCGGCCGAGTTGTTGACGAAAGGCGTCGTCACGCAGCGCGTGTACGATGGCGGCGGTGATGGCTTGCTGGCTGGTGGGGTCGAACAGGGCGTCCGCCCGGCCGATGACCTCGGGAATGCTGCTGCGATCGGCACCGATGGCAGGCGTGCCGCAGGCCATCGCTTCGAGGACCGGCAGGCCGAAGCCTTCATGTAACGACGGAAACACGAACAGCTTGGCAAGGTTGTAGAGCCTGACGAGATCCGCTTCCGGCACGTAGCCGGTCAGAACGAGTTCGTCAGGCAACATCCCGCGATTCCGCGCTTCTTCGTGCAGACGCCTCTCGTCATCCGGATTGATGCTGCAGACGATGACGAGCTGGTGGCGTGTGCGCAGGTCGGCGGGGAGCATCGCGTAGGCGTGGATGAGCCCCTCGACGTTCTTGCGGTAGTCGATGCCGCCGGTGTAGAGCACGAAGTCGCGGGCGATGCCAAAGCGCCGACACAGCATACGTTGTTCGTCGGGGGCAATATCGACGGGCACGAAGTGCTCGTCGATCGCTGATGACATGTTGACGACCTGGCTCGCGTCGATGCCGAGCGCCGCAATGGCCTCCTGACGCGAACTTTCGGAAATCGCGAGCAGCAGGTCAGCGTTCCTGAGCGCCTGCAGGCGGCGGTAGTACCAGTGCCGCGTGGCAGGATTGGCCAGATACACTGTCTGATGAAGATAAGGGATCAGGTCATACAGGGTCACGGCCACGCGCTGCATTGCGCCGGGGGGCGGCTCGATCGAAACCACCGCATCGTCGCCCAGCCCTTCGAAGAGGCTGCTGACGTGCACGATGTCGGGGTTGATCTGGCGAATGGCATGAGCGCGAATGCGTTCGGCAATGCGTAGTCGTGTGAAATTGGACGGGTCGAGGTAATGGCATCCAGCCGGCAAGGAGATGGTGTGGATGTTTGCGGCGCCGACCAGCGGGGAAAAAACGTCGCGGAGACCTGTCACGGTATCGGGGAAGCGATCCGATAGCAGCACGCTAACGCGATGTGTGCCTGCCGCTACCCCGGCCATCGCGCGGGCCAGCGCCAGCGAATAGCGGCCGATGCCGCGATTGCGGCTGCCGAGGGTCTGACAGGCCTGCAGATCGATCAGGATATGCATGTCAGCTCCGGCGGCGTGCGTGCAGGGCGTGCTGCAGCCGATGTCTGACGTGATCCAGGTCGGAAGTCGTGGCGCCAAGTGGACGGGGCGGGTCTTCCGGGAATCCCGCGGTCACGATGGGAGCGGGAGCGGGGGCGGGGCTCAGTTGCCGGATGAGCCACCGATTGACCCCCGGCAGGAGCGTCAGCACGCGCTGCGCGAGGCGATGTAGTCGCGGATGGGCCTGTGTGACGCGCATAAGTGCAAACAGCGCGGAGCGCGTTGCCGAACGAAACCGCATGCTGGTGCTGTTCATGTGCAGGATCAAGATGGGACCCGTACCGGTGCGTCGACACCGGCGGTCTGCCGCGCAGCGGGCGCGTGACGGTCGATGGCGATGGCCGGGTTCATCCAGTTGCAGCCGGCGAACGGAATGCGGGATCCGTTGATGACCTCGAACACGAGGGCGAGATCGCGCCATTCGTAGTTGTTCTGATGGTGGTTCTCGCTGCTCGTCAGCGCCGTCGAAACGGAATATGAGCCCGGCCCGAGCCGTGCGTCGAAGCTGAACCGGAAGTCCATCATTTCGCCGGCTTCGACGTCATGCTGGACCAGGTCCTGAAGATGCGTGTTGGTGCCATAGATGGCCTGCCCAAGGCGGTCGCGCAGCATGTAGCCGAGCACGAGCCGTTCGATGGGGGCGATGGCGCGAGCCTGTATGTGCAGGCAGACCTGCTGGCCCACTTCGACGATGTCGACGGGCGTGCCATCGACATCGAGCAACTCGATCTTGGTGACGGTGGCTTCGCCGGTGCCGGAGAGTGTTTGCGACCGGCCGCCGTCGTTGTGCACGACGCGAACGGTGTCGATGCCTTGCTCGCCAATGATGGCATTGTAGAAATCCATGGCCTCGGCCGGCTCGGCGTCCTTCACGATGCGGCCTTCATGCAGCACGAGGGCGCGGTCGCACAGGCTCATGATCGCGGCGCGATCATGCGAGACGATCAGCAAGGCAGTACCCTTCTCGCGGAATTCACGGATGCGGTTGAAGCTCTTGTGCTGGAAGTAGGCGTCGCCCACGGACAGCGCTTCGTCGACGATCAGAATGTCCGGGCGAAACGCGGTGATCGCGGCAAAGCCGACGCGCATTTGCATCCCGCTGGAATAGACTCTTGCCGGCTGGTCAAAGTAATTACCGATCTCGGCAAAGGCTTCGATCTGTTCGATCACCGAACCGATCTCGTCGGGTAAATAACCCATGAGCGACAGACTGTGCCAAGCGTTCTGGCGACCGGTCAAGGCGGGATTGAAACCCATGCCGAGTTCGAGGATGGAGCCGACCGTGCCGACAATACGGATGTGACCTTCATTGGGCACGAGTGTGCCGGTGATGAGCTTGAGAAGTGTGCTTTTGCCCGCGCCGTTCTGCCCGACGACGCCGACCGCCGAGCCTGCCGGAACGTCAAAACTGATGTTTCTGAGCACCCAATGCTCGTCGCGGGCCTTGATCCGTTTGTCGAACCAGGAGCGGACCCGCTGCGATTCTGACTTATAGGTCCGAAAGGCTTTGCCGAGATCGATCACACTGAGCACGGCGTTCATAACATGTCCACGATTTCGGGCTTGGCACGGCGATAAAGCGACATTGATAGCATCAGTAGCCCAATGCCCAGCACCAGCACGGCAGACACGCCAGTGAATGAAGGCATTTGATGGAATACGAGGATGCTCTGGTAGGCGCTGCTGAGGTGATACATGGGGTTGAGCACAAACAGCCAGCGATAAGCTTCGGGAATGGTCTGCTCAGGATAGACGATCGGCGTCAGCCAGAAGCCGAACTGCAGAATGACCGGCACGATCTGGCCGACGTCGCGCATGAAAACGTTGAGCGTGCCAAGAATCAACCCGAGACCAAGGCCGAACACGACGGTGGTCATGACGAGAAGCGGCAGAAACAGAAACTCTGTACCCGGAAAATGACCCACCAGGCCGAAAATGAACGTGATGGCAACCAGCAGGAGAAGGTTGTTGGTGAGAGCCGATCCACTGACGATTAGCGGCAGGCAGATCGCAGGGAAGGCAATTTTCTTGAGCAGATGGGCGTTGCTGACAAAGACGTTGAGGCAACGGTTGACCGTCTCGGAAAAGAGCGTCCACGCCAGAATGCCTGCAGTCAGATAAATCGCATACGAAAAGCGGTTGTCGATGCCGGCTAGCCTGGTCGACATCAGGGATGACAGCACCAGGGCATACATCAACACCTCGATCAACGGGTGTAGCAACATCCAGAGCCCGCCCAGCCGACTGCCCGCGAACCGGATGCGCAGTTCGTTGAGAATCGACGAGAGAATGAAGCCGCGGTAGGTCCATGCTGAGCTGATGTTTTGGATCATCTGTACGGTTCGTTCTATGGGCCAAGTAGGCCAAGTACTCGCGTAGCTGCAATCTGTGCGGCCACGCTGCGGCAGTCAGCGTGCCTGCCCGACACTGTGTTACAGACATCGAGCGTTTTAGCCACACAGCGTTGTCGGCTGTATGCGTGGCGATCTCCAGCCCGCGTGCGATGGTGTGAGTCTGCGATTGGCCGTCTACTTACAGGGGCCGAACTATACCACCGCGCAGCGCGGTATCGTCATGCGGATCCATGCGCAATCTCGCGCCCCGTGCAACCTCGGGGAGGGGGATTGGCTGGGGGTGGGAACCGGCGCACCGCTGGACATGGGCCTCGATGGCCGGAAGCCTCAATCCTTCGTAAACTATCCCCTATACCCAAGGCTCGAATCGCAAGTAGAATCGGATAAATTTGATTTGCATAGGAAAGGCGGCGTGAATTGCATGCTTCAACGCTTCCGGGGGCGTACTCTCCTGGTTGGTTTCGCTACCTCCGCGTCGTGCCGGGGGGCGTTGTGGTTCGGGGTAATGCTCATTCTGTCCTGCCTTTGGGTGCCGCCAGCCAAGGGAGCCTTGCTGGGCAAGACACACTATTCGGTCGGGCTTTTCGACGCAGCCGAGGACATTGTGCGGCTCAACCGTGAAGACCAGGCCGCACTATCGGGCAACGCAGAGATTTCCATCATCGTCGAATACGAGGACGATGAGGTGCTACCAGCGGTTCCCGGCGCGTCAGGGGGCTTGAAGCTGCCGTTCGAGGCTGCTGAAGTACTGGAAAGACGGGCGCGCACCTACCGTTCGCGCAAGGATCAGGTACTGCAGGCGCTCGACAAGCGTCTGGTTATCGAAGTGCGTGACTATAAACACCTGCCGATGAGTGTACTCCGCCTGCATACGCCGGAGGCGCTCGCCGCATTGCTGCGCCAGCCAGGGGTCAGGCGAGTGCATTCGGACGTCAGGCTCAAGCGCACGCTGTCGGCGAGTCTGCCGCTCATCGGCCAGCCGTCGGCGGTCGCCACGGGCAGAACCGGCAGCGGTACAGCCATTGCGATCCTCGATACCGGCGTCGATTACACCCACCCGGCTTTCGGGAGCTGTGCGGCGCCGGGGGCGGGATGCCGTGTTGCCTTTGCACGGGATTTCGCGCCCGATGATTTTGTGCGCGATGATGCGATCAGGCACGGCACCAACGTCGCTGCGATCGCGGCAGCCGTGGCACCTGGCGCGCGAATCGTTTCGCTGGATGTGTTCGATGGCGAGTACGCTTGGTCGAGCCACATCATTGCGGCAATCGACTGGGTCATCGCCAACCGTGCGGTGCATAACATTGTCGCCATGAACCTCAGCCTGGGGGCGGGGAGATTTCCTGTATCCTGCGGTGCGGATGTCTTTGCCGCGCCGATCAACCGCGCCCGCGCGGCGGGGGTGCTGGCTTCTGTGGCTTCGGGTAACGACGCCTACAAGGCTGCGCTTTCCACGCCGGCGTGCGTGCCTTCTGCCGTTTCGGTCGGTGCGGTTTATGATGATGCGCTTGGTACGATGCGTTGGGGCAACTGCACCGACACGCAGTCCCGGGCAGACGAGACTACGTGCTTTTCCAACAGTGCCGATTTTCTTGTGCTGCTTGCTCCCGGGGCAATCATCAACGCTGGCGGCATTGCAATGGGCGGGACATCCCAAGCCGCTCCGCACGTGGCCGGAGCGGTTGCGGTGCTGCGTGCCCAGTACCCCGATGAATCACCGGACGCGATCGTTGCCCGCCTGACGAGCAGCACGGTGCGCATCACCGACACCAATGGCATCTCCACACCCCGTCTCGATCTGTTGACGGCGCTTGATCCGCCTATAGATGCACAGCCAGTGACCATCGGAAGATCCGGCACGGGCTCGGGGCGCGTAACCAGTACTCCGACCGGGATCGATTGCGGTAGCGTCTGCACCGGCTATTTCCAGTTGCATGGTCTCGTTACCCTCGAAGCATACCCCGAGTCGGGATCTGTCTTCGCCGGGTGGGAGGGGGACTGCTCTGGCACTTTGCCTTATTGCGCCATTGCCTTGAATGCGCCGAAGTCGGTTACGGCGCTGTTTTCCAGTATGGGTGACGGAGCCTCCCTGTCGGATGCGCTCGACATGCCCGATGCCGTATGGGATACGTCGGGTGAGGCTCCCTGGCACGCCGAGGTACGTTCCGGCCGGCTTGCCGCACGGAGCGGGCAAATCGGTCATGGGCAATTGTCGCTGCTGCAGACCTCGCTTGCCGGACCCGGCATCCTCTCCTTTCAGTGGCGCGTCTCGTCCGAGAGGGGCTATGACTACCTTGATCTATACATCGACGATGGCTTTGCCAACGGGATCAGCGGTGAAACCGACTGGCGAACCGTTTCCATTCCGCTCGGCACCGGTAGATATACTCTGAGTTGGGTCTTCAACAAGGATAATTCGGTATCCGCCGGGGAAGATGCCGCTTGGGTAAACGAGGTGAACTTCGTTCCCACCATGACAGGAAGCGCCAACCTGGTCCCCGTTCAGGTTGGCAGCTCCGATGTCGGGCAGCCCGGCGGAGCGATCGCCGTCTCGGCAACGATTTCCAATCAGGGGGAGGGAACCGCCCTCCCCTTCCTGGTCCGCTATTACCTTTCGCCCGACAGGGTGATCGATGCCGGCGATCTGGATACGCTTCAAGGGTGCACCATCGTCGGCCTGGCACAAGGTGGAAACGTTGACTGCAGCGGAAGTGTGGTGATCCCACCGGACACTCCGCCCGGCACCTACTACGTGGGCATTCTTGTCGATCCGGACAACCAGGTTGCGGAAACCAGCGACGAGGACAACGGATTGGCCGCTTCCAGCGAGGTAACCATCTCCCTCGAGTTGAGTACGGTCACGGTCGTTCCAATCGGTGCCGGACTTGGCCGTGTCACGACACTGCCGGCCGGCATCGACTGCGGTACGAACTGCAGCGCACTATTTCCGGGAGGCTCGGCGATCGCGTTGCGTGCCGTTCCGGTATCCGGGTCAGCCTTCGCCGGCTGGAGCGGTTCCTGCAGCGGCATGCATCCTGAGTGCAGCATTGTTGTAGATGGTGATGCCAGCATCGGTGCCAACTTCGTGCTGTCGGGTGTCGATGGTCGTGCGCTCACCCACAGGCAGGTGATCGCTGCAATGTATGCAGCCTTCTTCGATCGCGCGCCCGACGCAGCGGGGCTGGCGTTCTGGTTGGACAACATGGGCGCAGGCCAACAGGGAAGTGACATTGCCGCCGGTTTCGCTCGGCACCCTGCATTTGCGACGCTTTATGGAGGTCTGAGCAACTCGACCTTCGTGGAGCGGATATATGTCAACATGCTTGGGAATGGCGGTGATCCCGATGGCATTGCCTACTGGACCAGCCTGCTCGATCACGGGCTGTCGCGATCGTCCATGGTCGCAGGACTGGTCGAGGGGGCAATGCTCATCGATCTGGATGCCATGTACGCGAACGGGGAACTGTCGCAGTTCGAATATGAGCGCGCTCTCGTTCGTCAACGACAGATCACCAACAGAGCGGTTGTCGGACAGTACTTTGTCGAGCAGTTTGGCGCGGTCTCCGACCTTGCCGCACAGACCGATCCGCTTGATCTGGCCAGCCTCGAGCGTGACCTCGCCTACCTGGCCTCGAGAGCTGTGCTGGCTCTTGTCGACGACACCGACCTGTCGGTGGTCCGGGCGAAGACCGCTATCGATTCCGCATTGACCGCACCCGACCCGAGGACCGCACTCATAGATGCATGACAGGCATCTGCGGCACGCACCAAAAAAAGTGATAGTGATAAACAGGCTGAAGTGTCGGCACGGTGTCGTGCCGATCTTCCGTGCGATTCCAGAAATTTCAGGCTGTTGAAGAAGCCGCTCTGTTGCGCATCAATCCAGGCGTACTTCACAGGGCATCTTTCGCGCAGTACGCCATCGCTTTTTTTATATATTTCGCATTCCATCCGGAGCTGGGCAGTCTCGGTCCGCAAGCGCGACAGTTCCACCTGCTCCGGCATGGCCATATCAGAGTAGCGGGCGGGGCAGGCCTCAGTCGCTGTTCAGGTCGATCGCGACATCGGCGAGGAAGTCGTTGGCTGTAGCGATCGCAGCGTCGTCGAGTTCTCCGGCAGAGGCTTTCAGTTCGAGCAGGCCGAGGACGAATTCGGCGTTGGCGCGGGCACGGTTCTGGCGGGCCTCGAACAGCTGCTGGCGGGCGTTGAGGACGTCGATGAAGCTGCGCGTGCCGGCCCGCAGACCTTTTTCGGTGCCGACGAGCGCGGCGGCGGCGGAGTCTTCGGCGCGGGCGAGGGCCTGGACGCGCTGGCTGGCGGCCTTGAGGCCCTCGACGGCACGCGCGCTGCGCAGGGTGATCTGTTCGACGGTGGCGTCGAGTTCGGCTTGGGCGCGTTCGAGCCGGGCCGCTGCCTGGCGGGTGGAGGCGGTGACGTAGCCGCCGGCGAACAGCGGAATGTTGGCCTGGAAGCCCCACAGATTAGTGTGGGTGCGGGTGCCCAAGGTGCTGATCGAATCGCTTTCGGCGAGTTGGCGCTGGGCGATGAAATCCAGCGTGGGGTAGTGGCCGGCGCGCTGCAGGCGGGTTTCGTCGCGGGCAAGGTCGACGGCGAGGCGGGCAGCAGCGATTTCGGGATTGCCGGCGAGGGCGGCCTCGCGCCAGTCGTCGATGCGGTTGGACAGGCTGCCCAGTACGAGGCGGTCGGCGTCGATGGTGCGGATGGCGTCGACTGGCTCGCCGATCGCGGCTTCGAGCGTGCGGCGTGCGGCGTCGATGCCGTGCCGGGCTTCGATGAGCTTGACGCGGGCACTGTCGAGACGGGCTTCGGCGTCGAGTACGTCGGTGCGCGTGGCGGTGCCGGCGGTCAGCCCGCGGGTGGCCGATTCGAGCAGGCCTTCGAGGGCGGAAACTTCGGCGCGAGCGAATTGGGCAACGGCGTCGGCGAGCAGGCAGTTGAGGTAGCTTTCGCCGACGCTCAGGATGAGGCTGTCATGCGCGAGTTCGACCTGTCTGCCGGCATGTTCGACGCGGGTATCGGCCTGGCGATACTTGATCCAGCTGTCGTAACGGACGAGCGGCTGGCGCAGCGTGACCGAGTAGTTACTGCTGACGTAGTCGCTGTCACGGCTGGTATTTTGCCCCAGCGCGTTCGTCTGCGTGATGTCGGCGCGGTTATCGGTGCGCGAACCGCTGGCCGAGAGTTGCGGTAGCAGGCCGGCGCGGGCGCGCGGGATTTCCTGCTGCATGGCGGCGTACTCGGCGCGAGCGGCGCGGTACTTGGCCTCGGCAAGCAGGGCGCGATCGACCGCGGTGCGCAGATCGAGCGTGGTGGCGTGAGCGAGACCGGCACCGGAGCACAGTCCCGCCGCGGCGAGCAGGGACAGCAGGCGGCGCAAGCGCGGCCGCGCTGCGATCCGGGAGAGCGTCGGGCGCATGGTCAGTATTCAGTCATCGCCGATGACGCGCGGCGGATCAGCGGCCGTACCAGGTAGTCGAGCAGGCTGCGCTCGCCAGTCTTGATGACGGCCTCGGCCGACATGCCCGGGACGAGGACTTTCCCCTCGAGGTGCTTCATCGTTTCCGGCAGGACTTCGATACGGCCGAGGAAGTAGGGCTCATGGGTGGCGGGATCGGTGAGGCGGTCGGCGGAAATCGAGGTGAGCCGCCCTTCGGTCACCAGCTGGGGCGCATCCTGGAAGGCGTGAAAACGGACGTCCGCGATCAGTCCGGGATGAACGCTATCGACGAGATGGGGTGGAATGCGCACCTCGAGCATCATCTTCTCGTCGGCGGGAACGATGTCCATGGCCTTGCCGCCGGGCGGGATGACGGCCCCGACGGACTGCACCTGCAAGCCGACGACGGAACCCGTGACCGGTGCCACCAGGCGGGTGCGGAGGAGGTCGGACTGGACGGCGCCGAGACGTTCCTTATACGCCGGTGCGTCACGCGAGATGTCGGCCAGTTCGGCGTCGACGCGCTGGCGAAAGTCGTTTACCCGGGCCTCGCGGCGTGATGTCGTCTCGGCCACGCTGCTGCGGTTGGCGGCAATGCCGGCTTCGAGGTCGGCAATCTGGGAAAAGACATCGGCGGCGAGACGCTCTTCCTCGAGCAGGCGATTGCGCGGCAGGTAACCTTCGGCAGCGAGACCGCGGCTACCGGCGAGCTGTTCCTCGATGAGACGGTATTGTGCGCGACGCCCGGCAAGACGGGCTTCAAGGCCGGCGCGCTGGGACACGAGCGACGAGACGCCATTGTCGATGGCGCGCAGCTCGGCTTGCAATGCGTTACGGCGGCTGACGAAAAGCTGTTCCTGCATCAACATTTTCTGCCGGGCGCTGCCGTCTTGCGCGGCGGCCTCCTTCAGCTCGGCCGGAAACGCTATCTTGTTCGCGCCTTCCCGTTCGGCCTCGAGCCTCGCTTTGAGTGCGAGAGCTCCGTGATGCTGGGCCTTGACTGCTTCGAATTCCGCACGCAGGCGTGAGTCATCCAGTTCGATCAGAATCTCTCCGGCCTGCACACGCTGTGCTTCACTGACGAAAACCCGGCGAACGATGCCGCCGCCAAGATGCTGGACGGGCTTGCGCTGGGACTCAACGACAATGGCGCCTTGCGCCGGCACGCCCTCGTCGAGCGGCGCGAAGGCGGCCCACAGCAGGAAACCTCCCAGTCCCAGGACGAGAAAAGCAATGCCGAGCCGCATCGGGCGGGCGGGATCGCCGGAAAGGTCAAGGCCGTCTGTCGAAGCCTCCAGAGCGCGGGAACCATCATCTTCCGATGCCGTGGACGCTTTTCCGCGACGCAAAAACTGAAGCAGCATTGAATCGAATATCCTGAATGAGCGCGGCGGTCAGGCCGCCGCGGGCTGGGCGGCGGGCGTGACGGCGGACTTCTGGGCAAGAGCGCCCTGTTGCGCCTGCTGGGCCGCCTGGTTGAGCGCAGCCAGAACCTCATTGCGCGGACCATAGGCCTGGACCGCCCCGTCGCGCAGTACGAGCAGCAGATCGACCGCGGACAGCACGTTGGTGCGGTGGGTGATGACGAGCACGGTCTTGCCTTCTGCCTTGAGCTGGTTGATGGCTGCGACCAGCGCAAGCTCGCCGACATCGTCGAGGTTGGAGTTGGGTTCGTCGAGTACAACGACCGCCGGATCGCCGTACATCGCGCGCGCCAGGCCGACGCGTTGGCGCTGCCCCCCGGAGAGCACACTGCCGCCCGCGCCGATCGGGGTGTCGTAGCCCTTGGGCAGGCGCAGGATCATCTCGTGCACCCCCGCGCGCTGGGCGGCGCGCACCACGGCGTCGGCATCGAGCTCACCGAACCGGCTGATGTTCTCGGCCACCGTGCCGTCGAACAGTTCGACATCCTGCGGCAGGTATCCGATCCAGGGGCCGAGCTCCTCCTTGTTCCAGGTGTACACATCGGCGCCATCGAGGCGCACCTTGCCGCTTGCGACGGGCCACACGCCAACGAGCAGGCGAGCCAGCGTGGATTTGCCCGAGCCCGACGGCCCGACGACGCCGACAACCTTGCCCTTGGGAATCGCGAAGCTGGCACCGCGCAGAATGGGCGCATTGGCGCCGGGAGCGCCAGCGATGACGTTTTCGACACGATACTCGCCCTGGGGGGGCGGCAGACTCATGCCCGCCGGGGCTGGGCCGAACTCGCCCAGCAGCCTGGCGAGCCGATCATAGGCGGAGCGCGTGGCAACGAGCTGCTTCCAGGTTCCGATCGCGAGTTCAACCGGTGCGAGCGCCCGTCCCATGAGGATGGAGGCGGCGATCATGGTGCCTGCCGTGATGCTACCTTCGATGACCAGCAGGGCGCCCGCGCCGAGAATCAGCGACTGGACCGAGACCCGGGTGAAACGGGTGCACGCCGAGATGATGCCGGCGCGGTCGCTGGCGAGGGTCTGCAATCCCAGCATCTTGCCGTGCAGCGCGTACCAGCGCTTGCGTAGTGCGGGGAACATTCCCATCGCTTCGACCACTTCCGCATTGCGGAAGCTGTTGGTGGCGAACTGGTTGGCGGTGATGCCAGCAGCATTGGCGGCGGCGAGCGGCTGCCGGGTGGCCTTCTCGGTCACGTAGGTCAGCAGGAGCAGCAGCAGGCCGCCGCCGAGCGACACCAGGCCGAGCAGCGGGTGCATCAGGAAGATCACGATGAGGAAGATCGGCGTCCACGGGGCATCGAAGAAGGCGAACAGGCCGTTGCCGGTCAGAAACTGGCGGACGTTGGTCAGGTCGGACAGGGCCTGACCAGCGTTGGCGCCGCTCTGCCGCAGATTGAGCCGGAAAGACGAGGACAGCACGCGCTGGTTGAGATCGGCGTCGAGCCGCAAGCCGGCCTGCACGAGCAGCTTCGATCGCAGCCATTCCAGCCCCGCCATCAAGGCATACAGTACGAGAATGATCAGGGTGAGCATCAGCAACGTGGTTTCGTTGCGGCTGGCCAGCACTCGGTCATACACCTGCAGCATGTATATCGCCGGGACCAGCATGAGGGCATTGATGAAGAAGCTGAAGACGCCCGCGGTAACGAAAAACCGCCTGAGACCCCCGAGAATCTGGGCCAGCTCGTCGCCAGCCGGTTTAGACGGTTTCATGCACCTTCACCCTTCAAGTAAGCGCGCGAGTCTAGCAGGTTTCATTCTGATGCAGTGCATCAGAGCCGGCATGAGATAATTAAACGTTTTTTAGTTTTTCAGCATGGCGGGTGGCCGACGTGCCGCGCCGTGCAATGACCGTGGCTTCGCCCTGTCGTTGTGCAAACATTGGGGGCTGGCGGGTGGGGAAGGTTTTTTCGGATAAGGAATGAGGCGTGAGCAAATCGGCAATCGTAACCGGAATCACGGGACAAGACGGGGCCTACCTGGCGGCGCTGCTGCTGGAGAAGGGGTACACGGTATTCGGGGCTTACCGTCGGACCAGTTCGGTGAATTTCTGGCGGATCGAAGAACTGGGCATCGCCGGTGATCCCAAGCTGAAGCTGGTGGAGTACGACCTCACCGACCTGTCTTCCTGCATTCGCTTGCTGCAGTCGTCCGAGGCGACCGAGGTCTATAACCTTGCCGCACAGAGCTTCGTCGGCGTGTCTTTCGAGCAGCCGGTGACGACGGCTGAAATCACCGGCATCGGGGCGGTGAATCTGCTCGAGGCGATTCGCATCGTCAATCCGGCGGTACGGTTCTATCAGGCCTCGACGTCGGAGATGTTCGGCAAGGTCCAGGCCATTCCGCAGGTGGAATCCACGCCCTTTTACCCGCGCAGTCCATATGGCGTCGCCAAGCTCTATGCGCACTGGATGACGGTGAACTACCGTGAGAGCTACGGCATCTTCGGTGCCAGCGGCATACTCTTCAACCACGAATCGCCGCTGCGCGGGCGTGAGTTCCTGACGCGCAAGGTGTCGGACAGCATTGCCAGGATCAGGCTCGGAAAGCTCGATGTGCTGGAATTGGGCAATCTGGATGCAAAGCGCGATTGGGGCTTCGCCAAGGAATACGTCGAAGGGATGTGGCGGATGCTGCAGGCAGCAAGACCCGACACGTATGTGCTGGCCACGAACCGCACGGTGACTGTGCGTGACTTCGCAACGATGGCGGGTAAGGCCGTCGGATTCGAGCTGCTCTGGGAAGGCAGGGATGAGCGCGAGATCGGCATCGACCGCGCGACGGGGCGGACCCTGGTAAAGGTCAACCCGAAGTTCTACCGACCGGCCGAGGTGGACCTGCTGATTGGCGATCCGGAAAAGGCGAGGCGGGAACTTGGCTGGGAGCCGAAGACGACGCTCGAAGAGCTGTGCCTGATGATGGTCGAGGCTGACATCAGGCGAAACGAGCGCGGCTTTTCGTTCTGACGCTCCTCGCGGGCTGCCAGCGCTGCGATGACGCGATGAAGGGGGCTATTCGGCTATTGGTGGGGGCAAAGAATGCGCGTTTTGGTGACCGGTATTCAGGGATTTACTGGCCGTTACGTACGGAGTGAGTTCGAAGCTGCCGGATGGCAAGTTTTCGGCACTGGAGTCCATGAAGACCCGGGTGACGGGCAGTATCGGCGGGTGGACCTCGCGGATCTGGCCGGATTGCGCGACGTGATCAGCGAACTGAGGCCCGATGCGGTTGTGCATCTCGCGGGGATCGCTTTCGTCGGACATGGCGACGCCGATGCCTTTTATCGGGTAAATCTGATAGGGACGCATAACCTGCTGGCGGCCCTTGCCGCTTCGGGTGTGCGGCCGGACTGCGTGCTCTTGGCGAGCAGCGCCAATGTGTATGGGAATGCGACGGAAGGGCTGCTGGCCGAGTCGAGTCCGCCCAACCCCGCCAACGATTACGCGGTGAGCAAGCTGGCGATGGAGTTCATGGCGCGTCTATGGATGAACAAGCTGCCGATCGTCATCGTACGGCCGTTCAATTACACGGGGGCCGGTCAGGCGGATTCGTTTCTGTTACCGAAGATCGTCGCGCACTTTCGTCGCCGTGCAGAAGTCATCGAGTTGGGAAATCTGGATGTGTGGCGCGATTTCTCGGATGTGCGCGCGGTTGTCCATGCTTATCGGCGACTCATCGAGCTGCGGCCGGCAGGGGAAATCGTGAACATATGTTCCGGTCGCAGCTATTCGCTGCGGGAAGTGCTGGCAATGGCGGAGAAGATTTCCGGACACCGGATTCGCGTGACGGTGAATCCTGCCTTTGTTCGCGCGAACGAGGTGAAGACCTTGTGCGGGGATCTGTCGAAGTTGCGCTCCCTGATCGGGGCATGGGAGACGCCGCCGCTCGACGAAACGCTTCGCTGGATGCTGGATGCTCACTGAGGCGATGCGAATCGGCTTCGGTGTCACCGCGCTCGCAAACGGGATGGATGGGAACGGCGTAGATGGTATTGGCAACGTCACGCGCGAGCTGATGCTGCGCCTCGCCCGGCAGTCCGACTTGAATATCGTGCCGTATGTTTACGCTGAGCAGCCGCCGGCGTCGATGCCGAATGCGTCGGGTGTCGGCAGGTTCGGGCCACAGGCGTTGTTCGCGCTGGCGGCGGGACGCCCGTTTCCGGAAATGCAGAGGCGGCTGTGCGAACGGGTCGACCTGGTGCATGCGACTGATCATTTCGTCCCGCGATTGCGCGACGTCCCGGTGCTGGCGACGCTGATGGACGCAATTCCGCTGGCGCATCCCGAATGGGTGTCCTATCGCTTCAAGCGGCTGAAAAACGAGTTGTGGCGTCGCAGCGTGCGATGGGCGGACCATCTCGTAACGATTTCGGACTTTTCCCGCCAGGAGATCGTGCGCTGGTTCGGGGTAGCGGAAGAGCGTGTGAGCGTGGTGCCGCTCGGTGTGGACGGTCGCTGGTTTGAGCGCCCTACGGCGGAAGCCCGTGACCGGGTGCGTCGGGCGTATTGCTTGCCCGACCGGTTTTTCGTCTTCATCGGAACGCTGCAGCCGCGCAAGAATCTCGAACTCCTGATCGCCGCGCATGGCGCGTTGCCGATTGGGACGCGGCACGAGTTGCCGCTGATCGTGATCGGACGGAACGGCTGGGGCTGCAACGCCTTGGTAGCACGCTTGCGTGCCGGCGAGCATGCGCAGGTGCGCTGGCTGGAGTATGTTGCGGACGAGGACTTGCCGGCATTGCTCGGCCTGGCGAGTGTGATGGTGTTTCCCTCGCTGTACGAGGGCTTCGGCTTGCCGGTGCTCGAGGCTTTTGCGGCAGGCGTGCCGGTGATCGCGTCGACAGCGTCCGCAGTGCCGGAGGTCGCGGGGGACGCGGCGCTGCTGGTGGACTCCTTCGCGGTCACGGACTGGCGTGACGCGATGCTGGCTTTGGCCGGCGCCTCCTCGCTGAGCAATACCCTCCGGGAGCGGGGGAGGCTGCGAGCGCGGACGTTTTCGTGGGAGCAGACTGCATCGGGGATGCGAGCGATCTACGAGCGGATGCTGTAAGCGGGCGTCCCAGGAAAAGTCTGGCGTATTTGCCGCCCGCCTTGTTCATGGGCAGCAGCATCGGCAAGTCGGCGGTGTTGAGGCCCGACGCCCACCTGGGTCCGCCGTACACCCAAGCGCCGGCCCGCAGATAACCCTTGATCACTGGGCGGTGCTTCGACGGGCAGATCGCCGCGCAGGTGGTCCAGAGGAAGCGGGCAGCGCGGGAAGACGTGGTATTCGAGTGGCGATGCGTGCTGATCCTTGAGCCGAGGGCCCGCCGTGCGCTTCCAAGATTTCGGTTTCGCAGCTCGCGAGCCCGACCTGGAGCCTGCGATCTGTACGGGCAGCGGGTTGTTGCAGTGCCTGGAGCATGACGTCTGACCTCGTTGGTAGCGGTGACGCCATTCTCGAAACGCCGCGTTGCGGCACCGTGATCTGGCCGTTACGATGCGGTGACAACAAGTCCCGCCAACCCGAGGAGAAAGCATGGAAACCTGTGTGTTCTGCCGTATCGCCAAAGGCGAGTTGCCGGCGTCGAAGATATTCGAAGACGACTCGACGCTCGCCTTCATGGACCTGCAGTCGGTCAATCCCGGCCATGCGCTGGTGGTCGTGAAGCCGCATCGCGCCAACATCTACGAACTCGACGACGATCTGGCGTCGGCGGTGTTCCGGACGGCGGCACGGGTGGCGCGGGCGGTCAAGAAGGCGTACGGCTGCGAGGGTGTGACGCTGTTCCAGGCGAACGAGTTGGCCGGGGCGCAGACGGTGTTCCATTTCCACATCCACGTGCTGCCGCGCTGGGAAGGCGACGGGCTGGCGCTGGCGTGGCCGGCGAAGAATCCGCCGCGCGAGGCGCTCGAGGAGATGGCGGCAAAGCTGCGCGCGGTGATCTGAGCGCGCGCTGTTGCCGTGTGTGTGCGTCCGCGGGCGGGTGAGTAAGAGTTCTATAATGGCCGCCTTTTCCGTCCGGTAGGTGTGCCATGTCCATTCTCGTCTGCGGCTCCGTCGCCTACGACACGATCATGGTCTTTCATGATCGTTTCAAGAGCCACATTCTCCCCGAACAGATCCACATCCTGAACGTGTCGTTCCTCGTGCCCGACATGCGGCGGGAGTTCGGCGGCTGCGCGGGCAACATCGCCTATAACCTCAAGCTGCTCGGCGCCGATCCGCTGATCATGGCGACGGTCGGCGACGATGCGGGACCGTACCGGGAACGGCTGCGCAAGCTCGGCCTGCGCGAGGACCACGTGACGCACGTGCCCGACACATTCACCGCGCAGGCCTTCATCACGACGGATCTGGACGACAACCAGATCACCGCGTTCCATCCGGGGGCGATGAATCATTCGCACCTGAACCGCGTGCAGGACGCCGCGGGCGTGAAGCTCGGCATCGTGTCTCCGGACGGGCGCGACGGCATGCTGAACCACGCGTCGCAGTTCGCCGAGGCGGGGATTCCGTTCGTGTTCGACCCCGGGCAGGGGATGCCGCTGTTTTCCGGCGGCGAGCTGCTGGAATGCCTGAAACTGGCTCGTTACTGCACGGTCAACGACTACGAGGCGAAGTTGCTGAGCGAGAAGACCGGGCGCACGCTCGCCGAACTCGCCGAAGAGGTTGAAGCGCTGGTCGTGACGCTCGGGCCGGAAGGCTCGCAGATCTACGCGGAAGGCCGGTGCATCGCGATTCCCTGTGTCGCGCCCGACCAGCTGGTCGATCCGACCGGCTGCGGCGACGCGTATCGCGCGGGTTTCCTTTACGGCATTGCGAACAGCTACGACTGGTGGCGGACGGGGCGGCTCGCGTCGGTGATGGGGGCGATCAAGATTGGGCACCGCGGCGGGCAGAACCATGCGCCCGCGCGCAACGACATTGCCGAACGGTATGCAGCAGCATTTGGAGAGGCGTTATGGTGAGCGGGATGAGGGTGAATGGCAGTAAAACTCGCAGTAAAACGCAACGGCTCGCGCTGGTCGCGGCATTGGTCGCGGCGCTCGGCGTGACGGGTTGCGCGTCCGGCCTCGGCGGTGACGCTTACGAGCGCGGCGAGGCGCGGCGCACGATGGTCGTCCAGTACGGCACTGTCGAAGCGGTGCGCGCAGTGAAGCTCGAAGGCACGAAGACGCCAGTGGGACCGCTGGCCGGTGCGGCGGTCGGCGGGATAGCAGGCAGCGGCGTCGGCGGCGGGCGCGGACAGGCGATCGCGACGGTGATCGGTGCGGTGGCGGGCGGTCTGGCGGGCGCTGCGGTAGAGGAAGGCGCGACGCGCCAGCCGGGCGTCGAAGTCACCGTGCGGCTCGAGAACGGCCAGGTGCTTGCGGTGGTGCAGGAGGACGGCGGCGAGAACTTCCGCATCGGCGAACGCGTTCGCCTGGTGCGGGACGCGGGCACGACGCGGGTCACGCGCTGACGCCATCGGTGACGTCTTTTCGCTCCCGGGTCGGCAAGCCACTCGGGGCCCGGGAGGGGTTTCAGCCGAATGACACCCCCGTCCCATTCTTGCCCCGATCGCGCCCCTTGTTTCTCCAGACTGGCTCCATTACGGTGCTCACTGACGTTCGGCCATCTGTTCTTGTTGCGAGATGCGTTTTGCATTGCGTGACACAAAAGTGTCGTTCCTTTGACGCCCCCGCGCGATAAGGAGCGACAGTTTCCTGCTTAGTTATCCAAGGGCACGGCGTGCCCCATCGCCTTTTCCAGCAAGGCCAGCCCTCGTCCATCTGTCGCAGGTCATGATCGCTCAGCTTCATCGCATACGCCGTCTTCGAAGCCGGCGTTATCCCGCAAGACTACGCCGGGCAACCAATGAAAATCCGGGTGAGGTCTGAACGGTTACGTTCAAACGACGAAGCGCGCACGAAGAAAGTACGGCCCCTGCCGAGAAACTGATGAGCGTGGTCATGTTCTAAAAATCGATTCCAGGTAGTCGGATGTCTGAATCCTGCTCGATGGCGCTGCGCGCGCGGGCGAGCATGTCGACGCTGAAGAATTTGAGACTGGCGGTGTCGAAGGGCAGCGCCGGCAGGTGGGTCTGCACCAGTGCCGCAACCATCACGGCTTGTGCACGGTCGCGGCGCTTCTTGACCGGTTCGCGGTCCGGTTGCTGCGATAGCCAGGCCTTGTGCAGGGCGAAGGCGCGCGGGTCGGGGACGCGCATCATTACCGGTGCGCCATTGGCGGCGATGGCGACCACGTCCAGCTTTGGTGCATTGACGAGCCAGTGCAGGTTGGGGACTTCGACCGCGACGAGATCGTCGGCGCCGAAGGTGACGGCCTCCGTGATCTGCAATTCGCGTTCGGGGATGATGAGATCGACCGTGAAACCATTGCTGTTGGCAGCGCGAAAGCGGGTGTCCGGCAGCCTTTCGAAGCTGGCGTCGACCTTCTGCAGCAGGCCCAGCAGGCCGTGACCCTCCAGTTTGTCCGTCACGAGGGCAAGTCGTCGACGCGGGTCGTAAAGGAGGTCCACATCGCCCGACGCCAGCAACTCCATCTGGCAGTGCACACCGGCCATGGCCTCGTAACCGTGAATCGCGTGTGTGCCGACCACGCAGAAATCCCGCGCCACATTCGAGGCTGCCAGCGCCAGCAATACCTCGCCGACGATGGTCGGCAGCCGGCCCAGCCGGGCGGCCTTGTTTAACCGGGCCTGTTCCTTCATGCGTCGCGACAACTGCTGCAAACGCGCATCGGCGCGCGCCTTGCCTTCGGCAAACGCGGCAAAGGTGGCTTCTGTTTCGGTGTTGCGTGGGCCGAGCGACTTGCCATTGCCGCGTGCGTCGTGTCGTCGCACGAGGTATTGCCGCCCTTTCGACGACACCCAGCGCATGCCGTAGCGATAGGAGCGGGCGTGCCTGAGCGCTTCGATCCACGTACGGTAAAGTTGGTCGGATTCGACCATGAAGAGCTGTTGCTGATGATCAAGCGCCTTCATGAGCGTTTTCCTGTAAAAGTGTAAAAATCAAAATAACAGGAAAACCTCTGGAAAAACAATGGAATAAATATCTGATTGATACGTTTTTAATATTAAAAACATATCAAGTCGAGTGCCGTGGTGAAGAACCGGCCGTGGCTGTCGCCGCGTGGCAAGCGCCCGGCGCCTGTAGCACGGGTGTTTCTTCTCACGCCACCTTTCGCTCAAACAACCTCTTGACCACTGCCATGCCGCGCGCACTCCTTGCCCAGGAGCGGCTTCAACCGAAGATCACCAGTCCCCAGACTATCGCGAGATTGACCAGCGCGAGCAGCACCGCCGCGCTGCCGATGTCTTTCGCTCGCTTGGCCAACAGGTGATGCTCCAGCGATACGCGATCGACGGTCGCTTCGATCGCGGAGTTGACGAGTTCGACGATCAGCAGCAGCAGCACGCTGCCGACGAGCAGCGCTTTGCCCGCACCGCTGGCCGGCATGAAGAGCGCGAGCGGGACCAGTACGGCGGCCAGCAGGCATTCCTGGCGAAACGCGTCTTCATGTTCGAGCGCGGCGCGCAGTCCGGCGAACGAGTAGCGAAGGGCGTTCCAGATCCGTAGCAGGCCGGTCTTGCCTTTGAACGGGCTTTGGCGGGTGTCCGGGGAGCGATGTTGCATCGGGGTTCCAGATTATCGGAGACGGGCCCGGCAGCCGCCTGAGCGCGTGCAGGCGGGCCGGTTCACGGATAGAAAGCATAGACCCGGTAGCCGGTGGCCTCGACGCCCGGGGCCTCGAACGGCAATTGCACGACGATGTCGCGTCCGGCGTCGAAGCTGCGTTCGGCGCCTCCCTGTTCGAGGAGGCCGGCGGGGAGCCATTGCGCCGGCCCCAGCACGCGGCGCACGAGCGGCTGGTCCTGGACGTCGGTCAGCGTCAGTTCGAGATGCGGATAGGCCTGAGGGTGGGGGGCGCGGTTCCGGATCGTCGCGTTCAGCACAAAGCGCGCGGCGCGGCCGGGCTCGGATTGCAGCTCCGAGGCTTCGATGCTGATCGCGCCGGCGACGCGCGGCAGCGGCAGCGTGCATTTCAGGTGCGCGCACGCGGAGAGGTAGGCCGGGCGCAACTGCGGCCACCTGCGGGTGATGTCGTCACGGAAGACAAAGACGCTCTGCACCGCCAGCGCGCCCAGCAGGATGCCGACTCCCAAGCCGGGCAGCCAGCGCTTGCCGGACGAAGCCGGTGGGCCGTAGGTCGCGTCGAGATGCTCGCCCTCGTTCGCCTCATCGGCTGCCTGGGCGCGGGAGGAAGCGTGTCCGGCCGGCGGTTCGTCATCGTCATCCTGGCGCGCCGGTAGCGTCGCGCTTGCGGGCGCAGCGGGGGCGTCGAGCGGTTGCGGCGCGATGCCGCCGGTGCGCGCGCGCCGGATCGGCGGCAGGGGGTCATCTTCGGCGGCCGTGTCGCCCGTTGCGATGGAAAAATGCCCGTCGCCCGGCAGGACGGGCTCGTGGTGATCCCATGGTTCGAACGGCTCCGGGATGAATGTCGCAGCGGCTTCGGACTCGCCCCGGTCTCCGTCGCCGGCGGCGTCGAACGGGGGCTGCGGGCGGTCGACGAACTTGTCAAACGCGTCAAGCGTCTCGTAACCGCCTTGCCGGGGCCACGACTGCGCGGAATGTACGGGCGGCTGCGCGGCGACTGGGCGGGAGGTCAGGAAAGTTTCCGGGATCTCGAAATCCAGGCTGTCGCTGAAATCGTCGAGCTGCGGGATTTTGATTTCGGCCTCCCGCCCGGTGGCGGCACCCGGCCCGGTTCCTGTTTCTGTTCGGTCATCAGCACCCTGTTGTGTCACCGCAGGGGCCGAAGGTGGGTCGTCGAGGATGAAGAAGCGGTCGTCGCGGTCCGGAACCGATTCGGGGGTGCGGGGCGCTGCGGTAGCGGGCGATTGGGGCACGTGTGTGGCGGGTGCCGATGCTGCGGGCGCGACGTGCAGCACGCGATCGAGCGCGTTGAACGACGCGTAGCAGCGTCCGCAGCGGACCTCGCCCTGATGCACGCGCAACTGCTCCGGCTGCACCCGGAATACCGTCTGGCAGGCCGGGCAGCGCGCGAACATCACTGGCTCCCGGTTTGTCGCGGAGAGCCGCTTTCGAGCCGCGCCCAGCCTTCATGTACTGCACCAACGCGCAGCGGCAGGAACGGTGCGTATGCCGCGATCACCTGTTCGGTCTGCGTCTCGAGCACGCCGGACAGCGCGATCCTGCCGCCGGGAGCGACGCGGGCCGCGAGCAGCGGCGCCAGCACGCACAGCGGATTCGTCAGGATGTTGGCGACGACGACGTCGAAGCGCGCGTCGAGTGGCTGGCGGGAGTGCTGCAGCCGCAGCGCGACGTGGTTGCGCCCGGCATTGTCGCGCGCGGCGTCGAGCGCTTTGTCGTCGATGTCGATGCCGAGCACGTCGCCCGCCCCGAGGCGCACTGCCGCGATGCCGAGAATGCCCGAGCCGCAGCCGTAGTCGAGCACGCTGTCGCCCGGCTGCACCGCGTCGCACAGCCACTCCAGGCACAGGCGCGTCGTCGGATGCGAGCCGGTGCCGAAAGCCATGCCGGGATCGAGCTCGATGTTGATCGCCGCCGGGTCGGGCGCGGCGTGCCACGACGGCACGATCCACATCCGATCGGTGACGCGGATCGGCTCGAACTGGCTTTGGGTGAGCTGCACCCAGTTCTGCTCGGCGATCTCTTCGAGCGTGAAAGGCGGCACCGCATCGAAGCCGGCGTCGGCCGCCGCGCGGGCGAGCGCGACGGTGAGGTCGGCGTCGGCATCGAACAGCGCGATGACGCGGCTGTGATCCCACAGCCCGACCGGATGATGCCCGGGTTCGCCGAACTGCGGCTTCTCGGCGTCGGTGCCGGCGTCGGCGTCCTCGATGCTGATCGACAGCGCGCCGGCGTCCATCAGCGCCTCGGACAGCGCTTCGGCCTTGTGCGCTTCGGCCTGCAGGGTTACCGAGATCCACATGATGTGCGCGTCCGTGGCCTGGTCAGGCAAGGTTCTTGACTTCGTTGCGTTCGGCGAGCTTGTGCTCCAGGTAATGGATGCTCGTGCCGCCCTCGACGAAGCGTGCATCGAGCATCAGCTCCTGGTGCAGCGGCACGTTCGTCTTGATGCCTTCGACCGCCATTTCCGACAGCGCGATCCGCATCCGCCGGATCGCCTGTTCGCGCGTGTCGCCGAACGCGATCAGCTTGCCGATCATCGAATCGTAATGCGACGGGATCGTGTAGCCGTTATAGACGTGCGAATCGACGCGGATGCCGGGTCCGCCCGGCGTGTGCCAGTTTGTGATCTTTCCCGGGCAGGGAGTGAATTTGAACGGATCCTCGGCGTTGATGCGGCACTCGATCGCGTGGCCGTGGAATTCGACGTGACGCTGGCGGAACCACAGCTTTTCGCCGGCCGCGATGCGGATCTGCGCCTGCACGATGTCGATGCCGGTGATCATCTCGGTGACGGGATGCTCGACCTGCACGCGCGTGTTCATCTCGATGAAGTAGAACTCGTCGTTCTCGTAGAGGAACTCGAACGTGCCCGCGCCGCGGTAACCGATCGTGCGGCAGGCTTCGGCGCAGCGCTCGCCGACTTTCGCGATGGCCTTGCGGTCGATGCCCGGCGCGGGAGCTTCCTCGATGACTTTCTGGTGGCGGCGCTGCATCGAGCAGTCGCGTTCGCCGAGATAGACCGCGTTGCCGTGTTCGTCGGCGAGCACCTGGATCTCGATGTGACGCGGGTTCTCGAGGAATTTTTCCATATAGACGATCGGGTTGCCGAACGCCGCTTCGGCTTCGGCGCGCGTCGTCGCGACCGCGTTGAGCAGCGCCGCCTCGGTGTGGACGACCCGCATCCCGCGACCGCCGCCGCCGCCGGCCGCCTTGATGATGACAGGGTAGCCGACGGCGCGGGCGATCTTGACGATCTCCTTCGGCTCCTCGGGCAGCGCGCCTTCCGAACCCGGTACGCATGGCACGCCGGCGGCCTTCATCGCATCCTTGGCGCTGACCTTGTCGCCCATCAGCCGGATCGTGTCGGAACGCGGGCCGATGAAGACGAAGCCGGACTGCTCGACGCGTTCGGCGAAGTCGGCGTTCTCGGACAGGAAACCGTAGCCCGGATGGATGGCTTCGGCGTCGGTGACTTCGGCCGCCGAGATGATCGCGGGGACATTCAGGTAGCTCAGCGCCGACTGCGCCGGGCCGATGCACACCGACTCGTCGGCGAGCTTGACGTACTTCGCTTCGGTGTCCGCGACCGAGTGCACTGCGACGGTGCGGATGCCCAGCTCGCGGCACGCGCGCAGCACACGCAGTGCGATTTCGCCGCGGTTGGCGATCAGGATCTTTTCAAACATGAGGTGCCTCCGCGGCGAAATCGCGCCCGCACGCTGCGCGTGCCGCGCGATTTGGCTGCGCCGCTGCGCCGCCTGCCGGCGGCTGGTCACCACGGTTGGCGATCAGTATCTTTTCGAACATGAGGGCGTTCAGGCGATGATGAACAGCGGCTGGCCGTATTCGACCGGCTGGCCGTTTTCGACGAGGACCGCCTTCACCGTGCCGGCGAACTCGGATTCGATCTCGTTCATCAGCTTCATCGCTTCGATGATGCACAGGCGGTCGCCGACTGCGACGGTCTGGCCGACATCGACGAGGGGTTTCGCGCCCGGCGCCGAGGCGCGATAGAACGTGCCGACCATCGGCGATTTCACGACCATGCCTTCGGGTACGTCATCGACGGGCGGAGTGAGCACGATCGCCGGGGCCGGGGCCGCAAATTGCGGCACGCTCGCCGGCATCTGCGTGAGGTAGTTCGAAACGGGGGCGGTGCTGTGTTTGGCGATACGGACCTTCTCTTCGCCCTCGGTGACTTCCAGTTCGGAAATGCCCGACTCCTGGACGAGGTCGATCAACTTCTTCAGCTTGCGCAGATCCATGCTGTTCTCCGAGCGGGGCGCCGCCGTACGGGGGCGCCCGGGGGTTTTGGTGTCAGGGTTTCCGGAGCTGCGAGAGCGCGTATTCGAGCGCGGCCAGGTAGCCGTACGGGCCCAGTCCGCAGATCACGCCGGCTGCACAGTCGGAAAAATAGGAGTGATGCCGGAAGGCGTCACGGGCATGAATGTTGGAAAGATGCACCTCGACGTACGGGATCGCGACCGCGAGGAGGGCGTCGCGCAGCGCGACGCTGGTATGGGCGTAAGCGGCCGGATTGAGGATGATGAAGCTGATCTCTTCCAGCGGAGACGCCTGCACCCGGTCGATCAGCTGGCCTTCGTGGTTGCTCTGGAACGACTCGACCAGGACGCCTTCGGCGCGCCCGCGGGCTTCCATCGCGGAATGGATGTCGGCAAGCGTCGTGCGGCCGTAGACATCGGGCTCGCGGGTGCCGAGAAGGTTGAGGTTTGGCCCGTGCAGGACCAGGATCCGGGGCTGCGGCGGGGGCGCGGCATCTGGGTTTTTACTGCGTTTTTGGCGCGTCATGCCGGCAAGTTTGCCGCAATTAGGCGCATTTTGTCCAGTGCCTCGCGGCGCGGTGCGGTGAATTACTCGCCGAGGAGTGCGCGGATTTTGCCTTCTAGTTCAGTGCGATTCAAGGTGCCGAGCTTGATGTGTGCGATCTTCCCGGTGCGGTCGAAGATGATCGTGTAGGGCAGCGCCTGTACGGCGTTTCCGAGCGCGGTGGTCAGCCCCAGCGTTTGCTGCGTGCCGATCAAGAGCGGATACGGGACGTCGTGCTCCGCGCCGAATTTTCGCACGCTCTCGGCCTTGTCGATGGCGAGGCCGACGAACTGGACCGGGGAATCGGCAAAGCCGCGGCTGACCGCGGCAAAGTCCGGAATCTCGGTCAGGCACGGCGGGCACCACGTCGCCCAGAAGTTGACCACCAGCACCCGGCCGTGCCATTGCTGCAGCGCCTGCAGTTCGCCGTGCGAATCGGGCAGCGCCAGCGCGAGAATCGCGTTCCCGGCCGCCGGATCGACCTGTGCGGCGGGGGCCGGATCGGATGTGCCGCGAGAAACCAGGAAACCGGCCACCGCGGCGAGCACCGCGACGGCGACGACGATGAGGTGACGCCCGCCGACCCGCTTCATGCGCTCCGGCCTTCGCTTGCCTGAACGAGCGCTTCGACCGCCGGCAGGCGTGCGCGCTCGATGTTGCGGCGGCTGACGCGCTCGGCCTGGACGGTGTAGAGCGAAAGCCTGATCGGCACGTGGTTCCAATCGAAGCTCAGGATCGCTTCCGGAGCATTCGCGGCGCCGCGCCGGGGTTCGCGGTGCTCGTAGCCGATGTCGTGGTTGAGGAAGAAGATCTCGACGTCCTTGGCGCTTTCGGGATACAGCTCGATGTCGACTTCGGTGTAGCGCCCGGCGGTGCCGTCGAGCGTGCCGCCCGTGAGGTAGGGTCGGAACTCGCCCAGCAGGCGCATCACCTCGATCGCCGCGCAGCGCATTTCGAGCAGGCGCTCGGCCTGCTCTTCGTCCTGGTACAGGGCCTGCCACGCGCGCAGCTCGGCTTCGATCTCGGCGTTGTTGGGCAGCGCTTCGGATTCGGAGATGCCGAGCTGGCGGGCTGCCTTGCGTTTCGCGAAGCCGAAGTCGCTGATGCCGTCCTCGGCCATCATGCGGGCGGCGAGCGCGGCAACTCCGCGCCGCAGGTTGCCGCTTCGGGAAGCATTCGCGCGGGAAGTCATGGTCGCGAGTCCGGCAGACGGTCGATGTAGAATGCCGCCCATTCTACACGGACGGGTTTCAATCACCCTCAGACGCCGCCCGGCTCCCGGAGTTTTCATGCATATCCACATTCTCGGCATCTGCGGCACCTTCATGGGAGGCGTTGCGCTGCTGGCCCGCTCGGCGGGGCACACCGTTACCGGCTGCGACGCGAACGTCTACCCGCCGATGAGCACTCAGCTCGAGGCCCAGGGAATCGGCCTGACCGAAGGCTACGACGCGGTGCAGGTCGATCTCGCGCCGGATGTCTACGTCATCGGCAACGCGGTGTCGCGCGGCAATCCGCTGCTCGAGGCGATTCTCGATCGCGGCCTGCCATACGTGTCGGGGCCGCAGTGGCTGGCCGAGAACGTGCTGCAGGGGCGTTGGGTGCTCGCGGTCGCGGGCACGCACGGCAAGACGACGACGACGTCGATGCTCGCGTGGATGCTCGAGGACGCCGGTCTCGAGCCCGGTTTCCTCGTCGGCGGCGTGCCGGGCAATTTCGGCGTTTCGGCGCGCCTCACCGATTCCCCGTTCTTCGTCATCGAGGCCGACGAATACGACACGGCGTTCTGCGACAAGCGGTCGAAGTTCGTCCATTACCGGCCGCGCACCGCGATCCTGAACAACCTCGAGTTCGATCACGCCGATATCTTCAGCGATCTGGCCGCGATCGAAACGCAATTCCATCATCTCGTGCGCACGATTCCGGCATCGGGCCGGATCATTGCGAACGCCGCCGAGGAGAGCCTGAGGCGGGTGGTGGCGCGCGGTTGCTGGTCCGAGCTCGAATGGTTCGGCAACGGGGCGCAATGGTCGGCGGCAGCGGGCGCGGATGAGAGCGAAGCCGTATTCCGCTTGCGCGACGAAATCGTCGGCAGCGTGGCGATGCCGATGAGCGGCAGCCACAACCGCAGCAATGCGCTGGCGGCGATTGCCGCAGCCCGCCATGTCGGCGTGACGCCGGCGCAGGCGATCGCGAGCCTGGCCGGCTTCCGGGGAATCAAGCGCCGCATGGAAGTGCGCGGAAAGGTCCGCGGCATCACCGTGTATGACGACTTCGCCCACCACCCGACCGCGATCGCGCTGACCGTCGAAGGCCTGCGCCGGCGCGAACCCGCAGGCCGCATCCTGGCGGTGCTCGAGCCGCGCTCCAACACGATGAAGCTGGGCGTCATGAAGGACCGGCTGCCGGAGAGCCTCGCGCAGGCGGATCGCGTCTATTGCTACGCAAACGGGCTGGGGTGGGACGTTGCCGGCGCGCTGGCGCCGCTCGGCGAGCGGGGTGCGACGTACGACGATCTCGACCGGCTCGTCGCCGACGTCGCGGCAGCAGCGCGGCCCGGGGACCATGTGCTGGTGATGAGCAACGGGGGATTCGGCGGCGTCCATGACAGGCTGCTCGCCGCGCTCGCGCACACGGGACGCTAGGCGCAGGCCGCAGCGCGGCCGCCGCCGGTTCGCAAAACGCCTGTTACGTACCGCTGCTGCGCTGGCCGTCGAGCCGGCGCGCTTCCTGGTCTGTGATGTATTCGAATACCCGCACAACCTTGCGTACGCCGGAGGTGGTGCGCGCGACGTCGGTTGCGGCATCGGCTTCGCGGCGCGTGACCAGGCCGAGCAGATAGACGGTGCTGGCTTCGGTGACGACTTTGACGTGGTGCGCACCGAAGGTCGCGGCGTCGACGAAGCGGGCCTTGACCTTCGACGTGATGACCGAGTCGTTGCTGCGCGACGTCAGCGATGCGATGCCGGCGACCTGCACTTCGTTCGTGATACCGCGCACGTTCGACACGCCGCTGACGACGCGTTCGATTTCGGCGCGGTGCGCTTCGCTAGGCGCTTCGCCGGTGAGGAGGACGTTGCGGTTGAACGAGGTCACGTTGACGTGCACCGCGTCGCCCATGCGGTCGCGCAGCGCACTGGCGGCGCGCCATTCGATCCCTTCGTCCTCGACGTAGGCCCCCGACGTGCGCCGGTCGGCCACCATCGCCGCTCCGGCCCCGACGCCGCCGGCGACGAGGGGGAAGCAACCTTGCAGGACCGGCAGCGCGGCTGTGGCGGTCAGGCCGAGAAGGAAGGTCCGGCGCGTGACTTGCGGGCGTGATTCGCTCATTGGTCTTCTACTCCGAGTAACAGACAATCGATGCCGTCGCACAGGCAGTGCAGGGTCAGCAGGTGAACTTCCTGGATGCGCGCGGTGCGCTGCGCCGGAACGCACAGATGGACGTCGCCGTCGCCGAGCAGCTCTCCGATGCGTCCGCCGCCGTTGCCGGTCAGCGCGATGACGCGCATTTCGCGTTCGTGCGCGGCCGCGATCGCCTCCACGACATTGGGCGAGTTTCCGCTTGTCGAGATCGCGAGCAGCACGTCGCCGGGATGTCCGAGCGCCCGCACCTGCTTGGAGAATACCTGCGTGAAGTCGTAATCGTTGGCGATCGATGTCAGGGTCGAACTGTCGGTCGTCAGCGCGATCGCCGCGAGCGGAGGGCGTTCCATCTCGAAGCGATTGACCAGTTCGGCCGCGAAATGCTGCGCGTCCGCGGCCGAGCCGCCGTTGCCGCACGCCAGGATCTTGCCGTTGTTCAACAGGCTGCCGATCATGATTTCCACAGCCCCGGCGATCGGCGCGGCGAGCGCTTCGAGCGCGTCGAGCTTGATGCGCGCGCTGTCTTCGAATTGTCTGGAGATGCGATGGATGAGGTCCATGGGCGGCCTTCGGGTCACTTCGTCGGGGGCAAAAGTCTAGCATGCGGGCGCGCGGACGCCGCGTCGCACGGGCGAGCGGTGAAGCGTCTTTGCCACGTGCTTACGATCCATCGGCGTCGAAGGCGGCTTTCAGCCATTCGACGCCGTCCTCGTCGAGGTCGGCGAGCAGCGCCGCGTCGAAACGGCATGGCCGTCCGGCATGACGGCGGCCGGCCCCCGCCAGCCACCACCGAGCCGCGAGGACGATGCGCCGCTGCTTGGCCAGCGTGATGCTGGCCGCGGCGCCGCCGAAGCGCGGGTTGGTGCGCAGCCGCACTTCGACGAACACGACAACGCCCTGGTCGAGGCACACCAGATCGATCTCGCCGCCGCGGCAGCGCACGTTGTGCGCCAGCACGACGAGCCCCCGGCGCGCGAGGAAGCGTTCGGCGAGCGCTTCGGCTGCCGCTCCCGACGCTTGCTTCCGGGTCGCGGGGGCGCCGACAATGGCGCCTTCCTTCACGTTCTGGTCACCTTTCATGGCTCACGGCTCCTCGCCCCTTTCAAGTACGCCGTCATTGTATGTGGTGGCGACGCCGCTCGGGAACCTGCAGGACATCAGCGCGCGCGCGCAGGCCGTGCTGGCGGGCGTGGATGTGATCGCGGCCGAGGACACGCGCCACAGCCAGCGCCTGCTCGATGCACTCGGCATCGCTACACGACTCGTCGCGCTGCACGAGCACAACGAGCAGGCGGCCGCCGGGCAGGTGATCCGCATGCTGCAGGCGGGGCAGCACGTGGCGCTGATCAGCGACGCCGGCACGCCGGCAATCTCCGACCCCGGTGCACGCGCGGTCGCGCGGGTGCGCGAGGCGGGCTTCCCGGTGGTGCCCGTTCCCGGCCCGTGCGCCGCGATCGCCGCGCTGTCGGCGGCCGGCTTTGTTGACAACGGCTTTCATTTCGTCGGCTTCCTGCCGCCGAAGTCCGCCGCGCGCCGCGCGGACATCGAGGCGCTGCGCGCCCTCGCGGTGCCGCTGGTGTTCTACGAGTCGCCGCACCGCATCGTCGAATGCGTCGCGGACCTCGCCGCAGTGCTCGAAGCCGAGCGCGAGATCGTGATCGCGCGCGAGCTGACGAAGCTGTTCGAGCAGATCGTGCGGGTGCCGCTCGGCGAGGCGACGGCGTGGCTTGCCGAGGACCCGAACCGGGTGCGCGGCGAATTCGTGCTGGTGGTGTCAGGGGCGCCCGCGCGCGAAGGACTGGATCCGCAGGCCGAGCGGGTGCTGGCGCTGCTGATCGCGGAGCTGCCGGTCAAGACCGCCGCACGGCTCGCAGCGGATATCACCGGCGCGGCGAAGAACGCGCTCTATGCGCGGGCGCTGGAACTCAGGGGAGATTGAACCGCGCCTATAATTGCCGGCGCCGCATCCCGAACCCCGTTCCAGCTTCCCGACTCCGAATTCCCGCATCCGGGCTTCTCTTTCGAATCGAAGATCATCATGCAGACGATTTCCCTGATCCGCCCCGACGACTGGCATCTGCACGTGCGCGATGGCGCAGCGCTGGCGACGGTCGTGCCGCATACCGCTCGCCGTTTCGGTCGCGCGCTGATCATGCCGAACCTGCGACCGCCGGTGACGACTGCCGCGCAGGCGCTCGAATACCGTGCCCGCATCCTCGCCGCGGTGCCGCCCGGCCTGCGCTTCGAGCCGCTGATGAGCCTGTACCTCACCGACAACACGCCGCCCGATGAAATCGACCGCGCGAAGGCGAGCGGCGCGGTCGTCGCCGTCAAGCTGTATCCTGCCGGCGCGACGACGAACTCCGACGCGGGCGTGACCGGCATCGAAAAAGTCCACGCGGTGCTCGAGCGCATGGAAAAGCTCGGCATGGTGCTGTGCGTGCATGGCGAGGTCACACACGGCGACGTGGACGTGTTCGACCGCGAGCAGGTATTCATCGAGCAGGTCCTGGCGCCGCTGGTGGCGCGCTTTCCCGCCCTGCGCGTCGTCTTCGAGCACATCACGACCGTCGAGGCCGCGCGCTTCGTGCAGGACGCCGGCCCCAATGTCGGCGCGACCGTGACGGCACATCACCTGCTGCTCAACCGCAACGCGATTTTCGCCGGCGGCATCCGCCCGCATCATTACTGCCTGCCGGTGCTCAAGCGCGAAACCCACCGCCGCGCGCTGGTCGAAGCGGCGACGTCGGGCAACGCGAAGTTCTTCCTCGGCACCGACTCCGCGCCGCACTCGCGCGCCGCAAAAGAGGCTGCCTGCGGCTGCGCCGGCTGCTACACCGCGCACGCCGCGATCGAGCTGTACGCCGAAGTGTTCGAGCAGGCCGGAGCGCTCGACCGGCTCGAGGCCTTCGCGAGCCTGAACGGCCCCGCGTTCTATGGCCTTGCGCCGAACACCGAGCGGATCACGCTGGCGAAAGACGCGTGGGAAGTGCCGAGCGCCTACGAATACCTGCACGACGACCCGCTGGTGCCGCTGCGTGCCGGCGAAACGGTCGCGTGGCGCGTGCTCTGACAGGACGTCGCGATGAACCTGCCGATTGTGCTGCGTGCCCTCGTCGCCGTCGCGATGCTGCCGGCGCTGGCCGCGTGCGAGAACAGCGCCACCGCCTACGTCATCGATGGCAGCCAGCACGCGTTGATCCTGGTGCGCGAAAAGCCGTATTTCTGGCGCAGCACGGTCAATCAGGCCGTCATCGCGTCGCGCCTGCCGCAGTGCCAGCGGCGCGTCGAGATCCATCCCGACAGCACCGAACTGACACGCGTCGAAGTGTTCGAGGTCGGCGACCGGCTGTGGGCGCTGCATCAGGGGGATCGCTGGTATCTCGTCAGCACGGCCGGATGCCAGGTGCAGGACTGGGAGAATGCAGCCGGAACGCCACCGGGACCGCTCGTCGGCACGTTCGAGCTGAAGGAAGGCGTAGCCGCTTTTATCCCTGCGGCGCGGTGACCGCGCGCGTATAATCGCCGCGGGAAGTTCGCCAGGCAGTCGCTGCGTGCACTCGTGTGCGTGGAGGAAAGTCCGGGCCCCGCAGAGCAGGATGCCGGCTAACGGCCGGGCGTCGTGAGGCGACGGAAAGTGCAACAGAAAGCAAACCGCCGATGGCTCCGCAAGGAGATCAGGCAAGGGTGAAATGGTGCGCAGCGCGCGTTGAGCGTCGTTGCGGGCAGGGCGCAAGCCTCGTCGGGTAAGAGCCCACCGCAGGACTGGCGACAGGACTGGCACGGCAAACCCCATCCGGGGCAAGGCCAAATAGGGGAGCAATGGCGTGGCTCGCGCTGCTCCCGGGTAGGCTGCTTGAGCGCCGCGGCAACGCGGCGCCCAGAGGAATGACTGCCCGGTGCCTGTGATGCGAGTCGCAGGCGCTCGACAGAACCCGGCTTATCGGCGAACTTCCCACCCCCCCCTTCCCGAAAGTCTCCCGGAAGCACCGTGTCATCCCTGCGAAGGGGTAGTCCGCCGCGGGTAAACCTTACCGGCATTTTACTCATTTTTCATTGATTTCCATCATATGCCTTGATTTTTCAGGGTTTATATGGAGCCTTATGTTTTTCATAAGTCATTGTGTAGCAACGGAAAAGTCCGTTTTTGCGGCTTGACCGGGGTTTACCTTTCCTCTAGAGTGGGAACCGGTGGGAATTGGTGGGTCAAAGTGTCATACGACGTTTCATTCGAAGAAGAATTGCGGGGGATGAATGTTCCAGGGAGCCATTGCGCTCAGTCTCGATGCGAAGGGTCGCCTCGCGATTCCGGCACGGCATCGTGACGCACTCGTCCCCGATGGCGCGCCCCTGGTGATCACCGCCCACCCCCACAAGTGCCTGCTCGTCTATCCGCTGTCGGTATGGGAACCGATTCGCGACCAGATCGCGGCAATGCCCGGCTTCGATCCGCGCACGTCCGCATTCAAGCGGCTGCTGGTCGGTTTCGCCCAGGAGGAAGGCCTCGACGCGGCGGGGCGGGTGCTGCTCGCCGCATCGCTGCGGCAATGGGCGCAGCTCGAAAAGCAGGTCTGGCTGGTCGGTCAGGGGGCCCATTTCGAGCTTTGGTCCGATGCGGGCTGGCAGGCGCAGCAGGAGACGATGCTGGCGCTGTCGGGCGACGCGCTACCCCCCGGATTCGAGAGTCTCGCGCTGTGAGTGCCGCTCCGCAACATGTCACCGTGCTGCTCGCGGAGGCCGTCGAGGCGTTGGCGATCAAGCCTGGCGGGGTCTATGTCGACGGCACGTTCGGCCGCGGCGGCCACAGCAGGGCAGTCCTCGCGAAGCTCGATGCCGGCGGACGGCTGATCGCGTTCGATCGCGATCCCCGCGCGATCGAGGTCGCCCGCGCGTTGCCCGATCCGCGGCTGACCGTCGTCCACGCCCCGTTCAGCGCGTTCGCCGAGGAACTCGACCGGCTCGGGCTGGAACACGTCGACGGCGTATTGCTCGATCTGGGCGTGTCCTCGCCGCAGCTCGACGAGGCGGCGCGGGGCATGAGTTTTCGTTTCGACGCGCCGCTAGACATGCGGATGGATACGAGCCGCGGGCAGACCGTGGCGCAATGGCTGGCCGATGCGTCGGTCGCGCAAATCACCGAGGTGCTCAGGGATTATGGGGAAGAACGGTTTGCTTATGCGATTGCAAAGGCGATTGCAGCTGCTCGGGCAGGGGGGGCTGTCGCAAGCACTCGACAGCTTGCCGAGATCGTGGAAAAAGCGGTCCGTACACGCGAGCCGGGGCAGCACCCGGCGACGCGCAGCTTTCAAGCTCTACGGATTTTCATCAATCAGGAGCTCGAAGAGCTGTCGCTAGTGCTGCCCGCTGCGGTCGAGCGGCTCAAGCCCGGCGGCCGGTTGGTGGTGATCAGTTTCCATTCGCTCGAAGACCGCATCGTCAAGCGCTTCATGCGTGACGAATCGCGTCCGCCGCAGCTGCCGTCGCGGCTGCCGCTGCGGGCGGCCGAACTGCCGCAACCGCGCCTGCGGCTCGTCGGCAAGAGCCAGCGGCCGGGGCCGGCCGAAGTGGCCGCCAACCCGCGCTCGCGCAGCGCGGTGATGCGTGTCGCTGAGCGGGCAGGGGGCGCGGCATGATCCGCGTGGACGCGTTTCTGGTCGCGCTCGTCGTGAGCAGCGCGCTCGGGGTGGTCGCAGCCCAGCATCAGGCGCGCAAGCTGTTCTCGGAGCTCGAGCGGGAACAGGCGCGCGCCCAGAGCCTGGAAGTCGAGTGGGGGCAGCTGCAGCTCGAACAAAGCACCTGGGCCGCGCATGCGCGGGTCGAGAAGATTGCGCGCGAACGGATCGGCATGCGCCCTCCTGCACCGGGACAGGTCCTCACGGTGGGAGGAGGGCACGAGTCCGCCGAACCAGGACTGCCGAAGTGAGGACGTGCGCATGAGGAAACAGCGCCCGTTGCCCTTCAACCACAACCCGCTGCTGAAGAACGTTCTTCCGGCATGGCGTTCGCGGCTGGTGATGTCCGCCCTTCTTGCCTGCCTGCTGGCACTGGTCGGGCGTGCGCTGTATCTGCAGGGGGTCAACAACGAGTTCCTGCAGGCGAAGGGCGAATCGCGCTACGCCCGCGCGATCGAGGTGCCGGCGACGCGGGGCCGCGTCATCGACCGGCACGGCGACGTGCTGGCGATCAGCACGCCGGTGCGCTCGATCTGGGCGATTCCGTCGGATGCGCGGCTGTCGCCGGCGGACGGGCGCAAGCTCGCCGAACTGCTTGAAACGAGTGTCGAGGAGCTGAACGGACGGCTCGCGACCAGTCACGACTTCGTCTATCTGAAGCGCCAGCTGTCGCCCGAACTGGCGCAGGAAATCGCCGCGCTGAAGCTTCCCGGCATCCACCAGCAGCAGGAATACCGGCGCTACTACCCGGGCGGCGAAGTGATGGCGCACGTGCTCGGTTTCACCGGCGTCGACGACAAGGGCCAGGAAGGCGTCGAGCTCGCATTCGACAAGCTGCTGACCGGCACGCCCGGCGCGCGGCGGGTCATCCGCGACCGGCGCGGCCAGGTTGTCGAGGATGTCGAGGCGATCCGTCCGCCGCACGACGGCCAGGACCTCGTGCTGGCGATGGACGCCAAGATCCAGTATCTCGCCTACTCCGCGCTGAACCAGGCGATGCAGACGCACAAGGCCAAGGCGGGCGCGGCGGTGGTGCTCGACGTGCGCACCGGCGAAGTGCTGGCCCTGGTCAACGCGCCGACCTACAACCCGAACAACCGTACCAACCTCAGCGGCGCGCAATTGCGCAACCGCGTCTTCACGGACACGTACGAGCCCGGCTCGACGATGAAGCCTTTCGTCGTCGGACTCGCGCTCGATCGCGGCAAGGTCGAGCCGACCACCGTCATCGACACCGCGCCGGGGCGGGTGTCGATCGGGCGGGCGACGATTTCCGACTCGCACCGGCACGGCGCGCTGACCGTTATGGAAGTGATCCAGAAATCGTCGAACGTCGGTACGGTCAAAATGGCGATGAACCTCACTCCCGAGGAAATGTGGCGCATGTTCAACGAGCTCGGTTTCGGCACGCCGCTCGATCTTGGCTTTCCCGGTGAAGCGAGCGGGCGGCTGCGTCCCGTGAAGACGTGGAAACCGATCGAGCAGGCGACGATGTCGTTCGGCCACGGCATTTCCGTGAGCCTCATCCAGATGGCGCACGCCTATCTCGCGTTCGCGCGCGACGGCGAACTGCTGCCGCTTTCGCTGACGCGCGTCGACATCCCGCTGGCTGCCGGCAAGCGCGTGTATTCGGTCGAGACGGCGCGCGAGATGCGGTACATGCTCGAGCTCGCGGCCGGCCCCGGCGGCACCGCGCCGCGCGCGCAGATCCGCGGCTACCGCGTTGCCGGCAAGACCGGCACGGCGCACAAGATCGAGGGCGGACGATATGCGAACAAATATGTATCGTCCTTTGTCGGTTTCGCCCCGGCGTCCGATCCGCGACTTATCGTAGCGGTGATGATCGATGAACCTTCTGCCGGTCAATATTTTGGCGGGACGGTCGCGGCGCCGGTTTTCGCGCAGATCACCGAAGGCGCGTTGCGGGTCCTGGGCGTAGCGCCGGATGCGCCGCTCGTTCCGCTGCAGGTTGCCAGCAAGGCGGAGCAGGCACGAACCGCACGGAGGGGCATGTGAGCGCCGCCCGCGCCCGTGAAATCCTCGAACGGCTGCGTCTGGCCGGTGTCGCCGTGGCGGGCATCACGGCTGACTCGCGCCGCCTGCAGCGCGGCGAGCTGTTTGCCGCGTGGCCCGGATTCGCGACCGACGGTCGCCGCTACGTTGCCGCCGCCATCGAGCGCGGCGCCGCCGCGGTGCTGTGGGACGACAGCGACGGTATGCGGCTCGAAGCGCTGTCGGTGCCGGCCCTGCCGGTGCCCGGCTTGCGCAGCGTCGGCGGCTTCCTCGCGCACGAGATCCACGCCCGTCCGTCGCACAAGCTGTGGGTCGCCGGCGTGACGGGCACCAACGGCAAGACGACGGTGAGCCAGTGGCTCGCCGGCGCGCTGGCCGGGCTTGGCCTGCGCTGCGGCGTCATCGGCACGCTGGGCTGCGGTTTTCCCGGCCGGCTCGTCGATAGCGGCAATACGACGCCCGACGCGCTCGAACTGCACCGCATGCTCGCCGCGTTCGTCGCCGAGGGGGCTGGCGCGGCGGCAATGGAAGTGTCGTCGATCGGGCTCGACCAGGAGCGCGTCAATGGCGTCGAGTTCGACGTCGCGGTGTTCACGAACCTGACCCGCGATCATCTCGATTACCACGGCAGCATGGAAACCTATGCCGCGGCCAAGGCGCGCCTGTTCGACCTGCCGGGCATCCGCGCCGCGGTGATCAATTTCGACGACGGCTTCGGCCTCGCCCAGGCGCGGCGGCTCGCGGCGGGCGGTATGCCGGTGATCGGCTATACGCGCTTCGCGGACCGTGCCGGCGCGGTGCCGGGCGCGCGCATGCTGGTCGCAGCAGGGGAGCGGCACGTCCCGTCGGGCCTGCGCTTCGCGCTCGGCTGGGACGGCGGGCTTCATGACGTGCAGGTACGCATGGTCGCGCCATTCAATGTCTCGAACCTGATGGCGGTGATCGGATCGCTGCTGGTCCGCGATGTGCCGATGGACGACATCCTGCGGGCCGTGTCGCGGCTGACACCGCCGGCGGGGCGCATGCAGCTGGTGGGCGGCGTCGGCGAGCCGCTGATAGTCGTCGACTACGCGCACTCGCCCGACGCGCTCGCCAAGGTGCTCGAGTCGGTGCGCAGCACGGCGCATGCGCGCGGTGGTCGCGTGGTGTGCGTGTTCGGCTGCGGCGGCGACCGCGACGCGGGCAAGCGGCCGATGATGGGTGATGTCGCGCGCACGCTTGCCGACCGCGTCATCATCACCAGCGACAACCCGCGCAGCGAAGATCCGCTGAAAATCATCGACGCGATCCTGCAGGGTGCCGGTCCCGACGCCGAACCGGTCGTCGATCGCGCGCAGGCGATCCGCATCGCGATCGGCGAAGCGGGGGCCAACGACGTGATCGTGCTCGCCGGCAAGGGGCATGAGCCTTACCAGGAGGTGCTGGGCGTGCGCTTGCCGTTCTCCGACGTCGAGCAGGCGCGACTTGCGCTGCACGCATGGAATCGAAGCCAGGGAGCAGACCAATGATGACGCTGCACGAAGCGGCGCAAGCTCTGGGTGTGGTCACGACGACGCCGGGGCAGTTCGGTTTGGTGGGAACCGACAGCCGGAAGATCACGGCCGGGCAGCTTTTCGTCGCGCTGCGTGGCGAACGCTTCGACGGCCATGAATTCGTCGCGCAGGCGGCGGCCGCAGGGGCGGCTGCGGCGCTCGTCGATGCGCAGTGGGCGGGCGCGCAGGGCGGCCCGTCGCCGTTGCCGCTGCTCGTCGTCGCGGACACGCGGCTAGCCCTCGGGCGGCTTGCGGCGCACTGGCGGGCGCGCTTTGCGATCCCCGTGATCGGGGTCACGGGCAGCAACGGCAAGACCACGGTCAAGGAGATGTGCACTGCGGTCATGCGCGCGCAGGCCCGGCGCGACGGCTACGGCGCGGAAGCGGTGCTGGCGACGGCCGGCAACCTGAACAACGACATCGGTCTGCCGCTGACGCTGCTCGAACTGCGCAGCAGTCACCGTGCGGCGATCGTCGAGATGGGCATGAACCGCCCCGGCGAAATCGCCTATCTCGCCGGCCTCGCGCGGCCCACCGTCGCGGTCGTGACGAATGCGCAGCGCGCGCATCTGCAGGGGATGGGCACGGTGATCGGGATCGCCCGCGAAAAGGGCGCGATCTACGAGGCGCTCGGACCGGACGGTGTCGCAGTCATCAACGCCGACGATACGCAGGCGGGGTACTGGCGGAAGCTCAATGCGGCTCGTCGCGTCCTCACCTTTGCGCTCACGCCCGAGGCGGATGTCGCCGGCCTCTGCACGCTGCGCGGGCTTGGCTCCCATGTCGACATGACGACTCCGGCAGGGCGCATCGCCGTCGACCTGCAGGTGCCGGGCGAACACAACGCCAGGAACGCGACCGGGGCCGCTGCGGCGTGCCTTGCCGCCGGGGCGAGTCCCGAGGCCATCGCTGAAGGACTCGCGGCCTACACGGGCACACGGGGACGGCTGCAGCGGCGGGCCGGGCCGAACGGCGCAGTGGTCCTCGACGACAGTTACAACGCGAATCCCGATTCGCTGCGCGCCGGGATCGACGTGCTGGCGGCGACCCCGGGGCAGAAGATCCTGGTCCTCGGCGACATGGGCGAAATCGGCTGGACGAGCGCGCAGGTACACGACGAGATCGGCGGCTATGCCAAAAGCAAGGGTGTGGACGCGCTGTTCGCGCTCGGCGAAATGAGCGCGGTGGCGGCGAGCAACTTCGGCGACGGCGGGCATCATTTCGCGAGCGTCGAAGCGCTGGTCGCGGCGCTGACGAGAAAGCTCGATGGCGACACCGTGGTGCTCGTCAAAGGCTCGCGCTTCATGCGCATGGAACGGGTGGCGGACGCCCTTGCGGCGGTGCACAATGGCGCCCCCTCAACGGAAACAAAGTAATCGATGCTGCTCGAATTCGCCCTCTGGCTGGGCCAGGACATCCGCGCCTTCAATGTGTTCGGCTACATCACGTTGCGCACGGTCATGGCGGCGATGACCGCGCTGCTGATCTCGTTCGCCTTCGGCCCGGCGCTGATTCGCTGGCTCACGGCGAAGAAGATCGGCCAGGCGGTGCGTGACGACGGACCGAAGTCCCACCTGACGAAGGCCGGCACGCCGACGATGGGCGGCGCGCTGATCCTCATCGCGATCGCCGTCACGACGCTGCTGTGGGGCGACCTGCGCAACCAGTACGTGTGGGTGACGCTGCTGGTGACGCTCGGTTTCGGCGCGGTGGGCTGGGTCGATGACTGGCGCAAGGTCGTGCATCGCGATCCGAAAGGGCTCGCGAGCCGCTGGAAATACCTGTGGACCTCGCTGATCGCGCTCGCCGCGGCGCTGTTCCTCGGCCTGACGGCCAACGAACCGGCGCAGACCGAGCTGATCGTGCCGTTCTTCAAGGCCGTGTCGTACCCGCTCGGGATGCTGGGCTTCGTCGCGCTGTCGTATTTCGTCATCAACGGCACGAGCCACTCGGTGAACCTCACCGACGGGCTCGACGGCCTGGCGATCATGCCCACGGTGATGGTCGCAGGCGCCTTGGCGATCTTCGCCTATGTCGCCGGCCATGCCGGGTTCTCGAAATATCTCGGCGTGCCCTACATCGCCGGCGCCGGCGAACTCGCGGTGTTCTGTGGCGCGCTGGCCGGCGCCGGGCTCGGCTTCCTGTGGTTCAACGCGTATCCGGCCGAAGTGTTCATGGGCGACGTCGGCGCGCTCGCGCTCGGCGCGGCGCTGGGCACGGTCGCGGTCGTCGTGCGCCAGGAGATCGTGCTGTTCATCATGGGCGGGCTGTTCGTCGCCGAGACGCTGTCGGTGATGGTCCAGGTGCTGTATTTCAAGGCCAGCGGCGGCAAGCGCATCTTCCGCATGGCGCCGCTTCATCATCACTACGAGCTGGGCGGCTGGAAGGAAACCCAGGTGGTGGTCCGTTTCTGGATCATCACGATCATGCTGGTCCTGTTCGGCCTGTCGACGCTGAAGCTGCGATGAGCGCATTGACCGGAAAACACGTTCTGGTTCTCGGGCTGGGCGAGTCCGGGCTGGCGATGGCGCGCTGGTGTGCGCTGCGCGGGGCGCGCCTGCGGGTTGCCGACAGCCGGCAGACGCCTCCCGGGCTCGACGCGCTGCGTGCCGATGCCCCGCTGGCCGAGATCGTCGTCGGCAACTTCGGCGCGGAGGTGCTGCGCGGTATCGACCTGGTCGCGCTCAGTCCGGGGCTCGACCCGCGTGTCGGCGTCGCCGCCGAAGCGCGCCGCCGGGGATTGCCGCTCACCGGCGAGATGAGTTTGCTGGCCCAGGCGCTCGACGAACTCGGGGTGCGTGCGCAGAGCCGCATCCTTGCCATCACCGGCACCAACGGCAAGACCACCACCACCGCGCTCACCGCAGCCCTCGCGCAATCGGCAGGGCTGGACGCGGTGGCGGCGGGCAACATCAGCCCGGCCGCCCTCGACGTGCTGATGGAGCGGCTGGCGCAGGGCGCACCGCTGCCCGAGTGCTGGGTGCTCGAACTGTCCAGCTTCCAGATCGAGACGATGCGTGCGCTCGACCCCGAGGCCGCGACGGTGCTCAACGTCACCGATGACCATCTCGATCGCTATGCCGACCTCGACGAATACGCTGCCACCAAGGCCGCGATCTTCGAGGGCGGCGGCGTGCAGGTGCTCAACCGCGACGATGCACGGGTGGCGGCGATGGCCTTGCCCGGACGCCCGCTGATCCGGTTCGGCGCTTCGGCGCCGGCGGCGACGGACGACTACGGCATCGCGGATGTCGCCGGCGAAGCCTGGCTGGTACGCGGCCGGCAGCGCCTGCTCGCGCTGGCCGACCTGCCTCTTGCTGGCCGGCACAATGCCGCCAATACGCTGGCTGCGCTGGCCTTGTGCGAAGGCGGCCTGGGCATCGCGCCGCAGCGCCTGACAGGTGCTGTCGTCGCGTTTCGCGGCCTGCCGCATCGGGTCGAGCTGGTCGCCGAGCGCAGCGACGGCGTGCGCTTCTATGACGACTCCAAAGGTACCAACGTCGGCGCTACCGTGGCTGCGCTCGACGGGATGGACTGCCCGGTCGTGCTGATCGCCGGCGGCGACGGCAAGGGGCAGGACTTTTCACCGCTGCGCGAAGCCGTTGCGCGCCACGCGCGCGCGGTGGTGCTGATCGGGCGGGATGCGGCGCAAATCGAGTCGGCGCTGCAAGGATCGGCGGTCGCGATCGAGCGCGCGCCCGACCTCGACGCCGCGGTCGTTCGCGCCAACGAGCAGGCGCAGCCCGGCGACGCGGTGCTGCTGTCGCCCGCATGCGCGAGCCTCGACATGTTCCGCAACTACGCGCACCGCGCCGAAGTGTTCATCGCCGCGGCACGGCGGCTGCCGGAGGTGCACGCGTCATGAAGTTCGCCAGCGCGTTCGCCGGTTTCTTTGCCACGCGCCCGGCAAACGGCGGCACGCAGACCAGTCGCGCCGTCAACCGCCTGATGCGCCCGGCCGATTCGCTGCGCGAACTCGATCCGCTGCTGATCTGGTCGGCGGCCGGGCTCCTGCTGATCGGGCTGGTGATGGTTTATTCGTCGTCGATCGCCATCGCCGAAGGCAGCCGCTTCACTGGCCACCAGTCGCATTACTTTCTGCTGCGGCACGCGCTGTTCCTGGCGGTCGGGGTCGGCGCCGGGCTCGCCGCGTTCCAGCTGTCGATGCGCCAGTGGCAGCGCTGCGCGCCGTGGCTGTTCCTCGTTGGCGTCATGCTCCTCGTCGTGGTGCTGATCCCGGGCGTCGGC